>JBLHGQ010000061.1:0-16234 GCA_047614505.1 Rhodothermales bacterium | reverse complement strand
GCATAAGAAATACTTCACCTTCGCGAACCGGGACATCGTAGATACTTCCGTTCTCGAAGATTTTCAAAACCATGTCGCCCTTGATCTGGTAAAACCATTCCTGCACCGGGTCGTCATGAAAATCGACTCGCGTATTGGGTCCTCCCACCACCATAACAATCATGCCGCTTTCTTCGTGTAACAGCTTATTGCTGACTGGTGGTTGCAGGTGATGCTGATTATCTTCAACCCATTGCGTGAAATTGAAGGGCTTAAATCTGGGATGTAAATGCATGTTGGTCTCCGCTCCGTCTGGGCATATTCTAAAAGATCGACAGCAAAAAGTGAGGATTGACTTGTTTTTCTGTGGTCAGATGGCTTTTGCACTAAACTGGTGTCCTGTTACACGCCATATGATGTGTGACAGGACACTTGTGTAAATTCCTCAGGGGAGGCCCAGTTAGAGCCTGAGATCTGCTAAAGCAGGAACCCTTTGAACCTGATCCGGTTAGTACCGGTGTAGGAAAAGGACCTTTCTGTTATGTCAAAAACATTATTTTTGCTTCTTGCCATCGTTTTCTGGGCACTGGTTCCAGTACGAGTGGCGGCACAATCTGATCAAATCATTGAAGAGGTGCTTGTCTCGGCGTTGCGGGAAACCGCGGTCCGTGATGTCGATGCCAGTGTCACCAGGCTGGACACTGCTGCAATCGAATCTCTGCCAGCTCAACACTTTCAGGATTTACTGCAACAGATTCCTAATCTGAATATGTCCGGCGAAGGCTCCAGAGGCCGTTACTTTCAACTGCGAGGAATTGGTGAACTGGAGCAATATGAGGGAGCACCAAACCCTTCGATTGGTTTCATTGTTGATGACATTGATCTGTCCGGAGTGGGCGGCATCAGCAACCTGTTCGATACCCGTCAGATCGAAGTCCTGCGTGGTCCGCAGGCAACCCGGTTTGGCGCCAATGCCATCGCTGGCCTGGTTTATGTGCAATCAGCGGAGCCGGGCATGGAGTCAACGATGAAAGCGCGGTTGATATCTGGAAATGATGACACTCGCGGTGCTGCAGTCGCACTGGGCGGCACAGTATCAGAGCAGGTAGCCGGGCATTTTTCCATTCAGCAACTGAGCAGCAATGGTTTTTACAACAATGTGACATTAGACGGCAATGACAGTAACGAGCGGGACGAATTACTGGCGCACGGTAAATTGCGTTGGGAGTTGGAAAACGGGTGGAATGCAAAGCTCAGCGTAATACTCGCCGATTTCAATAATGGCTACGACGCCTGGTCGCCGCAAAATGGACGAACAGTTTACTCGGACAATCCCGGTCGTGATGAACAACAAACCACAGGTGCTTCTTTCAGGGTTTCAGGCCCGGTTTCTGCCGCCGTCGATTTAGTCAGTATCACAGCTTACGCAGACTCCGACATATTGTTTTCATACGATGGTGAGTGGGGCAGCGATACCCTTTGGGACCCATATGTTTATGACTATGCTTATCAGGATGATCGCAATCGATCCACGCTCAGCCAGGAATTTAGAGTTATTTCGACGCCTTCTTCGCGCATTTTTGATGGCAAAACTGACTGGCTGTTGGGCATGTATGCCCAGCGTCTCGAAGAGTCTAATTTGATTTCTTCAAACGGCATTTATGATGACAGCGCCGATGCACCCTTTAGCTTCTGTACACCGTGCCTGGATAGAACGCGATTAAACAGTGCATATCAGTCTTCCAACTTCGCAGCTTTTGGCAAGCTTGATAGCCACATCAATGAGCGTATGACCTTGTCTGCAGGAATACGTGTTGAGTATTGGGATGCTGCATATCAGGACTCATTCGTGGACGAAATCTATGGCGATCCGACTCAAAGCCTGCAAAATGTTTTTTCCCCCGATGAGTTCCTGTGGGGTGGCGACATCAGTTTGAATTACGAGTTGGCAGAAAACTCAACTGTTTACGGGCTTGTTTCACAGGGCTACAAAGCCGGTGGCTTCAATCCAAGTCTTGCACGGGCGATCGGTTCGGGGGCCGGAACCAGCGCCGCTGCGATTTCATTCGAATCAGAGAGGCTTTTGAACTATGAGGCAGGTCTCAGGAGTTCCTGGCTTGATGATCGTCTTACCGGGGAATTCAGCGTGTTTTATATGGACCGAAAGGACATGCAATTACGCAGTTCGGCCCAGTACACGGATAATCCAAACGATTTTATTTATATTACCAGTAACGCTCAGGGTCATTCTTCGGGTTTCGAAGCTGTGGTGAACTGGCACTTGTCCGATGAGTGGACATTGCACGGAAATCTGGGAATTTTAAGTTCAGAAGTAACTGCATATCCGCTTGAACGTGAAGCGGATATCAGCGGCGAGATAATCGGCCGGGAATATGCACACGCACCGCCATACACCGCTAATTTGGGGCTTAGTTATCAAAGTTCTGAAAATGGTTCCGAACAGTGGTTTGCACGACTTGATGTCAGTGCCCTGGGTTCATTCTATTTTGATTATAGCCATGATGAGAAATCAGCCTCCCGCCAACTCGTCAATTTCAAACTGGGAAAAAAATGGCAACACTGGGAAGTGTATGGGTGGGTTCGAAACCTGTTTGATGAGGACTACCATTCGCGGGGTTTTTCTTTTGGTCTGGCACCACCGTTTTTCGAGCGAACCCGATTCACCCGCCTTGGCGACCCGCGACACTACGGTGTGACTGTTAATTACCAGTATTAAAACTGATGCGATCGAAATGATGAGTCAAATGTTCGTGTGGGAAGTGTTGGCAGTCATTTTGGCTGTTGCATATCTGGTATTGGCCATTCGGCAGATTATCTGGTGTTGGGTGGCTGCAGCGGCCAGCACCATTATTTATCTATTTCTGATGTACAAGGCAAATCTGTACATGGAATCCGCCCTGCAGGTGTTTTACCTTCTTATGGCAGGCTATGGCTGGTTTCAATGGCGTAAACACAGCGAGCCCGGTGCGGATTTAAAGGTTACAACGTGGCCACTTTACAAGCATCTGGTCGCAGTGAGTATCATTCTTCTTCTGATGTTTTTCAGCGGTAATTTGCTAACGAATTATACTGACGCAGCCCTGCCACACCTTGATTCTTTTACCACCTGGGGAGCAGTGGTTGCGACCTATATGGTGACCCGGAAAATACTGGAAAACTGGCTTTACTGGTTCGTGATTGATGCAGTATCTGTTGGACTCTATACTAGCCGCGGTTTGTATTTAACCGCAATTTTGTTCACCGTGTATCTGGTAATGATTGTATTTGGTTACCGGAATTGGCGTGCAAGCATGAAGGAAAATAATTTATGACTCCAGAGTTGGCGCTCGCCACAATTCCCGGTTTTTCCAATGCAACCTTAAGCATCATGCTTGCTGATGGTCCAACCAGCACAACCATGCTGCTGGAGCATTTCGAAGCCAAGTACGTGTTAAAAATTGATAAACCCAGTGCCCGTGAACTTGGCATGGACAGGCATGCTGAAGAAGTAATTTGCAGAATGGTCACAGCTGTCGGACTGGCGCCCGAGTTAGTGTACATCGATCATTCTCGTGGCATATCCTTACGTCGATTTGTGTCCGGCACCAACTGGCTTGAATCTGATCTGCGCAAAAGTAGCTGGCTTAAAAGACTGGCGCCTCTATTGATAAAACTGCACAGCCTTCCTGCCGTTGAGTCGCAGTTTGAGCCGGAAACTGCAATCACGTCTTATGCGCAATACCTTGGAACTGCCCAGGCTAAGGAATTGGCGGAAAAAGCGCTTCAATTGTTGGCAAAAAGCCGGCAATTACAGGATCGAAGTTGTCTTTGTCACAACGACCTGCTAAATCACAATATTCTGGAGTCAGATAAGGTCATGCTGATTGACTGGGAGTTTGCCGGCATGGGCGACCCCTGGTTTGATCTTGCGATTGTGGTTCAACACCACGGCTTGGGTGAAAAACTTGGAAAACTGTTTCTGACCGCTTACCTGCAACGCAAACCCACTGCAAAAGAACTCGATCGTTTATGGGCAAATTGTGAGTTTTATGCCAGCTTGCTTGAGTTGTGGGAATTGCGTCTTGAAAACTCCTGATTTTCATTTGGATTGAAAAAAGCTTATGGACTCTAGTACTCAAACCACAATTTTAGTCGGTACCGGGCTCTATGTGCTTGTCATGCTCGCAATCGGTTTGTTTGTATCCAAAAAATCCACAGATTTGGACGACTTTGCTGCATCAGGGCGCAATATGTCCATGAGTGTTTGTGCTATTTCTATCATTGCTACCTGGTTCGGTGCAGGACCGATGATGGGTTCTGCCGCTGCTGCCTATTCTGGAAACAAGCTGGAAGTACTCAGGGATCCATTGGTTTCGGGCATTGCTCTGATCATTGCCGGTTTCTTTTTTGTACGTACTTATAACCGCTCCAGGCGTCTAACTCATATAGCGTTTTATGAAACCCGAATTGGCGACCTTGCCGGGATCATATCCATATTTGTGAATCTGGTGGCGGGGACGATTTGGTTGGGAGCGGTGCTATTCGCCTTTGGCGTAGTATTCGAATCACTCACAGGGCAATCCGCGGCACTCGGGATTCTCGGAGGCACTCTGGTAATTGTTGTTTATACAATGTTTGGAGGGCTCAAGGCGGTTGCTGCCACGGACGTCGTGCAGATGGCGTTCATCATCATTGGTGTCCTGATTCTGTTCTATGTTGTATTGGACGATGCGGGAGGTTGGGCCACCATTGCGCCACAGTTACCAGCACATGCTTTTGACTTTACACCCGAAGCCTATGACCTGAAGTCAATGACTGCTTATATGCAGGTCTGGCTGAGCTCCGGATTGGCTGCAATTGGAGTGCTTTCACTAGTACAGCGCGCTGCGGCTGCTCGCTCGGAACAGGTAGCCCAGAATGCGTTCTATATTGGTGGGTTGGGCTATCTCGCATTTGGCATGATTCCCGTGATTATCGGCTATATTGCTGCGGTCACTATGCCGGGCGTAGAAAACCCGAATGCCATCATTCCATTACTGGCAGTTGAGCACTTACATCCGGTGCTGGTAGCAATTTTTGTTGGCGCAGTAATTTCTGCAATCATGAGTACTTCTGACAGTATTCTTCTGGGCTGTGGCACAGTGATATCGGTAAATTTGCTACCACGATTCAAGGCTGAGCCATCGGATGAATTGAGTTTGCGGGTTGCGCGTTGGTCAATACCTGTCATCGCCATTTTTTCGCTCTATTTTGCTTTCAACACCAGCTCTGTCATCTCAGCAATTGGATTGGCGGTTTCCATCGGTTTTGCCGGTATGAGTGCGCCCTTTCTTTTGGTGATTTGGTGGAAAAAGCTAACCAGCATTGGTGGGTATTCGGGTATTGCATCAGGTTTCACGGTATTTGCCGTTATGAAATTCATTGAAGCTGATTTTTCAGCCAGTTTTGCCGGCTTCTATGTATCTCTTATTGTAGCCGTTACAGTTTCCTTGACGACACAAAACATTAGTCCGCCAAGGCCTTTAACTATGGCTGATGGTGAGCCTCTGGACTTGGAAAATCGTTTTGGGACTTTGCCATTGTTTAAGCGGATCGACTAGACCAAAAAATGGTCACAAATCAACTGGACTAGAAAACAGTCTCAAACTGGTACTACTCGTTGTTATGGCAGTACTGTAATTTTCACAATACATCATGATGTGGGAACCCTGTAATGCCTAACAAACGCCAACTCCAAAGAAAGTCACTCGCAGCAGCAGTCGCGACAGCCTGTATTACCATGTCTACCGCACAGCAGGTACGGGCACAAGATGACGGAGCCTCACTGTTAGAGGAAATCATCGTCACAGCGACACGGCGCGAACAAACCGTTCAGGATATTCCATACAATATTTCCGCCATGAGCGGGGACGCCATAAATCTGCTGAATATTGTTGATCAGGCCGAAATGTTAAGGGCAATGCACGGCATAACGGTTGTTGATCGTGGTTTCAGAAACGGCGGCACGACCAATAGTATCGTCATTCGAGGGTTGAATGTCGACGGTGGTGGCAATGGAGATGTATACCTCAACGCGGTACCGACGGTTGGTACTTATTATGACAATACTCCGGTGTTCGCCAATTTCCTGATTAAAGATATTGAACGGGTTGAAGTATTACGTGGACCTCAGGGCACACTTTACGGCTCCGGTTCTTTGGGTGGTACCGTGCGGTATATCGGCAATAAACCGAATCCAGAAGCTTTCGAAAGTTCGGTAAGTGTGGATTATGGTCAGACTTCAGGGTCTGAAGGTAATAATCGCGCTGCGGATGTGATGCTAAATTTACCTATTGGTGAAACTGCGGCGGTGCGCATCAGCTATAGCAACATTTCGAATGATGGTGTCATCGATTACGTCAACGCCTACCAGCTGAGCCCAAACAGGGAGCCTTTGGTTTGGACCGATGGTGGTTGTGTAGCGCCTCAGGCAGCTACTACAACCGAGGTGCTTTATCACGATGCTTGTTTCACCAACATAGAAGATGCCGATACGGTCGATATTGATTTTTACAAAGTGGCATTTCGTGCCCAGCCTACCGACGATTTCACGCTGCAATTGAGTTATTACAACCAGGAAGATGAAATCGGTTCACGTCGCTCGACCGCAGTAGGTAACAACAATCAACCTGTGGGATCTGACTTGTTTTTCGCATATGGTGATGATGACAGTGGTCAGCTCTTGTTAGAGCCATCCAGCCGTGAGGCCGAACTGCTCAGTTTGGATCTTGAATGGGATTTCGGCTTTGCTACGCTCACCTCGAGCACCTCATCGTATGATCACACCGGCCGTGGTGAAAGCGATAACGGTTACCTTTGGTCTGGAAGTAACTGGAACTACCTGTTTTATGGTGGTCAGTGGCCACGCCCGGCGCAGCGTGCAGAGCGGGGTTACACCGATGAAGCGCTGATCCAGGAATTCCGCCTGGTTTCCAATGAAAGAGAAGGTAGTATCGACTGGCTGGTGGGCGCGTTTTTCATGGATCAGGAAACGTCCTCATGGCAGCTGAGTCATAACCCGGGTATGAACGAGTTTAATTTGGCTTGCCGCGAATCAGGTGATCCGATTTGCACAACGGGAGGAATCTACGGTGGATTCTGGCCAAGATGGTACCCGGAATTGACCGAGATCGACTTTGACTATTTACGTGAAACTGACTTTGAAGAAAAAGCAATTTATGGAGAGTTGACCTATCACATGTCCGATACAGCCCGGGTTACTGGCGGTCTGCGTTGGTTTGATAATGAGACGGTTAATAACACCCATTCAGGTTTCCCTCTGGTGGTCGGTTTCACCAACACCCAGTTTGCGCCGACATCTGCCAGCGACAGCGATGTGCTGTTTAAGCTAAATGGTTCCTGGGACCTGGCAGACAACAAGATGCTGTATGCCACGTATTCGGAAGGTTATCGCCATGGTGGCGCACAGGCTGTTCCTGCACTGGGTGAACCCTTTGGTGAGCCAAATGCCGCGGCCATCCGTGAGTTTGACGCTGATTCAGTGAGTAACTATGAAATTGGCCTGAAAGGCACAGTGGGCAATATGTCCTATACAGCATCGGCTTTTTATGTTGACTGGGACAACCCTCAACTTAATACGACCACTCAGTTTTTCGCCTTTTTTATCGCCGCAAACGGAGATAAGGCCTCTACTCAGGGAATTGAACTTGAGCTGGAAGGCTATATTAATGAAAGCACTCACTACCGCGTGGGCTATACCCATGTAAATGCTGAATTGGACAGGGATTTTATTAGCCCGCAGACCGGTAACATAGTGGCTCCCAGTGGTACCCAATTACCTGGTGCACCTGATAACACACTCAGTTTCAGTCTGGACAAAAGCT
The DNA here is from genome assembly GCA_047614505.1 of Rhodothermales bacterium. Taxonomy (GTDB): domain Bacteria; phylum Pseudomonadota; class Gammaproteobacteria; order Xanthomonadales; family SZUA-36; genus JABDJL01. The sequence continues at coordinate 8,372 of JBLHGQ010000061.1, read as the reverse complement.
GGCATCTTAATGGGGACAGGGATTTGGTAGTTGGCTTTAATGGTTATTATCAGAGCGATTCAGAAAATTTCGTCGATCCTTCAAGTGCGTGGGCACAGACATGGAGCTCATATACTTTGTTAGGAGCCAGTGCGACTTATGTTGCTGATAACTGGAGTGCAACATTGTATGTGAAGAATCTGGGTGACGAAGAAGGCATTTCCGGTGGTTTTCCGGAAGGGGTCGCCAGCTACGACACCGGTATCTTCGAGAATTGGTACGGCAACGGCAATCGTAATTTTATCGTTCAACCACGAACCATTGGCTTGAAATTCGGTTATCGTTTCTAAAAATATCTCCCAAAGCCATTGATTTGGCTGATACGAACCCGGCTTATTGCCGGGTTTTTATTGTTTGTTAACAAAATACATGCCGATTTTGGGCAGGCGTGCTGATATGATCTTTTCCTCAGTTCTAGCCATATGATAGCGGGGCACTTTTGAACGAAGCGCAAGTCAGGAACGCAAAGCAACTGGAAACAGAGGTCTGGCAGTTAGTTGATAAAAAGCAACTCAAACAGGCGATTGTGGCCTGCCAGCACCTTAATCGTGAGTTTCCGGATTATCCTTCCGGCTGGCATAGTGCGAGTCAATTGGCGATGCATTCCAACCGCGTCGAAGCTGCTCTTAATTTCACCGAAAAAGCCATTGATCTGGATCCTGAGAATACCAGTTGGCTGGTTCAGAAGGCTTTGTGCTTGTGTCACCTGCGGCAAACGGTTCCATTTAGCGAACTGGTCGACGACCTGGTCACGCGTGATTCTTTAACTGCATTTGATTGCACAACTCTCGGGATGCTTTTGACTCAACTGGAACGACGTGAAGAGGCTATCGAGTTTTATCGAAGAGCAATAGAGCTCAAACCGGGTCAATCCCAGCATTATTACAACATTGCTGTCCTGCAGCGCTCCCTGGGTCACATTGACGATGCAGAACAGAATTTCAATAGAGCGATTGGCCTGAATCCCAAGGACTATGAAGCGTACAAGGTTCGTTCGGAATTACGTGTCCAGACCAAAGAAAGTAATCACGTCAAGACTATGGAAAAATTACTCAGGCGCGGTATAGACGATCTGAGGGGGAGGGCCCATGTTTGTTTCGCTTTGGCGAAAGAGCTCGAAGACCTGCAAGAATGGCAGCCTTCGTTTCAATATCTCAAAGCGGGTGCAGACACGCGAAGGAGTTATATTCAGTACGACGCAAAACGTGATTTGCGAACTATGTCGGTCATTGCCGAGACCTATGATGAGTCGATTTTTGATGGCGCAATTGCTGGAAATGATAATGCTGAGGCGATTTTTATATTGGGCATGCCGCGATCTGGAACCACACTTGTTGAGCGAATTCTGAGTAGTCACAGTGATGTATTTGCGGCCGGGGAGCTTGGCAATTTTACGACTGAACTGATGTCAGCGGTGAGCAAGACTTCTTCAGTCAGAAAGCCGGGCCGTGATGAACTGGTGAGAATAACCAAAGGTCTGAATTTTGAAAAACTGGGTGAGGCCTACATCAACAGCACACGCCCTGCGACTGCACACAAGCCAAGATTTATCGATAAGCTCCCCATTAATTACCTCTACGCAGGATTGATTCACCTGGCCTTACCCAATGCGAAGATAATCAACCTGTACCGCAATCCGATGGACACTTGTTATGCAGTGTATAAGCAGCTTTTTGTAGACGGTTATCCTTTTTCTTACAATCTGGAGGAATTGGGTCATTACTATGTTGCCTATCACCGGTTAATGGCACATTGGAACCGGGTTATGCCAGGCGTAATTCATACCATTGGCTATGAAGATCTGGTGAACGATACGGAAGGTGAATCTAAACGATTGCTGGGTTTTTGTGACCTGGACTGGCAGGAAGAGGTGTTGAAATTCTACGAGAATAAGGCCGCATCAACGACTGCAAGTGCCTCACAGGTAAGACAACCAATTTACAAGAGTTCGGTGGCTAAATGGCGCCATTACGAAGACCAGTTGGAGCCATTGCTTAAGATATTGCGAAATGCAGGGATCGAACCAGCTTAATCAGATTTTGGTACCTGTAATTTACCCAGTTCGCCGAATGCGCCTGGCCCGGCACCATCCTGATAAACCGGATAGCTAATATTCGCGTCTCTAAAACTTTTCAAAGGCTGCGCGAGACCATGTATACCCCTTTCCCGTACTCTACGGACGTGCTCAAAATCCAGCTCGACAGTAATGATTTCCCTGCCACTCGAGGCCTGATGAACAATGGTGCCGTCAGGGCCAACTACGATGGAGCGCCCGTATGCCATTCTGCCGGCATTATTGATATTTATCAGGTACGCCTGATTCATTGCTGCGTTTGCCTGCGCCATTGAAAGCTCAAGCGAGCGATCATTGGTGTTGGTCTGCGTGGGTACGATGATAGCCTCAGCGCCCATCCAGGCAAGTTGACGGGCCATTTCCGGATACCACATGTCGTAACAGATCATCAGACCAAGGCGACCAACGCCCGGCACATCAAACACAACAAAGCGATTGCCTGACTCGACGCCCTTTTCATAAGGAAGGAATGGGTACATTTTGCTATATCGTGTAACTATCTCACCCGCCGGATTGATAACAGGGGCGGTGTTGTAAACCTTACCGTCACGTTTTTCAAAAAGGGAACCTGGAATAAGCCAGATGTCATGTTTGCGGGCTGCCTCCTGATAGCAGTTTTCAACCTCACCGGGAAGTTTGATCGCAAGTTCGGTAGAGGGACCGTATGTGGCCAATTCAGGAAGAACAACCATCTGAATCCACGGAAACCGCTGTTTGACAAGGGCGATCTCGTGTTCAATTAACGCCAGGTTATCTTCAACCGCCAGTTCAAGTTGTAACCCAGCTATGGCCAGATGACTCATTGTATCTCCGTTGCAGCGCAGCGCCCGTAAACGGGTTTAAGGATACTCAGGGTATAGAAGCGCTCGGAAAGGACATAGAACCAATTTTAGAGGGGAAACTAGGCCAGTTTGCTGTTGCTGGTTTGAATGATTGCCGTATCCACCAGTCGTCCGCCTGGTCGCCACCAGCGTATTTGATTGTCGTGAAGTGTGACCTGGTAGCTGCCTTCTTCACCGTAACTCCATTGATTCCACTTGCGGCAATAGTAATCTTCCTCAACCCACCAACGACCAGAGTCACAATCCTCGTTCGCATGTCCGGAAACACCGGTCATCTTGCCATCCTCGCTTAGTTCGATGGTGCATGGCGCACCGTAATATGTTTTGTAAATGATGGTCGCGCCAGGTAGTAAGGCTTTCAATTGCTTACCAGTCAATAAGCCGGAATCTTTCGGGTTCAACTGCTCGATTGAGTCAGCCTTCATTTCCCTGATCAGTCTTTCCAGTTGATTGACGCCTTCACGAATTTTTTCAACGGGAATACTTGTCACTCCCATCCTGTAATGATTGCGTGAACTTCTTTTGCCACCGTAATAGTGAGTATCAGGTTCAATCAGAATGCCTCGTCGGGCAGCTTCATTTACCAAGCGGTCAACGGGAATGTGTGGCGGGCTTTCTACCCAGAGTGCAGTGCCACCCTGTGTCGGAAATTCTATTTCACTTCCCCGATGATAGTGATTCAATGCCTGTCTCAAGGCTTCCCATCGTTCCCCCATTATCTTGTGCAATCGCATCATGAAAGAATCATAGTGGCCCATAGAAAGGAAGAATGCGGCGGTGCGCTGGTTCACAATGCTGGGGCGACCCGTCATCATCTGTCGTAACTTTCTTGCCTCACGAATTAAATCCGGTGCGGCAACGATAAAACCGATTCTTAATCCCGGAGCCAACACCTTCGGAAGTCCCGACACGTATATAACCCGGTCGTTGGTATCCATTCCGCGCAAGGCCGGATGAGGCTGTCCGAGATAGTTATTTTCGTGCTCAATATCATCTTCAATTATCAGCTGATCGTTTTGTTCAGCTTGCTTGAGCAAGGCGACACGCCGCTGGGTTGGCATGGTGACCGCTGTGGGAACCTGGTGGCTGGGTGTTACATAAATAAGCTGTGCATCGGCTAATTCAGAATTTATTACCATGCCAAACTCATCAACCGCCTGGGCTGAAATGGTGGCCCCGGATTGCTTTAATAATTCTCGAAATTTGGGATTTCCAGGTTCCTCCATGGCAACACAACTGCTAGGGTCAGTTAACAATCGCGTAAGCAGGTACAGTGCGTTTTGCTCTCCAAGTGTGATTAAAATCTCATCAGCACTGGCGGAAATACCGCGCCGTGGCAGCATCTTGGTGCGGATTTCTTCAATCAGGGCAGGGTCGTCAGCATAACCTTCGGTTACCGTCCCTTCGTGGATTGTTCTTGCCCCAAGGGCCATACGGCTAGCCTCACGCCATTGAGCAGTGGGATACAGGGAGGAATCGAAATATCCGTCAATAAAGGGGTGAGGATGCTGTTGCCAGTCAGCCGGCCATTTAAAAGGCTCTTGTAATTGCAAAGTGGTTTTTATGTGGTGTCGCCATCGGTCACCGGGCGGACTACTTGAGTCCGGTTTACCGCTGAAGCCTATCCGGCCTTCCAGGATTTTCTCGTTTACGTAAATTCCGCTTCTTTCGCGACTTTCCAGGTAGGCTTCGTCGATAAGCTGTTCATAGGCAAGAACAACCGTATTACGGGCAACCCCGAGTTGATCGGCCAACTTTCGCGATGAAGGTAGCCGGGTTCCGGCCGGGTAGGTGCCTTGTAAAATTGCGTCGACCAGTTTTTGCCTGATCTGACTTTGCAAACTGAGTGTGCTTGAAGAGTCGAGATAAATAATGGCTTCAGTCATTTTCTGCCTGAGTCATGCATGTTTCATAATGCGTGATTTTTGCCGGTCCCAGTCACGATCCTTTTCGGTTTTTCGTTTGTCATGCTGACGCTTACCGGTCGCAATTCCGATTTCCACCTTCACCTTTCCCTTCGACCAGTAAATTGCAGTGGGAATAACGGTTTTCCCTTTTCGATCGACTGCACCTTTCAAACGGTCAATTTCACGCCGGTGCAAAAGCAATTTCCGGGTACGGGTGGGGTCAGGTGTTTTGTGTGTTGAAACCGTCGGTAGTGGATTGAGCAGGCATCCAAACAGGAACGCTTCGTTATCTTTCAGCAGTACATAACTGTCAGCAAACTGGATCTGGCCGTCACGCAGTGATTTTACTTCCCAACCTTCCAGCGAAATACCTGCCTCAAGGCGGTCTTCGATGTGATATTCGTAACGTGCGCGCTTGTTGAGCGCAATAGTCTTTGTTTTTGTGGAGGTAGCTTGCTTCATCAGAAGCGTATTCTACTATCTTCGCAGCTTCAATTTACCAGCAGTTCAACACCGACATGAGCACTTGCTCATGTTATATTTTCGACCCCGGACAGGGCCCACAACAATGAACATAGAAAGGACAGCATTGGTAATGCATTCAGCGCAGCATATGTACAAGCTTGTACATGATGTTGCCGCCTATCCTGAATTTCTTTCGTGGTGCACTTATTCAGAAGTACATGAGCAAAGTGCGGAACACCAGTTGGCCAGCCTCGGAGTAAAAGTCGCGGGTATAGAGCGGAAATTTAAAACGCATAACACTCTGCAACCATACCAAAGTGTCAAACTAACGCTGGTAGAAGGTCCTTTTCGGGCGCTTGCCGGTGAGTGGAGGTTTAAGCAGTTAGGCCAAAGCGGCAGTAAAATCAGCCTTGAACTCAATTTTGACTTCGCTCCAGGATTAATCACTACTGCATTCCAGCGGGGCTTTAAGTCAATTGCAGATCGTTTGGTGCAGGAGTTTTGTCGCCGTGCAGACCAGTATCCTGCAACTGTCGCTAAGGAAAGTGAACATGGAACCTGAAAGCATTTGTGTGGAAGTAGTGTATGCATTGCCGGAGAAGCAGGTTTTGCTCGCGCTGGAGGTTCCGATAGGAACCACGCTTGGGGAAGCAATTGAATTTTCCGGTATCAAAAATGAATTCCCGGAAATGCTGGTGGATCCGGCGAGACTTGGTATTTTTTCCATAAAAGCGGGTCTGGATGATGTTTTGCATGCCGGTGACCGGGTTGAGATTTATCGGCCATTGATAGCAGATCCCAAGGAAGCTCGACGAAAACGAGCAAGCGAAGAAAAGCCAGCCAGGAAAAGTCAGCCAGGAAAAGTTAGCGAGATAAAGCCAGTGAGTAAAAAATAAAGATCAGTAAACCGGGTAAATTACTTAACCGGAGGGATCAGGAATCCATCCAGTTCCAGTGAAGAATTGATCGAATCAAGCTGCTCTTGAGCCTGGGCTTTGGATTCGAAGCCAGGCGTCCTTACCAGGTAACGGTTATCAAGATTTCTGGATTTCTGCAAAGTGACCTGGCCTACATAGCCTTCGGTTTCCATTTGTTCAAGTAATGCTTCGGCATTTGCAAGAGACTCAAATGCACCCAGCTGAATGACCCATTTGGATTCGGCTATGGCTTCTGAAGTAGCTTCAGGTAGCACAGTCTCTTCAATGATTGCTGCTTCTTCCACCATTTCTTCTGCTTCTTGTATCGCATCTTCGACGACTTCAGACACTTCTGTGCCAGCTTCGGAATCTGTAATAGATTCGCTACTTACAGCCAGGGTGGTTTCCGTAGCTTCCTCAATGACTGGTGCCTCTTCCAGCATTATTTGTGCTTCTTGCATGCCATCTTCAACGACATCAGACACTTCTGCGCCAGCTTCGGAAACGGTAATCAATTCGCTACTTACAGCCATGGGAGTTTCTATTGCGGAAATGACTGGTTCATCAGGTTCTTGGGGAGAAATTGTTTCCTCACCGATTTCTCCTTCATCAGTTGGCAAGGCCTCGGCCTGGGTTGCCGCGTTGACTACTGCTTGCTGGTCATCGAAATCCGCACCTTTTATTGCACTCAAAACGGCATTGTCAAAATTGAGCGTAACCAACCTGGTCAACGGATCGCCGCCGCGGATTGAGAACGAATAGTAGTAATCCCACCGCTGTTGATGAAAAGGGTCACGTACCGCTGGAGTTCCCAGAAGAAACGCCACCTGGTTCATGGTCATGCCGAGCTTGAGTTGATCCAGTTTGTCCTGCTCAATCGCATTTCCCTGCTGGATATTTTGTTTGTAAATAATATTGCATCCGCTTATAGCGAAAAGGCTGCAAACAAGTATCAAAATTAATTTCTTGGACATGGGTTTCCTATGAGTGTTACTGCGACAGGACTCAGCGCCGTGAATGATACAATATACTTATCCCTGACAAACAGGGTTATCAAACATAATTCAATTCGGAGTTCACCCGTTGGAAAGTAAAAACCTTAAAAAAGCTGGCTTGAAAGTCACTCAGGCACGGATGCGTATTCTGGATTTGCTCGAGGATTATGGCAGTAAGCATATGACTGCAGATGACATATACCGCGCGCTGGTGGAATCTAATGAGGATATCGGTTTGGCAACGGTATACCGCGTGTTAAGCCAGTTTGAAGCCGCTGGCCTGGTCGTTAAGCATAATTTCGAAAGTGGCCAAGCCTTTTACGAGCTTGATTCAGGTGAGCACCATGATCACATGGTTTGTGTTGAAACAGGCAAAGTCACTGAGTTTGTCAGTGAGGATATTGAAAGAATTCAGGAAGAAATTGCCGAGAAGTACGGCTACACAATAGAAGATCATAGTCTGGTCATTTATGTGCGACCTAGAAAATAAACGACAAATAAGTCCGGAATGCTCGATTATCGGCAGTGACTAATGTAAGCGCGCAGCGCTGAGCATCTCAGAAGCGTGGCGCCGACTCTGGTCTGAAATGCGTCCGCCCAGCATCCGTGCAATTTCATCAATACGTTCATCTTCAATCAAAATGGTCGTATCTACTGCGATCCTGTCTTTCATCGCTTCCTTGCGCACCTGAATCTGGTGATCAGCACACACGGCAACCTGAGCCAGATGTGTTACACACAGCGCTTGAGTCCCCTGGGCCAGTTTCTGCATAAGTACACCAACAGCATTGGCGGTGTCACCGCCAATGCCAGCATCAACTTCATCAAAAATTTGGGTTCGCGAAGACCGGCTTCCACTAGAGGCAACTTTGATAGCCAGACTGATTCTGGACAACTCACCACCCGAGGCAATTCTTGCTAGTGGGCCGGGATCAACACCAGGGTTGGCACTAACAAGCACTTCAACACGGTTATCCCCAAGAGGTGAAGGAGGCGCTTGCGGGTCATGATGTGCATGAACTTCCAGAACTCCTCCAGGCATTCCCAGACCAGACATCAATTCAGTGACTGCGGCCGAGAGAATGCCAGCCTGGTTTTTTCGTGCAGCAGACAAACTCGAAGCGCACTCGCGA
>JBLHGQ010000060.1:0-16478 GCA_047614505.1 Rhodothermales bacterium | reverse complement strand
TGGAGAGCCATCGCCAGATGATGAGCCTGTGATGCTTCATGCATCCAGAACCGAGGAGCAAGAAAATGTGACCGGGGCCGGCACCAGTGTACTTTCCGGCACCGTGACCATCGCGCCGGGTGACAGCGTCTGGTTGTTTGCGGTGCTGCAAAGCTTGGGAGCCAATGGAGCTGAAATCACTGGCAGTTTGAGCACCATGACGTCAATCACAGTTAACAGTGAGTAAAAAGAGAAAGATACTGGTAACACTCTGGTGGATTTTCACCATTGGCTGGTCAGTAATGATGATTTTCGTTTACATGCTCGGTGCTGGTATGTCTGTGAGCAATGCCAACGTTGAATTCGGTTTTTTTGCCTACTGGTTCGCCCAAATTCTTGTACCGTTTGTCATTTACAAGCTGTACTGGCGAAATCGCTAGGTTTCCTGCTGGAGATTCCGCGCTAGCCAGTTTGCTTCAAGCAAATTGGCTCATGGTGTTATCTTTACCACCAGCTTTAAGCGCCTGTTCACCAGAAAAGTACTCTTTGTGTTCGTCGCCAATATTCGAGCCGGACATGTCCTGATGCTTTACGCATGCCAGCCCTTCGCGGATTTCCCGACGCTGCACATCGCGTACGTATGCGAGCATACCCTGATCTCCAAAATATCCTTTGGCCAGTGTGTCCGTGGACTGAGCGGCGGTGTGATAAGTCGGCAATGTAATCAGGTGATGGAAAATACCTGCCTGGTGCGCTGATTCTTTTTGAAATTGCATGATGCTTCGATCAGCCTCACACGCCAGATCGCTGTCATCATACTCAACACCCATCAGTTGATCGCGTTGATAACTTGAAGTGTCCTTGCCAGCTTCCTCCCAACGGTCGAATACCTGCTGACGGAAGTTAAGTGTCCAGTTAAATGAGGGACTGTTGTTGTACACCAGTTTTGCATTGGGAATGACTTCACGAATGCGATTAACCATTCTGGCGATTTGGCCAATATGCGGCTTAGCGGTTTCAATCCACAACAAGTCAGCACCGTTTTGCATTGAAGTAACGCAATCAAGTACCACTCGGTCCTCACCGGTGCCTTCTTTGAAGCGAACCAGTCCATTCGGCAAGCGCGATGGCCTGATCAACTTGTCACCCTGCCTGATGACCATTTCCCCTGGTTGAATGTCAGCCAGCGAAGTAATTTCCTCACCGTCAATGAAGGCATTGTATTGATCAGGAAGGTCGCCCGGTGTGCGTGAAACCGGGATTTTCTGAGTTAATCCGGCACCAAGTGAGTCGGTACGCGCCAGTATCACACCATCGTCCACACCCAATTCAAGGAAGGCGTATCGCACAGCGTTGATCTTGGCCAGGAAATCCTCATGCGGAACAGTGACCTTGCCGTCCTGATGACCGCATTGTTTGGCATCCGAAACCTGGTTCTCTATCTGGATACAACAGGCCCCTGCCTCAATCATTTTCCTGGCCAACAGGTAGGTAGCCTCTTCATTACCAAATCCCGCGTCAATATCAGCAATAATCGGTACTACGTGCGTTTCAAAATCCTCAATCTGGTTTTGTACCGACATTTCACGCACTTGATCACCGGCATCCCGGGCCTTGTCCAGATCAGAGAAAAGGTGGGTCAATTCTCGCGCATCCGCCTGTTTCAAAAAGGTATAGAGTTCTTCAATCAGTGCTGGCACAGAGGTTTTTTCATGCATCGACTGATCCGGCAAGGGACCGAACTCAGAGCGCATAGCCGCAACCATCCAGCCTGACAGGTACAGGTATCGTCCCTTGGTGGTCTTGAAGTGCTTTTTAACAGATATCATCTTCTGCTGCCCGATAAACCCATGCCAGCAACCTAGCGACTGCGTATATGCATCGGGATTGATGTCATAGGCCTGCATATCTTTGCGCATAATTGCAGCGGTATACCTGGCAATATCCAAGCCCGTGTTGAAACGATTCTGAATTCGCATGCGTGCGACATTTTCCGGATTGATGGACCTCCATGAACTTCCATTCTGACCAATTACTGCCGCTGCTTTGTTTATTTCTGTCTCGTATGTATTCATTTCCCTCTCCACATGAGGTCGTTGATGACGGGTGGCTCTAAATCATTTTGATAGGCTTGACTGGCAGTCTATTCCGTTTACGGTTAAAATTTCACAAATAAAATTTCACAGTGTCAATTTCACAAATCTGATATGAAGAAAAACAATCCCTTGCTGAGAAAGGCGCATTTTCTGGGTACCAAAATCAGAAACCTGCGTAAGCGTAATAACCTCACCATGGAAGATCTTTCCATGCGCTGTATTCAAATTGACGCGGAGTCCGCACCGTCTGTGTCCTACATTTCGATGATTGAAAACGGCAAGCGGGTGCCAAGTGAAAAAATGTTGCGCTGCATTGCCGAAATATTTCAGAAGGACTGGCAATGGTTTCTTGATGAAACAAGGGAGGGTGCACAGGCGCCGGTCCAAAACAATCGCGGCGGAATTCGAGGAGTACCGCTAGAGCCAGACTTTTTGTTTGAGAAAGTTCACTTGCAAATTGCGATTCCAGAAATGCTCTCGCAGACAGGAACCACCGGAAGGCAATTTACCCACTTGCTCATAAGGGCCCATCAGGAGTATCACCAAAACCATTTTCCGGATCTGGAGAAAGCAGCAGAGGATATTGGAGAAAAACGCATGCCTTTGCGCCTGGATGAGGTTTATGACATCTGCAAGCAACTAGGACTAAAGATAAAGTGGTTCGATCGAAAAGCGGACACGACCACCGATGATGCGGGTATCAAGGTTCGCACCCTGATCCGCTCATTTTTCGAGCCACCCGGCATCATCTACGCCAATGAGGCACTCAAAAAACATCCACAGCGCCTCAAATACGATCTCGCAACGCATATCGGCCACTGCATTTTGCATGGTAAAGATGGTTTCAAGACCATTAATGCTGCCGGCCACGGTCTTTCGGAAACAATTCGGGAGGACGACAAGGGCATCATGGAATCAATGTCACTGGATTCGGAAGATATATTGCATGCCTGGCGGGATTTTGAATGCAGCTTTTTTGCCGCTGCACTTTTATGTCCAAAACTTCCCTTGCGCCAGCACCTTAATCGTCATGCATATGCCATCAATTGTGCACAGCAACTTGATGTTTCGAGTTCGGTTGTCATGCGGCGCATGACTGCTGTTTCTTCTTATCCTCACTGGCACTATTTTGACGCATACCCGGGTGGAATCTTAAAAGCGGTCTATCGTGGCAATGGCATACCCTTGCCGTGGGGCAATATGCGTCTGGTGCAGGACCCCTGTCACCACTGGGCTGTGTTTCGCATGCTCAACCCATCTCCAAAACAGAATTCAGCTCAGATATCTATAATGTATAACGGCACAGTGCCACACATATATTGTTGCGAATCTACGCAGGTGAAGGACCTGGCAGGCAATCAGCATGTCTTATGTGCCGGTGTCGATTTGAATCCGGCACTGGATGCCCAGGGCAAGGATTCTCTTGAAATCGCAGAGCGGCTAATGCATTTAAGCCGAGCAAATGGTGGTTCAGCAGCAATACCTGCAGCAATTCGTAAGGACCTGAGCAGCGTGGCAAAGATTCTAAATATCGAGTGGATTGCAAGGGGCATTAACCAGGACGCCATGATCATATGTCCGCGCAGCTCGGCCTGTCCACGCAAACCACAATGTGCCGGTCGCCCGGACCAGAACATCAAACAAATGGACATTAGCAAAATCCGCCAGGAAATCATCAGAGCTTATTAAGTCAGGCTAATGGAGCGGGCGAAGGGAATCGAACCGACTTCGTCCAGTGCTTTTCGTAAAGAACGACAACATCACGAAGTCTAAGTGACCAATTCAAAAGCATCTGAGGTAAGTCGCTTGAGGGTGTTCCCTTGCCTTCTTCAAAACAGGGGGACTTCCGATAGGAAGTTCTCCTGTTTTGGAGCGGGCGAAGGGAATCGAACCCTCGTCTCTAGCTTGGGAAGCTAGGGTAATACCATTATACGACGCCCGCAGAAGAGCCTAAATATTACACCCAAAAGCCTTGCGCGAATCAAGAAGGGTTCACGACCTGTAGCGACTCATCCAGTTTCTCAATCAGAAAATCAGCATTTTCTTTGCTAAAGGTCATCGGCCCCCTGATTTTAAGCACATTGCCTCGTGGCCCGGTTTCACTGATCAACACGCCCCGATCGCACATTTCGTTCACAATCCTGACCGCCTCTGTATCAGCCGCTTCGCGACTCTCACGGTTTCGCACCAACTCGACTGCATTGAACAAGCCCGACCCACGCACATCACCAATCATTTCATGACGATCAGCCAGAGCACGCAGACCGTTATGAAGATGCCGGCCTACTGCCAAAGCATTAGCCTGTAGATTTTCCGCATCCATGACTTCAAGCACCGCTTTTGCCGCAGCACATGAAACCGGGTTGCCACCAAATGTGTTGAAATATTCTGCCTGCAGCTGAAACTCATCAACCAGAGCAGTGCTTGTCACCACTGCAGAAATCGGATGCCCGTTACCCATGGGTTTGCCCATGGTCACAATGTCCGGCACCAGACCGTGATTTTCGAACCCCCAGAAATTGAGTCCGGTACGTCCGAATCCGGGCTGAACCTCATCAGCGATAAAAAGCCCCCCGGCTTCACGGACAATATCGGCCGCCCCGGCTAGATAACCGGCAGGAACATTGGGTACGCCTTCGCTTGAAAAAACCGTATCGACGATCATTGCCGCTGGCCGATGACCTCTGCTTTTCAATAGTTCTACGGCCTGGTGTACATGCATGAGGTATTGTTCGCATGCATCTTCACCGCGATATTGACCGGAATAGACATCCGGTGCAGGAACCGTAACCACATTGTCCTCGCGTTCCGCCTCCGGCAGGTCTGAGGTGGTTATCTGTGAAACCGCCCAGGAATTGCCGTGGTAAGCAAAAGGCGTAACAATCATGCCGGAGCCACCCGAGTGCGCTCTGGCAATTCGAAGGGCCAGTTCATTGGCCTCAGTTCCGGTACAGCTGAACATGGCGACGTCCAGGCCTTCGGAAAATCGCGCGGTCAGCATTTCGGCGTAATCAAGTATGGTTTCATGCAGATAGCGGGTATGGGTATTGAGCGTGGCAGCCTGCCGGCAAATCGCTTCCACCACGTGCGGATGGCAGTGCCCGACGTGCGGTACATTATTATAGGCGTCCAGGTAACGCCTGCCATCGGCAGCAATCAACCAAACCCCTTCACCTTTGACGAGGTGCAATGGCCGCTCGTAGAAAAGGCTATAAGCCTTGCCCAGTATGTTATTTCTTCTTTCAATCAGGTTTTCGGTTGATATCATGTTCATACTCTGGTTGATTTCGCTCACTGGCGGTGTTGATTCGACAGGAAATACATTATGATTTTTCCTCGCATTATTAGAACAGATCACAGGAAAATAAAGAATCCATGTTTGGCCTAATGCAAGATTACCCCTTACTGGTCCATACCATTCTGGATCACGCTGCAGTCAATCACGGTGAACGTGAACTGGTTACCCGTTCCATTGAGGGCCCAATTCGTCGCTGCACCCTGGCAGATATCAGGAACCGCTCTTTGCGTGTCGCCAAAGCGCTTAAAAATGAAGGCATTGGCTTGGGCGACCGGGTGGCCACAATGGCCTGGAATTCGGACCGTCATGTTGAAACCTGGTACGGCATCATGGGCATTGGCGCCATTTGTCACACCGTTAATCCGCGTCTTTTCGCGGAGCAACTGGTTTACATTTTTAATCACGCCGAAGACCGTGTTCTTTTTGTAGATACCACTTTTGTACCGGTCGTCGAAGCGATTGCAGCACAGCTTAAAAGTGTCGAAAAATTTATCATCCTCACTGATGAGGCCCATATGCCCAAAACATCCCTGCCCGGGGCGGTTGCCTATGAAAGCTGGCTTGCGCATGTGGATGATGATTTTATCTGGTCAAAGTTTGATGAAAATACGGCAGCTGCACTTTGCTATACCTCCGGCACCACCGGCAACCCCAAGGGTGTGCTTTACTCTCATCGATCCAATGTCATTCACAGCCTGATGGTCAATCAACCTGACGCATTCGGGCTCACATCGATGGATGTTGTGCTCCCTATCGTGCCAATGTTTCATGCCAATGCCTGGGCTTTGACTTACGCTGCCCCGGCCGCTGGTGCCTGCCTGGTGATGCCGGGTGCCGGGATGGATGGTGCGAGTATTTACCAGTTACTGGACAGCGAGAAAGTCACCATAACAGCAGCGGTGCCCACGATCTGGCTGGGTTTGTTAAATTATCTTGAAGAAACAGGCAAACAGTTACCGTACTTGGAACGCATGGTCATTGGTGGTGCGGCTGTGCCAAGAATGATGTTTGAGAAATTCGAAAACAACTACGATGTGCGCGTGTATCAGGGTTGGGGAATGACCGAGACTTCACCGGTTGGAACTATTGGCCGGCTCAAGCACGCAAATCATCACCTTCAAGGCGCGGAAAGATTTGATGTAAAAGTCAAAGCCGGGCGCAGCCTGTACCTGGCCGAACTTAAAATCGTCGATGATGAAGGAAATGACTTACCCCGCGACGGCGAGACCTTCGGTCACCTGATGATCAAGGGTCCTGCAGTGTCCAAAGCCTATTTCAAACATGATAGTGAAATTCTGGACGACAACGGTTGGTTTGATACCGGCGATATCGCAACCATCGATGAGATGGGATACATGGCAATCACTGACCGGGATAAAGACCTTATCAAGTCAGGTGGTGAGTGGATTTCCTCAATTGAAATTGAAAATGCAGCAGTTGCCCATGATGGTGTTGCCGAGGCCGCAGTGATTGGCCTTGCGCACCCAAAATGGAGTGAGCGCCCTTTACTGGTGATTGTTAAACAGACCGGTGTCAATTTGGAGAAAGAAGATATTCTCGGTTTTCTGGTCGGGAAAATTGCCAAATGGTGGATGCCCGATGATGTGGTATTTGTAGATGAAATCCCGCATACCGCTACCGGGAAGATCTTAAAAACCAAATTAAGGGAACAATTCAGCGATTTTCAATTTCCTGACTAGAATTAGTCGCGTTTCAACAGGTCTTTTAGCTTGTCTTCAATTTTCTCTTTGGCTTTTTCTTCCAATTTATCCTTTTGTTCATCAACCAAAGCGTTTACACCAGCACTGGTGGCGGCAGTGACGATCCGCTCCATCAAGGCCTCAGAAATTTCAGCACCGATCTCCTCCGGCGACAAGCCGTGTGGTTCACCCAGATCGGACATAAAAAGCACAGGAAAATCAAACTCCAGTTTTTGGTCCGGCTTGTGTTCAGCGGTAGCAATGATGGTTCCTCCCTTAACATCCAGTCGATCTATGATCATCAGGCCGCTGTTGGAACCCTGTGAAGGAGTAGCATCATCAATTCTTTTCTGCAGCATATCTATATTGGCTTTTCCCTCTTTATTCATCTCATAGTTCACATCGGGGTCGCGTATCAGAATATTTTCGATGACCAATACCGGCTCATTGATCGAACTTAAATCAATATCAACTTCAATTGAACCAATGCGAATTGCAGGCTTATCCGAGTATCCGGCGGGGTTGGCAATGCTTAGTCCGCTAAACCGGGCTTTGCCCTGAATCAGGGTAATTTTGACCTCATCCAGAGTTACCGGGCTTCCCAACAATTTCAGGCCACCTTCTTCGAAAGTTTCTCTCGCCAGCCGGTCCATGTTATTCATTAGAAATACCGAAGTCACGCCAACTCCGATTACGATTAATGCCACCACGACAAGTATGATTTTTCCAGCTTTCAAGTTCGCTTACTCCGATTCAAATAACTTTAATGGGCCAGCTAATTCTTTTGCGTAATCTGACCATTGACCTCGACTTTTATCTACCTTGGGTGCGATTGCTTCAATTCGGGAACCAACTGATTCTTCCCAAGCCAGGCCCAGCTTTTCACATAAGTCTCGCAGTTCGGCACTCGCTTTGCTCTGTAATGCATCACCATCAACATCGATGAATTCAAGAGGCACAATTTCGCGGTAGCCTTGCATTGCTTCACATTGGTCCCGATAAATTGCCGCCATGTCCTGAAGGTCCGCGTAGCCACTGCGAAACCAGTCCAGCACCATGCTCTTTGAGTCCCGGCCTGCAACTATGACCCGTGCCGACGGGAAAATTCTCGCGATAGTTGGCAGCATGTCTGCCGACATCCACATTGTATCAATTGTTGTCTTATTTCCTGGCTCAAGTTCCCCGGATTTCAGGTCGGACCAGTACTGCCCTGCAGCTATTCCTGCCGAGTCCGGCGTAAAAAGCTCTAACTCGGTCGGTCCGGCGGGCGTATTGACCAATGCTCTTCGCTTGGCTTGGGTTTCAGGTTTATCGGCCACCAGCATTACTCCGGAGTGCGCCCCCAATCCTGCTGCCAGCCATTCCCAGCCTGACCCCGGCCATGCGAAAAGAAATACCGGGTCAGCGGGCAATATGCTTGTATTCACACGCAAACCAGGTGCCAATGTTTTCTTTTTCTCCAACAACTCCCGGTTATTGTTTGCTGAAGATTCAGCCACCGCCACAATCTGCGCCATCCGACCGGTCAATTTTAAATAATAGGCAGCGGCCTCTTTAAACCGCCCGGCCCGATCAAGCGCTTCGGCCAACGTTTTTCCAATTCGTCTTTGGTCCACATTGCTGAGCCCTTCATGTGTTTCCAGTTCCTGTAGTACTTTAATACCTTCTTCGTTTCCGCTCTGACAAAGCTGAAAACCGCGAAACATTTGTGCAAACAAGGGTGGATCAGTACCGGCCAGTAAGCCGTCAATCCACTGGTCTGCCATTTCCTGACGACCGGCTTTGCTCAAAAGCCTCACATAAGCCAGCTGTGCCTCTTCTGTCGCTTCGCCACTAATCACCAATGGTTCGATCAAGACCAACGCGGCTTCATGATCACGCATTTGCTCGAAGGCCCGGGATTTGAGCAGCGCTACCCGAATGTTATCGCCGGCCTCAATCTTGTCCAGAACGGCCAGCGCAGCTGCCGGATTTCCCCTGGCGATTTCAAATTCTGCTGCGGTAAACTGAACTTCCGGATCTACACCAGGCTGCGCACCAGCAAAGCCCTGAGACTGAGCATCAGGCTGAGTATTTCCTTCAAGCTTTTCGTATTCAGCAAGGTTTTCCAATACCAGCGGGCTCTGCCGCCCAAGAGAATATGCTTTTAAAAAACAAACCCGGGCATCCTCGTGGACACCGTTAGCACGATTGACAACTCCAAGATATTCCCAGCCTAAGGCAAAGTTATCGTCAGCCTCAACCAGGTTTTCGAAACACTTTGTGGCAAACGCGAGGTTATCTGCAGCCAGAAATGCCCTGCCCAGGTGCAACTGGGCACTTTGGTGTTGCGGCGATTCTTTGAGTGCTTCCTGCAAGTATGCAATCGCCTTATCGGTATCCTTCTGCTCCAATTTTGCTGTTCCAAGATAAACGAGAGCCTGTACATTCCGCCTGTCCTCACCCAAAGCCAGGTTGGCAGCATTTTCCGCGGCTTTGAAATTTCCACTGATCAATTCGACAAAAGCCAGGCCATTATGGGAGTCAATATGAGTAGGATCAGCTTGCAGCGCTCCCAGGTAAGAACTTCGTGCCAATTCGGCAGATTTTTGCGACATGTATGTGGTTGCGAGTGCGTAATGGATGTTGGCATTGTCGGGCTGTTGGCTGCCAGCTTGTTTCAACAGTTTGATTGCGTTATCGATGTCGCCCTGGGCCTGGCGGGCAAGCGCCAGCATAAACACCGCCTCTGTATTGCTGCCATCATCAGCAATGATTGAGCGATAGATGGTTTCTGCCTGCGCGAACTGCCCGGCGTCCATATGCATTTGTGCTTGTTTGATCATGCTATTTGCCTGTTAACAAAGCGGTCCAAAATATAATCTTCTGCCCAGCTTTCAAGTTTCCAATTTTTCAGATAACCGCAGTGACCACCATGTTCAGTCACATCAATTTCGATGTTTGGCTCATCCGGCAATGAGTTTGTATCCCCCACAGGCACCACCGGATCATCCATTGAAGTCAGGATGCTGCTGGGGACTGTCAAGCCTGCAAGCCGGTCCCCGGCGATTGAGTACCCTTCAAAATACTCTTCTAATGTCTGGTAACCGTAATACCTTGTCGCAAGGTATCGCGTGCGTTCCCGCATATCAGGCAATCGATGCCACTCTTTGTAATCATACCGGTCAGGGAAGCAGGCTTGTTTCTTTCTCAGCGACTTTGCCCATTTCCGGTTGTAGTAGTCTTCGTAAAATGTGGGTCCATCTTCCATTGACTTCAACACATGTTCCGGATTAAGCACCGGACAGATGGAAACACAGCGATCAATTGACAAACCGGATTCCGCGCCATGCAATGCAACTCGCAGGGCAAAATTACCACCGAGCGAAAAACCTGCAATCACCCAGTTCGATGCAGTCATGCGGTTTTGCATATCGCCAAGTGCACCGATTACCTCCTGCAGACGGCATGAATGGAACACTCCCGGATTAAGATGATGACTGTCGCCATGGTCACGCAGGTTGAGACGAAAAACATTGAAACCCTGATCGAACAACTTCGCTCCTGTGGACAAAATGTAATTCGACCTTGAACTCCCCTCCCAGCCATGGATTAGCACTGCTAACCCGGCCCTATTAACCGGCCTGCTCGAATAATGGCCAATCAGGCGTATCCCTTTGCCACAGTCGAGCAACCATTCCTGTTCTGCAGCGAGTAGCTCCTTCGACCTCGCCAGCACCAGCATCCGTCGCAGACTTCCACTGCCCAACATTGACTGAATGTGCGCACTACGCAAGCCAAAGGGTGGCTGATACTGAGCAGCAGAGATACTCATTGCCGGACTTGCCCCTCAAAGGCATCCAGAATCGCGAGCCGTGCCTGTGCAGCGAGATCCTTTCTGGGGCTGTCAGCAATATGAATAGGCTCTAGATAAACCACTTCACATACACAGGACGGATGGCCTAAAAGGCGAATAAAATTCACCATAAAATTTTCGCCGTCGCGGAAAGTAATATCAGAATCTCTTTGACCATCCCTGACATACCTGATCATGGCTGGTTGAATGGGACATGGTGCTTCGACTGCAGCTTTCAACAACCGGGAGTGGAACACTTTGATTGTGTCTCCGGGCCAGATCCCGCCTTCAGGAAAAATACCGATTCGCCCACCTTCATTGAGACGATTGACCATTACGGTGGTTACATTGCTCGAAGAATTCTGGCTTCCACGTTCATGGAAAACCGTTCCTGACAGCCTTGCCAGGAAACCGATAAATGGCCAACGCGCCACTTCAGCTTTACTGACGAATCCCATCTTCGCCGTGCTGTGCAGCGCAAGGATATCCAACCAGGAAATATGATTAGAGACAATCAGCACCGGGCCAGGTATTGCAGCCCCGTTGACAATGACTTTGATGCCAAACCCTTTGAAAACCATGCCGGTCCACCAGTTAAGCATGACCTCGTCAAGCTGGCGATGATCTACCCGGATCGAAGCCCCGACCCTGGACACACACACAAATGTTGGGATAGAACCGAAAACGGCCAGTATTACCAGAAAAAAGCTTCTGGCAAGTACTCTGAAGGGGGTAAATCGATCAGTCCACACTGCCTAACTCGCTCCCGGTCGCCAAATAAAGGAAGCAAGATTAGCATAGTGGCGGTCATTCATATTGGTTGGGTTTCTAAGCCCAATGGTAGACAATACGCCCCTCCCCGCAAGGCCTAAGCAACAAGGCATTGTATTTTCGCAAAAGGTTAAAATGAAAGAGTTTGAAGTCAAAATCCAACCCAGTGAAGCGAACTTTTCAGTTCGTGAAAGTGAATCAGTGCTCAGTGCCGCTCTGCGGCAGGGGGTAATGTTGCCTTACAGCTGCAAAAACGGGACCTGCGGTAGTTGCAAAGGGCAGCTTGTTTCAGGCGAGGTTCATTATCCATTCCATCCTCCAATGGCATTGAGCGAAGAGGAAATCGCAAATGGATATGCTTTGCTCTGTCAGGCTGCTCCGGTTGAGAACCTGCTTGTAAAAGTTCGCGAAATTGAGGCAGTCCGGGACATACCGGTTCGCCTTATGCCAGCCCGTGTTATCGAAAAAACTTTATTGGACAGTAATGTTATCCGTATCCGCTTAAGGCTTCCGCGCGCCCAACGAATGCAGTTTCTGGCTGGTCAATACGTAGATATTCTGTTGCCCGGAGGTAAAAGAAGGGCATTTTCAATTGCCAGCCCTCCACAGGAAGAAGATGAACTGGAGCTTCACATCAGGCACGTCGAAGGCGGAGATTTCACCGGCTTTGTATTTGATGAACTTAAAGAAAAAGACATATTACGGCTGGAAGGCCCTCTGGGGACTTTTTTTGTCAGGCATGATGAATCATTCAGGCCAATTATCATGATGGGAGGGGGCACCGGCTTTGCACCGCTTAAATCCATGATTGAAGACCTGCTGGCATTGAATGATCAACGCAGCATTCATTTGTTCTGGGGCGCACGAAACCAGGGTGAGTTATACCAGGAGTCCCTACCAAAACAATGGGTGAATTTGCACAATCACATTAAATACACCAGCGCCCTGTCTGACTCGGCGCCGGCTGAATCAGCTTTTAGTGGATTTGTACACGAGGCTGTTCTTGAAACCTACCCTGACCTTTCCTCTTTTGATGTCTATATGAGTGGGCCACCTGCGATGATTGATGCAGCCAAATCCTCTTTTTTAAACAGCGGATTACCGGAAACCCGGTTGTTCTATGATTCATTCGAATTTGGACTGGATGTGCCGGTGCGGATTCTGGCCCAGCCCCATTAGAACTGCTATTCCCCATCCGCCGGAGGCGCAGATAGTCTGGCGTGATCGCCAGGCAGCGGAATTGCTGGCTGTCCCTGGCTTAAAAGAAGTGTGTTTCTGAAACAAACCATAGCCAATTCAAGTTCACCCTGCCTTTCCATTAACTGACCAAGAGAATCGTAGCCGCCGATGCTGGGCTTCAACTCAAGGCTCTTAATCAAATGTTCGCGGGCCTTGCCCCACAACTCGTCAGCAGCACAAAGCCTGCCCAGGGCCAGATGAAGGTTCGGGTCCTCGGGATGCTGCAGAAGCCACTTTTCGCATTGCTTTAGCCTGATGAGCACATTGCCGGTACCCGGGTCACCATAACGAAGAACAAGGGCCGGATTCCATTCAGCTTTGAGACTTGCCCGCAAAACACTTTCAGCCAAGTCCGAGCGCTCAAGGGAACCCGCTTGCTGGGCGAACACCTCAACCACTGTCGGTTCTTTGCGCAATGTTTTAGGAAGCAGTTTCCAGCCGGCTTCAAGGGATTCAACGCTATCGCATGAGCGTAGACTATTAACTGCAATCTCGATTTTGAGATCTTCAAGCTGGTCCTCGTTGAGGACGCCGGATTTACGCAAAGCAGGAAGGAGTGATTGCAACTGATTCCATTCCTTCAATTCACGGTAGCAGCGTGCCAGCAACTCCAGAACCTGCGGGTGCTTGCGTCTTCGCTCGTGAAGATCCTGCAAAATTGGCATCGCTTCTGCTCGTGCACCATTGGTAAGCAGCATCCGCGCACGTGTCAGCTGTACCAGGAATTTCTTTCTCGTTCCCCCGGAATCGGCCTGTTCCAGATAGTATTCACGTCGTTCTGGGGCATCCTGTCCGTCTGCGGCCTGTGCAGCAGCAAGATATCGTGCAGTCGTTTTGCCTTGCGAGTTGGCAGAACGCTCCAATGCTTTCTCCGCAGTCCCCCAATCGCCTTCGGTTAGTGCTAAAAGTCCTTTCTCCAACTGTGCCAAAGACCTTTTTTCCCGAACCCTCCTGGCGGTTTCAGCTGGCAATCGCCACAGCTTTAACAGAAATTGAACCAGCAGCCAGAACAACAGGACAGAAACCATCAGAACAAGCACACTGGTCTCGACTGTCCAGTCCATGAAATTGATCAGGACATGACCTGGATCTGATTTAAACACTGGTGCTATTGCCGCCGTAAGCAGCAATAAAGCCAAAGTCACAAACAACAATACGGATCGCATCATCCTTGCGGATCTCCAGCATCAGGCACCGCTTCAGTGTCGCCCGATTGAACCTCGACACTGCCTTCACGTAACAATCGAAGTTGCCGCCACGGTGCACTGACATCCGGTAGTTCCTGCACCATTTCAATCGCAGCCAACTCATCAAGCCCGGCTAATGTTTGCCGAACAAATTTGTGTTGCTGGTCGAATCGGCGTGCAACGCTGTCCTGAGCACGTGACAGGGATAAGTCCCAGGCCAGGGCATCTCGCCGCATTAAAGCCAGACGGGCCGATTCGAGCTGTAACCATAGACCCTGGCGTAAAAAATCTTTATCTTCCAGACTCAATTCAAGATTTTCGTCCACCCTTCTTCTGACTTTGACCAATGGCTTGATCGCGTTCTTAATCTTTTGCCAAAGCCCTGCATCGCGCTGGTCTTCCACCAGCACTTCGACTGGAGTTTCTCCAGGGAAAGCCAGTTTTGGTACCGAAGACTGGAGTTCGGCAATTTTGCCCGAAATCAAGACAGTATCGAGAGCAGGAATTTGCTGCAGTGATGTGCGGGACTCATCAATTTTTCTTCTAACTGCGAGATACAAAGGGTCATTCAATGCTTGCAATTGGGCATCTGCCAATCCGAACGCAATATCTGCCGATGCGATATCGCCGAATATTGCCAGTCGTTCGCCTGCCAGCCTGAGCAAATAATCAACCTCTGCAACATCCATACTTTTTTCAGGGGAATCACCTCGAACGGCGAGGGCTGCAACAGTAGTTTCGATTTCACCAATTCGCTGCGCCATGTCCTGCACGGTCAACTGCATAGCTGCAATGAGGGCGTGATCCCCTGATGCATTAAGGCCGGACTCGGATAACCTGGACTGCATGGCATTAATATCGGAGCGAATGGCTGCAATAGAAGTCGTCTCGTCCTTCTCTTCTTGCGCGCCGAGACGTCGCTGAACTGTTTCCAGTGATTCCAGCAATCCTGCCTGGGTTCGCTGTAAATCATCCACTTCCAGTTGCCGGCTATTGTCCAGAGGGATTTCTGATTGATCTTGCCACCATTGCAAAGCGTTATACGCAACCACTGTCATCGCTAAAAGCAGAGCTAACCAGGCAACCCCGGTCCCAGACCGTCGAGGCGCCCCGCCATTGGCTTTCTTTGTTGCTGAGTCGTTGGCAAACGGATCAAATTCCGCATCGATTTCAGGATTATTCACTACAGATTTTCCATTATTCGGGATTCAGGTGAAGATGATAGAGCCTGTGACCCGGCTATGCATCCAATTTGCGTTAGAGCTTGTTTCAATTCAAATGCAGAATACATCTCATAATGGCGTCATTTCCCGGCCCATCAGTCACGTGCATGCTTGCTGGAAAATGGTTTTTTGCTAAATTTGCGAGCCGTTGTGAAGTCAGAATAAAAGCGCCACGACGGAGGATATCCCATGTCCGGGAATCAAGTGCGCGGGACAAATGATCGAGTGCTTTGGCACTGGTCCATACCGATAAAACACCACTGCTATGTAGTAAGGGCTCAAGATCTTCCGTTTCTGGAGTGATAGGCACTGCACAATAAACATGGGCGAACTCTACCTCCCAGTTCCGTTCAGCGAGACTGTCGTATAAATGTTGGCGACCTCCCGGCGCAGCAAATATTAAAGCTTTCCCGGGCCTTTCGAGCAATGCGCGATGTGCAAGCAAAGACTCACTATTGAATTCTTTTTTGGGAAGTATCGTGACCGTATGTCCAGCCAATTCCAGTAAATCTGCCGTTGCCGGGCCGATCGCTGCGATTTCAATTTCATCCAAAAATCCCGCCGGCAATTGTCGTAAGCCGAATTCCACCGCTCTGGGACTGCAAAAAATCGCCAACCGGCGACTTTGATCTGACCATGCATTGTGGAAATCCAAACCTGCGAATGCCGGCTCATATGCAAAAGCAGTCAGGCAAACTGGTACCAGTCCCGCGCTCTTGACGAGTTCTGCCAGTTCAGCAGCCTCCGGCGCTGGCCGGCTAATGAGTACGTGAGAAAAATTCATTCACCTGCCCTGCAAAAACCACTTCGAGTTTAGCATGTGCAAGTGAAGACAAAGCTGTCTTCAGATGATTGAATGAGTTAAAAAAAGCCCGGGTGAAGCACGTACAGCCGATGCACAAGAGGGGCTTGCGTGTTGGCGTTTGCAGTAGATATGCACACCAAACTGTACGTACCTTTATTCACCCGGGTAGAACCTGAATAGCCGATGGAGTTCGGCCAATTCTTAGAAACAGACCGGCTAACGATCAAATTTCTTTCTAAGTACGAACATTATCGTATTAAAGGCTCATCAGCAAATGACTTGAGTATAATTCTGGAATTATTTCAGACTGTCGATAATTTCGCGGGCGCCGGCATTGAGGAGTTC
>JBLHGQ010000059.1:0-16997 GCA_047614505.1 Rhodothermales bacterium | reverse complement strand
CGCGAGGTCCGGGATAGCTTGGGTTTCAATTCCGCGAGTAATTCCTGAAGGTTCGATGAATAATTGAAATTGCCATTGAGCAACAACATTGAGCGCTTGCTGAGGTCCTGGCTGAAATCGGGTAAATGATCCGGGTTTTCAACACGCACTTTTTGCGGGCTATCGATTTTCTCCAACAGGTAGCCATCGTCATGCTTCATCGGTAAATACTGAGCAAGATTGTCGTAATACCGTGAAGTTGAGGAAATTTCCGCGCCAATAAGATCGTAAATATATGCTTTCCACCACGCCATTTTGTGAACCTGATTTAATTCCCCCTGTTGCGATGCTGATTCCCGCTTCGTGCCCACTGTTGCTCTTCCCTTGCGCTAACGCACTTAGTTACTTGAAAACCGGTAATTTCCAGCATGCTGCAACCGGTTCCGTTTTTCCATTGCCTGCCACCTTTTTATAGTTCACCATTCTCTTTGTCCATCTACACAATAAATCGTTAACGGGCAGTTTCCAATTCCTGATTAAAAATAGCAGGCGAAATAAATGAGCGTTGGTGTAGGAAAGTATCGCAGAACAGACCTGATGTATTTTTTGTTCCTGCTGGTGGCGATGAGTATCTACGCCTTGCACCTTTTTTCATTTACAGTCTTCGAAGGGTTTTCCACTTTCTCGAGCGATAGTTTCAGCTTTATTCGGCTTGCCAGGAACTGGTCGCCCTACGAGGAAGCGGCACTCTTCAACCTGCAGACTGTGCCGGAACACTCCAGGTCGCCGGGATTCGCTTTATTGTTAGCACTAAGCGGTGGGGCAGAGTCGACTTACGTGGGCCACCTGTTGGTATCAATTTCAATGCTGGTGAGCATCGCAATTTGTGGCTGGCTCGCTTATCGAAATTCAAACTGGCTAATTGGCGGTGCGTTAACCATCAGTTTTTGCCTTCTTCCGGGTGTGATCATTTCAAGCATGGGCATTCTGTCGGAAAATTCTTATCTGTTGTTTTCAATGACAGTGCTCCTGTTGTATTCCCACATCAAGACTAATCCCAATTGCCGCCTGGGCTGGTTTGTGGTTCTGTTTCTCTGTTTGACGTTGGCGATGCTTACGCGGACCGTCGGGATCGCGCTCGTGACGACACTGATCGTGGTCGCGCTATTTGACCGTGAACATGGCCGGTACCGAAGATTGTTTTTGCTAGTCGCGGTGATGAGTGTTTCCGTCAGACAACTATGGATTGCACTTGGCGCAGATGTGAGGGTTTCAGGTCGATTCTCAATCATCACCCAAATTTTCGGCAATGAAAACCAGACATACTGGAGCAGTATTAATTTTTACTGGAATATTGTGCAGCACAATGTGTTCAGCTTGACTAACGCCTGGAATCACTATTTATCACTGACATCCGAAAATTTGTGGTTTTTTATGTGTTCTTTTGCCCTGTTCTCCGTGTGCAGTATTGCGTTGATACTGCGTGCTGTTCAGCTTAAGTTCGATGCGCTTTATGTGTTCTTTTACTTGGGGATTGTTGTTCTTTGGCCAGCAACTCAGGAGTTGGTCCGGTTTATTCACCCGATTGTGATGCTGCTACTTCTTCAGCCCTTATTGTATTTTCGGACACAGGCTTGCGCCGCTGGATGGAATCGACACAAAACCGTTCTGCTTTCAGTTATCGCTGGGTTACTGTTCAATTCACTGATCATTCAGTTCCACGTCCTGAACCTGAAGCAGCAGGCTGAGTCGAGTTTTCCCGAGCTTGTCCATTCGGTTGAATTCTATGATCTACTGGACCGGGATGAGGCTGTTCGAATATCCCAAGTGTTCCGGTACACAATGAATTTGATTGAGGAGTCAGCGAAGGTCATCCCTCCAGGCAGTACCGTTGCAACCGTAAAACACGAAGCATACTTACTGCTCGCGGGGCGTGAGTCGGTGATGCTGACAACACAGGTTCCCCTTCTTCAACAGCTATGTAACTTCAAAGTCCGGGGCGTAGACTTCGTATTTCTGTCTCCTTTAAACAGCGGTTTGGTACCGGCACCATTCGAGCTTGCCAACCAGTACTCGGGTTTTTCCTCTTTCATTTTAACGTTGGACGATGCTCAAGGTATGCCCGTTGCTCACGTAATAAAACTGGACAATGAAGGGATCGATTCGACTCTCAGCGAAGCTGGATATAATTGCCAGAACTATATTGTGCAATAAGGGAGTCGCGTTTTAAGGGTCCCTCCTTAATTCATTTTGTTGAATTTACTGCTCAGGGGCGACTGCAGGCCTTGAAAGTGCCGGTTATGCAGGTGCTCTCGGTCAGAGCCTTAAGAGCGATGTGTGCTGGACTGAGCAATTGCTTGATCAACTCTACTTCTGGCCCGACACTGAGGTTTGGCTGGAGTTATCCGGCTGTCTTTCGAGTGAGCGGCGCACGAAGGCCAGGGCTACGAAAGCCAATGACAAGAACAGAGCGAAATTCCACTCTAGAGCATTTTCCACCCGGTCGAGAAACAGCGGGTCATCAATTAATTTGCGTTTGAACGCAGATCCAATTCCCGTAACCCAGGTCAGGATGACCACCACGCCGTATACATGCTGTGCCGGTAATTTTTTGGTTTCATAACGGCTAATTTTTGCCCACAACAACAAATGTGCCAGACCGGTCATGCTGAAGTAAAACACCACTCCATAGCGGCGCAACCAACGATAAATTTCACCATCAGTGCCCAGCCATAAGGCGTATACAACGAAAAACAGGCTGCCCGCCATTCCCAGGCGACTCACCCACCAAAGTTGGGTAGACAGTGATGGGTGCGACCACGGCCATTGCGGCAGGCTTCGCCAGGTCATCCACATCAGGGCGGCTGAAACAGGGGCCTGTAGTTTGAACAACAACAGTCCTGGACCGGATCGCATGCCCCGACTGACTGACATGCAACCTTCCCAATATGGGAAACATGCGTTTAGCCCCTGTTGAATATTGATTGTGAACACGATGTTCACCACCAGAATCGGTAACAAACCGGCCCAGAATGCCAACCAGAAATGGCGCTTCATTTGCCGATACAAAAACTGGCGAATATCGCTCCGAGTAAGTCATCCGGCAAAAATTCACCGGTGATTTCACCAAGGGCTTTTTGCGCCAAACGAAGTTCCTCAGCAAGTATTTCCGGCGCGTTGTTGTCGCGCAATTGATCCGTTCCCGCTTTGATGTGTTCTCTGGTTCGCCGAATCGCATCCAGGTGACGGGTTCGTGCAGAAAAACTTCCTTCATTGCTCTCGTTTGCACCGGCAATTTCACGAATCATTGATTTGAGTTCATCAAGCCCCTGGCCGGTTTTAGCTGAAATCCTAACGTTATAAGAGCTTGGTGGAACTTGACCTGGCGAAATATCGCTTTTGTTCCAAACCCTGATAAGGGGTAAGCCTGATGGTATCTCTGAGTCCAAACCTGCGTGATTATTGCCCGGCACAGACAGGTCCAGCACCAGCAACGCCAGATCGGAACTTTCCAAAGCCGCCCTGGCCCGCCGGATTCCTTCCGCTTCAATCAGGTCTGAAGATTCTCGAATACCTGCGGTGTCAGCTATGTGGACCGGTAAGCCATCAATGGAAATGGTTTCGCGCAGTACATCCCGGGTGGTGCCTGGAATATCGGTCACGATGGCAGTATCAGATCCTGCCAGGGCGTTAAGCAGGCTGGACTTTCCGGCATTGGGAAGTCCTATAATCGCTACTGTAATACCGTCGCGCAGCAATTTTCCCTGATGCGCATCTTCCAGCAGACTGTGGGTGCTTTTCTCTACCTGTTCCAGGCGCTCCATGGTGTCGCTGTCGGCAATAAAATCTATTTCCTCTTCGGGAAAATCCAATGCCGCCTCGATAAAAACCCGCAAGCTCGTGAGTTCAGCCTGCACCCGCTTAACCCTGGCAGAAAACACACCTTCCAGTGATCGCTGAGCAGCACGTGCTGCAGCCGCTGTGCCGGACTCAACCAGGTCAGCAATAGCCTCGGCCTGGCTGAGGTCCATTTTGTCATTCAGAAATGCGCGCTCTGAAAACTCCCCCGGGCGGGCCTGGCGTGCACCAAGCTCCATTAAGCGTCGGGAGAGCAACTGTTGAACAACCGTCCCACCGTGCCCCTGCAATTCCAGAACATCTTCACCTGTGAATGAAGCCGGGCCCGGAAAATAAAGCGCCAACCCTGAATCTATCGTATGGCCATCATCATCAAGAAAATTCGCCGTACTGGCAAACCGGGGAACAGGAAGGAAAGTCAGGACCGAATTGGCAATCTCAACAACGCCAGGCCCGGATAAGCGAATGACGCCCACTCCACCCGTTCCGGGCGGGGTCGCTATCGCGAATATGGTTTCATTGGTATTTTGTTGTCTATCAGCCATGGCACCGCCTGCCTTGGCGAAAATTAATCCTGAGCGGCAATCTTACGCGTAATGTACCACTGCTGTGCCAATGACAATCCGGCATTGGTCGCCCAGTACAAAACAAGGCCCGCTGGGAAAAATGCAAACATCACAGAAAAAACGATCGGCATAGCTTTCATCATTTTCGCCTGCATCGGGTCCATGCCTGCAGTTGGTGTCAGTCTCTGCGTCAGGACCATGAATATCGCGTTCAGTGCCGGCAGGATGAAATAAGGATCCCGTACCGACAGGTTGGTAAGCCAACCGATAAACGGTGCCTGGCGAAGTTCAACTGATTCCAGCAATACCCAGTACAGGGCGATAAAAATCGGTATCTGCACCAGAATAGGCAAACAACCGCCAAGCGGATTCACCTTCTCCGTCTTGTACATTTCCATCATCGCCTGGCTCATACGTTGTTTGTCATCGCCATAACGTTCTTTCAATTGCTCGATACGCGGTTGTAGTTTGCGCATTCTGGCCATTGATTTGTACTGTGCTTCGGTAAGCTTGAAAAACACCAGTTTGATAAAAATAGTCAGGAATATAATAGCCCAACCCCAGTTTTTGACATAGTCATGGATATTAGAAAGCAGCCAGAACAAAGGTTTGGAAAATACCGTAAAAATTCCGTAATTAACAGTATGTTGTAGTCCTGGAGCAATTTCAGGAAGATCATCCTGAAGCTTCGGTCCAACATATAAACGACTGCTGAACTGGTGGTTGGTACCCGGGCTTACCAGTACCTGGGGTGCCACCGATCTGGCGATATATCTAGGCCAACCCGAAGGGCTATATTCTTGTGTCGAGTAGGCATTAACTTCATTTGCCGGCGGAATCCATGCGGCGAAGAAGTAGTGCTGAATCATTGCCAACCAGCCGTCACTGAAATCGCGTTGATACGGTTCGTCGCCAACGTCTTCAAAATCAACTTTCTCGAATTTTTCATCCGGGCTGTAAAAACCGATGCCATTAAAGCTGTATCTACCGGGGTTAGTGAAACCGCCATCGTCCGACTCTAGCTGTCTGGCCTGTTGTAACTGCTCGTAGCGGCTTCCCATCCAGCCTGAACTGCTCTTGTTACTTAGAGTGTGCCGAACCTCAATCTCATACTGGCCTCGTTTAAGTATGAAGGTTTTACTGACACTCAAGCCGCTTTCATCTGTCCATGTCAAAGGTACACGTAACTCGTCAGCGCCTTTAGAGAGTTGATAGTCCAAGCGATCAGATTCATAAAGACTGGTGTGGTTCGGATGCGCCTGCAAGCTGAGTAAACCGGATTGCGCCACAAAAAGCTGTTCACCTCTGCGGTCAAAAAGCGTGACCAGATCGGTCTTGTTTTCCTGAACAACGGGATATGTCAGTAATTTAGAACTGACCACAGTACCGCCAATCAGGTCTATTTCAAGTTCCAGCACATCCGTTGTAACAGTAACAAGCGGTGAGTCGCCGCTCATCTCAATCTCGCGATTCTGTGCTGTTTCTGCTTGGTCCGCTCTTTGCTGCGGCAGGTCGCCGGGCAAATCCGGAGACTGAGTAGATGACGACTGGGACGGAAGCGCATCAGGTGGTAGTAAATCAGACTGACCAAACCCTCTGCTTTCTGTTTGAGCCGGAACTATAGGCTTGGGACCATATTCTTTTTGCCATTCAAACCACAACATATAGCCCAGAAACACCAGGCTTAGTAGTAGCATCGGTCGCAAATTAGCCATTTAGCTCTTTCCTGTTATTCGTATCAACGCTGCGCCTGGTTGCGCTTTGTATTCTCTGCCAGTGTGTATCCAAAGATCTGGCCAATGTATTGCTACTTTTAGAGACCGCCTCAGCCATAGGCAAGACCACAAAGTCAATTCCATGACCAACGGCAAGTTGCTCACCATGCTGCCTGAAACTCTCTCTGATCAATCGTTTCAGACGGTTTCTACCTACCGCTTTGCGACAACACTTTCTCGAGACTGCCATTCCCAACCTGCAAACATCCTTCCCGTTGCTCCTACCCAAAACCCTAAAATATGTGTCTCGGGATGATTTTGAGCCGGAAAACACGAAACGGAAATCTTCCTTCGTGTTTAGGCGCTGCTTGCGGGTAAATCGCATCTTGCTTGTTTATTGTCCTTTGCCGGGCCCTGTTTATGGGCTAAGGGCAAGGCTTACCGTAAACCGACAGCCAATGAAAACGGCTAGCCGCCGGATCAGGCAGATAGGCGTTTACGGCCTTTGGCGCGTCGTGCATTGAGAATAGCGCGACCACTACGGGTTGCCATGCGAGCCCGAAAACCATGTCGGCGAGCCCGCTTCAATAGGCTAGGCTGAAAAGTACGCTTCATTTCGAAAACCTCTTAAACGTGTTTGAAAAAAATGACCGCCAAAATAAACATCAGGGCGGCCAACACAAGCGGCGAATAGTATCCCGAAATTGAATCGTACACAAGAAAAACCCTTGTTTTGTGCCACTTTAGGACTAGAACAAACATTGATGGTGACAAAGTTATCCACAGGGCGTTAGACTAGCGTTGCGTCTCATCATTTCCCAACTAACAACGGCCACCCAAAGGCATGTCTCAAAGCACCTGGCAACTGTGTCTCAAACATCTGGAGCGAGAACTCCCGGCAGAAGACATTAATACCTGGATTCGACCATTACAGGAGGTTTCCAGTAAGAACCGAACCCGTCTTTTGGCGCCAAATGCTTATATTCGCGACCATATTTCAAAAAACTACCTGGAACGTATTCGCGACATTTTCGAACATCTTGGCGCATCCCGTGATTCTGCAGTAGTTGAAGTGGGTGAGGCTCGGGACAACGTTGCTCCGCTTGCAAAAATCAAAAAAACCTCAAGGCCCATCGCCGAATCCGGTCTTGATAATCGATATCGTTTTGATAATTTTGTGCCTGGTAAATCCAATGAGTTGGCATTGGCTGCAGCCCAACAGGTAGCCCAGGATCCCGGTGGGGTTTCTTACAATCCCCTGTTGCTGTATGGCGGAACGGGGTTGGGTAAAACCCATCTGCTTCACGCAGCGGGCAATCTGATCCGGGAATCCAACCCGTCTGCAAAAGTGCTGTATCTTCACTCCGAGCGTTTCGTTTCTGAAATGATTACTTCAATTCGCATGAAAACAATTGACGCTTTCAAATCTCACTACAGGTCCGCTGAAGCCCTGTTGATTGATGATATCCAGTTTTTTGCAGGAAAGGACCGAACACAGGAAGAGTTTTTCCATACTTTCAATGCCTTATTGGAATCTAAGCAACAAATCGTTCTTACCTGTGACCGCTATCCCAAGGAAGTAGAGGGATTGGAATCTCGACTAAGGTCCCGTTTTGGATGGGGGCTTAGCCTGGCTATCGAACCACCGGATTTTGAAACCCGGGTCGCAATTTTGATGAACAAGGCTCAGGAGCGCGGGGTGCAACTTGATGAATCGGTTGCTTTTTTGATTGCCAAACGCATGCGTTCAAATGTTCGCGATCTGGAGGGTGCCCTAAATACTTTATTTGCAAACGCCCGTTTTACCGGTCGCAGTATTACTGAAAGTTTCACCCGGGAAGTTTTGCGCGACCTGCTGACAGTGCATGATAGATTGATTACTATCGAAAACATTCAAAAAATAGTATCGGAATATTACAAAATACGGGTTGCCGAGCTTTTATCCCGCAAACGAACCCGAATGATCGCCAGGCCGCGGCAGATGGCAATGGCATTAGCAAAAGAATTAACAGAACATAGTTTGCCTGAAATTGGTGACGCATTTGGCGGTCGGGACCATACCACCGTGTTGCACGCATGTCGTAAAATTCAGGAGTTGTGTGAAACTGATGGTCGGATTCGTGAAGACAAAGCCAAGTTGCTACGTTCATTAACTGCATAATGTATTAATAGTGGATGTATTAATTAGGGTATAACTAGTGGGTAGCTTGTGGATAAGTTCTGGATGATTTTAAAGAGCGAAATGATACACAGTTTATGCACAGGTAAAACAAGGTATATGAACAGGGTTATTTTGATGTAACTAATTAATTACATTGATAAATAATGATTTTTTTGAGATACTAACAGCAACTATTATTACTATTGTTAGATTTAATATATAAACAGTAATAAAGGAACCATTATGAAATTCAGTATTCAACGTGAGGTCTTTCTACAACCATTAAGCCAGGTTGTAGGTGTCGTTGAACGGAGACAAACACTTCCAGTTCTGGCCAATTTTTTATTGGTTGCCAGAGAAGGGCGTTTGTCTGTCACCGGAACCGACATGGAAGTAGAACTGATCGCATCTGTTGATGCTGAAGTCAGCCAGGATGGTGAAATCACCGTCCCAGCCAGAAAGCTTGTAGATATTGTTCGAGCTTTACCTGATGGATCCAAAATCAGTTTTTCTGTCAGCGATGAAAAAGCCACCATGACGGCAGGGCGTAGCCGATTTACGCTGGCTACGTTACCTGCAGCTGAGTTTCCTGCCACTGATCAGGTGGAAACCCTTGAGAATGTTGATCTTGATGAGTCCGCACTCAAAACCTTATTAGACAAAACATCCTTTGCAATGGCCAATCAGGATGTCAGGTATTACCTGAATGGCCTGTTAATGGATTTTAATGGTGGAAGGTTAAGAACTGTAGCAACCGACGGTCATCGTCTGGCTGTTTGTGATCACGAAAAAGATGTTTCTGTTTCACAAGACAGACAACTTATCGTTCCACGAAAAGGTGTAATGGAATTGTCCCGCATGCTTGATGATGGTGATGGGACGGTTTCACTGGCTCTGGGTCGAAACCATGTTCGCCTGATAAAAGATGGTACGACCTTCACATCAAAGCTGATTGATGGGAGATTTCCGGATTATGAAGCGGTTATTCCGGTTGGCGCCGATAGGCAAATTCTTGTTGATAAAGAAACATTTACGCGGGCTCTTCAGCGTGCAGCCATTCTGTCTAATGAGAAATACAGAGGCGTTAGACTTGAAGCGGCGAATGGTTCCTTAAAAATTCTGGCACATAATCCGCAGCATGAAGAAGCAGTGGAGGAGATTGAGGCTGAAATGAACTTTGAATCTTTGGCTGTTGGTTTTAATGTTACCTACTTGCTTGATGCGCTATCTGCTATCGATACGGAAAGCGTATCACTGGAACTTAAAGACGCAAACAGTAGTTGCCTTGTTTCTGCACCAGATTCCGATCTTAACCGTCATGTAGTGATGCCATTAAAACTGTAATTGCCTGTAACCCCGGTCATCTAAAATCCCGGTTTTGTAGGTAGTGCAGAACCGGGCTCCAAGTGTTTATAAAAAATTTAACAATCAATAACTTAAGAAATATTGAGTCAGCTAATCTTAATCTGCACCAAGAACTAAATTATCTCTTTGGAGATAATGGTGCCGGAAAGACCAGTGTGCTTGAATCCATTGTCGTTCTGGCCAAAGGAAGATCATTCCGATCCGGACAAATCAGTAGTTTGCTGGGTCCGGATGCTGGTCATTTCAGAGTCGTTGCCAGTACAGAGTACAAGCGGGGAAATACGCAGACACTCGGCATTGAACGATCTATAAGTGATTGGAAAGCCAGAAGAAACGGCGAGGATGTAAAACAACTTAGCGACCTCGCTAGCCATTTACCATTGGTGCTGATCGAACCCAATAGTCATTTGCTGGTTAGTGGACCACCAGAGGGCAGAAGACGTTTTCTTGATTGGGGAGTGTTCCACGTGGAACAAGGCTATTTGCTTCTATGGCGAAGATACTCCCGGGCACTAAAGCAGCGTAATGCCGCACTACGAAAACAGGATAAGTCAATTATCGAAAGCCTGGATGGGATGGTATCTGATTTAGGCGAAAAGATTAATGATGCCCGTCATAAACAACAACAAATTCTGTCAGGTAATCTGAGTGAGATCCTGAAAGAGTTAAGTCCTGATCTTGCTAGTGTCAAAATGCGTTATGACAAGGGCTGGAAAGCAGAGAATTTGCTTACTGCATTAAGAGACGCTCTACCACAGGACCTTGATCGTGGAATGACAGGACCGGGGCCCCACAAGGCAGACGTACCTGTTTATCTGAACAACAGGCTGGCCAAAGACAGGATATCCAGGGGCGAACAAAAAATCCTGTCTGCCGCCTTATTACTGTCTCAAGCCCGACTGATGGCTGAAGATGGTGAGACACCAATACTTCTTATGGACGATCTTGCATCTGAATTTGATGAGCTACACCTGTCTCGAGTGGTATCGGTGGCCAGGGAACTGAAAGCACAGATATGGATCACAGGCACGAGCTATAAACCTTATACATTGATAAACGATGGTTCATATCACATGTTCCACGTGGAACATGGAATAATTGCTACAGAAACAACATCTTAAAGACGGTCATAATCAAGCCTAAAAACACATGAAGTGGTATAATAAGCCTTGAATATCAAACCCATTAACAAACGTTTAAGTCCGGTAGAAATGGGTTCTGGTTGGCAGGGTGTTTTTTTGAGCGTCAGGTAAAGGAAGATAAAGTTTTATGAGTAATCAGGAATACAATTCGTCGAATATTAAGGTACTTAAAGGTCTGGATGCAGTACGTAAGCGACCAGGCATGTATATAGGCGATACCGACGATGGGACTGGCCTGCATCATTTGGTCTTTGAGGTTGTTGATAACTCGGTAGATGAAGCTCTGGCGGGGCATTGTGACAAAATAACTGTCAATATTCACCTCGATGGTTCTATTTCGGTAACCGATAATGGCCGGGGTATTCCTGTTGATCTTCATGAAGAAGAGGGAATATCTGCTGCTGAAGTTATTATGACGGTGCTGCATGCTGGCGGTAAGTTTGATGACAACTCATATAAAGTCTCAGGTGGCCTGCATGGCGTTGGCGTGTCTGTTGTTAATGCGCTTTCCGATCCACTGGAACTGAAAATCCGCAGGAATGGCAAGGTTTGGCGTCAAACCTATCACCTTGGTATTCCGGAGGGCCCACTCAAAGCGACCGGCGATAGTAATGAAACCGGTACCGAAATCAGGTTTCTTCCCAGTGCCGAGATATTTACAGATACTGAGTATCATTACGATATTCTGGCTAAACGCCTAAGGGAGCTCAGTTTCTTAAATTCCGGGGTTCGAATTGAACTCAGTGATGAAAGAAGCGGAAAGTCGGATATTTTTGAATATGAGGGCGGGATTAAGTCCTTCGTAGAACATCTTGGTAGAAAAAAGACCGCATTACACCCCACGGTAATGCACTTGTCGGGTTCTCTAAACGATGTTGGCGTAGAGGTCGCCTTGCAGTGGACCGATTCCTACCAGGAGGCGGTTTTCTGTTTTACCAACAACATTCCTCAAAGAGATGGTGGTACACATTTGGCTGGTTTTAGGGCTGCAGTGACCAGAACCATTAATAATTACATTGAAGAAAGCGGAGCCGCTAAAAAGAACAAAGTAACGATGACTGGCGATGATTCCAGAGAAGGCCTCATTGCTGTGCTCTCCGTTAAAGCTCCGGACCCAAAGTTTTCCTCACAAACAAAAGATAAACTGGTTTCATCGGAGATCAAACCCGTCGTAGAGTCAATGGTGACACGGTTTTTGAAGGATTTCTTATTGGAAAACCCGGGCGAGGCAAAAGCAATTACCGCAAAGGTAGTGGATGCAGCACGTGCACGAGAGGCTGCGCGAAAAGCCAGGGAAATGACACGAAGAAAGGGTGTGCTCGATATTGCCGGCTTACCCGGGAAACTTGCTGACTGTCAGGAAAAAGATCCGGCACTTTCGGAATTGTTTATTGTGGAGGGTGATTCTGCGGGAGGATCTGCCAAGCAAGGAAGAAATCGTAAAAACCAGGCTATTTTGCCGCTCAAAGGTAAAATTTTGAACGTTGAAAAGGCACGTTTTGACAAAATGATCGCATCGGCAGAAGTCGGAACTTTAATAACCGCACTGGGTTGTGGTATCGGGCGTGATGAATTTGATATAAATAAGCTTCGTTATCACCGCATTATCATCATGACTGACGCGGACGTTGATGGATCACACATTCGAACCCTGTTATTGACCTTCTTCTATCGCCAAATGCCAGAACTGATTGAGCGCGGATATATTTATATCGGCCAACCGCCCTTGTATAAAATTAAACAAGGTAAACAAGAGCATTACCTCAAAGACGACATGGAATTAAATGAATATCTTCTTGCCAGGGCGCTCGATGGAACCGCATTAGTGTTTGATCCTGATGCGCTTGCTTTGAGTGGTGAAGGATTAGAGGGATTAATGAGGGACTACATGGCAGCAACGACGGCCAATCAAAGGCTCGCTTTGCGTTATGACCCTGTGTTTTTATCTAAACTTCTTGATTCAGAACAGTATTCTACGAAATGGTCAAAGGAGAAAATCCTTTCCTGGTGTAGTGCTATTTGTGAAAGAATGAACCAGGAAACACCACCTAGCGTCAGTTACAGGCTTGGTGTTCTTGAGATAGAAGACGGCTACGACCTCAACCTTGAGAGAATAACCCATGGTGTAGTAGAGCCGCGCTTGATCAAACGGGACTTTTTCCGGTCTCCGGAATACCGCTTGATGGGGCGGGTTGCAGGTATCCTTTTTGGCCTGATTCAGGACGGTGCCAAAGCGCACCGTGGGAGCTCAGAAACTCTGGTGAGCTCATTTGATGAGGCCTACCAATGGTTGATGCAGGAATCCCGCAAGGGCCGCACAATTCAACGATTTAAGGGCCTGGGTGAAATGAATCCGGAGCAGTTATGGGACACCACCGTGAACCCTGAAACCCGCCGCCTTCTCCAGGTAACCATTGAAGATGCTTACGTAGCAGATGAAGTCTTTACTACTTTGATGGGGGATGAAGTAGAGCCGAGGCGCGATTTCATCGAACGAAACGCACTGGATGCCGCTAACCTGGATGTTTAATTTAAGGACCCTCTGATCTATTCATGAACTCGTATCTTGCATCCCAAATGTCCAGTTTCAGTGTTGCAAATCTCGGCAACTGCTCCTGCGTGGCTCTACCTCCTGCATCCCTGCAGTCGTTCGCAATAGCTAGTTATTGCCTACATGGATGTAGGTAAGAGGCGTAAGCAGGAGCGGAAGTTTTACGTGCGATTCGCGCCTTGAACCTGAACATTTTGAATTGCAATCTTCTTCGCCCAGAATAGATCAGAGGGTCCTTAGACTCTCTAGGGCGTTAATGAGTGTCAGCCCCCGTTTGTTGGGCAAAGCAATCTCATAGGCTTCAATTTCAAGGCGAAGAGCGGCTTTAATAAAGGGAGAACTGGAGCTTATCAGAACAGTCTCTTGCGCAAGAACAGAAAACCTCTTGATAATGTCACGAAGAGCGCCTTCCCGGTTGCGGTCCTGTGTCAATAATGAGCGTGGTACGTAATACACGCCCTCAAGTGCACCACCTGCATCAACCGTCTGTTTCATCAATATATGTTGGTGATTAAGGGCATTGTCGACGTTGCCACGAGTTGGAACCCATCTGTCAGGCTCAGGAGCACTCAAAAGTATATGTAAACCCTTTCTTGACAGGCCCGCCAATATTCTAAAAACCTTGTCAGAGGAGGGCAACTGACGTGCTGCAAGCAATGAGTCGCGACTGATGATCAATAATTTGGTCTCTGTCGCCAAAGCGGTCATTTAACTTGCCGTTGCCAGATCTGCAACACCATCAAACAGGCTTTTTAGTCGGGCGAGCAGAGCAAGACGGTTGCTTCGTATTTGCAGGTCTTCATCCATTACCATCACATGATCAAAGAAGGCAGTAATCGCCTCATCAAGACCAGCCAATGCCTGTAATACGGCGTCGTAATTTGCCTGCTCAAATAGCGGCCTTAGTTTGCCTTCCATTTTAACAACATCTCTGAAAAGCATCCTTTCTTCTTCCATTATCAATATATTTTCGTCTATCGTCCCCGAAATATTAATTTCAGATTTTCGCAAAATGTTACCAATTCTTTTGTTCGCAGCAATCAGGCTTTCTGCCTCGGGAAGATTCACGAACTTTGCCAGGGCCTTAAGCCTTGAATGGAGGTCTGGTAGCGTGCCAACCGGAGCTGAAAAAACCGAATTAACAATATTTGTACTAAAACCCTGCTCCAAAAAGTAGTTTCTCAAGCGTTCCAGGATAAATGCTCTGCAGTCACTACGGCACTGATCGGATACCGGGATTTGTTCTGACAAAGCCGCAACAGCCATGTCCAGAAGTTCATCTACCGTCAAAGATATTTCGGCCTCTGTCAAAATACGGGCGACTGCCAGCGCAGACCTTCGCAAAGCGAAAGGATCTTTGTTGCCGGTCGGCTTCAAACCAGCGGCAAATATTCCAAGCAGGGTATCCATTCGATCCGCGATGGAAAGTATTCTTCCTAAATCACTTGCAGGAATGTGGTCCCCGGCAAAGCGGGGTGAGTAGTGCTCACCAATGGCACGAGCCACCTCTTCAGGCTCGCCGGATTTCTGCGCATAGTACGCTCCCATGGTCCCCTGTAGCTCAGGAAATTCTCCCACCATATGGGTGACCAAATCGCACTTGCTTAATAAAGCTGCACGACTTGCGGAGGCAGGGTCAATGTTGCTAAATTCCGCAATCGCGCTGGCAAATGAAGCGATACGTCTCGATTTGTCTCCAACTGTCCCGAGTGATTTTTGAAATACAACTCCATTTAAAGACTGTGCATAATCGCCAAAAGGTCGTTTTTGGTCTTGCTCCCAAAAAAACCTGGCATCGGCAAGACGTGGTCGAATGACTTTTTCAAAACCCTTTTGTACAGCGTCAATATCTTTGCTCTGAATATTGGCGATTACAACAAATGCGGAGCTCAACTTGCCGGTTTCTGGGTTGAGCACCGGAAAAAACTTCTGGTGGTCTTCCATGCTGGCAATTAAGGCTTCCTGGGGGACTTCAAGAAAATCTTCTTCAAAATGGCAAGCAACAGCAACCGGCCATTCGATTATATTTGTAACTTCATCCAGCAGGGCATCCGTGATCCGGGTATTTCCCCCCTGATCCAGTCCAGCCTGTAAGGCAATTTTTTGTATTTCCTCTTTCCGCGTTGCGGGATCTACAACCACGAAGGCATTCTTGAGCGTTGACTCGTACCCGGCAGGTTCTGCAATTGAATGTGGGCCCGGACTATGAATGCGATGGCCACGGGTAGTTCGCCCCGCAGACTTGCCAAACAACTCACCCTCAAGCACTTGCGTGCCATGAAGCACAAGCAACCAGTGAACCGGTCGAACAAAACTGAAATCATGATCGGACCAACGCATTGGCTTGGCGACAGGCAAATCCGAGAGCGCCTTTTCCAATATTGGATAAAGCAATTCCGTTAAAGGTTTGCCGGTTTGCTCAATTTTGCAATAAAGCCATTCACCTTTGTCTGTGTTTTTGCGGTCAAGTTGCGCAACCTCTTTGCCCACGGAGCGGGCGAAACCCATCGCGGCCTTAGTTGGGTTTCCTTCGCTATCAAAAGCTGCGCTTATTGCAGGCCCAGTACGTTCGATAATTTGATCTGGCTGTTTTGGGGGTACCCCACGGATCAAAAAGCCAAGTCTTCTGGGCGTGTAATAAATTTTGTTGTCATCTTCTGTAACTTCGATTCCGGTAGCCGCCAACCCCTTGTAGACAGCTTCGTATAAAGAACCCGCAAGCCGTTGCAGCGTTTTGGGAGGAAGTTCCTCGCAACCTAATTCCAGCAGCAAATCGGCATTCATTGACTGACCGGGACTACTCATTGGAAGAGCCTGCCAGGCCCGGGAAACCAGCCTTTTCGCGGCTTTCGAAATAAGCTTGTGCAACCGCCTTTGCCAAATCCCTGACCCTGAGAATAAACCTTTGTCGCTCAGTTACAGAAATTGCCCGGCGAGCATCCAGCAAGTTGAATGTATGAGACGCTTTGAGTACCTGTTCATAAGCAGGCAAGGGTAAGCCAAGCGCGACCAGGCTGGACGCCTGTTTTTCACAATTATCGAACCAGGCAAAAAGTGAATCTATATCAGCCTGCTCAAAATTGTAGGTCGATTGTTCAACTTCATTTTGATGATAAACGTCCCCATATGTGATTACGCGCCCACCATGGTCCGACCAAACCAGGTCGTAGATGCTGTCTACACCTTGCAGGTACATAGCCAGGCGTTCGGTTCCATAAGTAATCTCACCCATCACAGGCTTGCACTCAAGGCCGCCCACCTGCTGAAAGTAAGTAAATTGACTGACCTCCATTCCATTCAGCCAGACCTCCCATCCCAGGCCCCAGGCACCCAGAGAGGGGGACTCCCAATTGTCTTCAACAAAACGAATATCATGAACCTCGGGATCGATACCCACGGCAAGCAATGAACCGAGGTATAGCTCCTGAATATCCTCAGGGGAAGGTTTCATGACAACCTGAATCTGGTAATAGTGTTGAAGCCGGTTCGGGTTTTCACCGTATCGTCCATCTGTCGGTCGACGGGAAGGCTGCACATAGGCTGCCGACCAGGGCTCTGGTCCAATGGCACGAAGAAAAGTTGCCGGGTGAAAGGTGCCGGCGCCCACTTCCATATCCAATGGCTGAATGAGTACGCAACCCTGATCTGCCCAATAACTCA
>JBLHGQ010000058.1:0-17373 GCA_047614505.1 Rhodothermales bacterium | reverse complement strand
ATGGTGTGCTTGATGTTTTGTAGGAGCGATGGTGTGCTTGTGTAACAAGCACCATCGCGAATGGCTTTGGTTTAGCACTACATTTGGTCCTGGATGT
The DNA here is from genome assembly GCA_047614505.1 of Rhodothermales bacterium. Taxonomy (GTDB): domain Bacteria; phylum Pseudomonadota; class Gammaproteobacteria; order Xanthomonadales; family SZUA-36; genus JABDJL01. The sequence goes on along the minus strand of JBLHGQ010000058.1, from coordinate 17,276 downwards.
GGGAGCCTGGACCACCAAACGAATGGCCTTGGTCTTGCACTAAACTTTGCAGGAGCCAAGGTGCGCTTGTCTTTTGTAGGAGCAATGGTGTGCTTGATGTTTTGTAGGAGCGATGGTGTGCTTGTGTAACAAGCACCATCGCGAATGGCTTTGGTTTAGCACTACATTTGGTCCTGGATGTGGGAGCCTGGACCACCAAACGAATGGCCTTTGATAAGGCATACGCGACCACTGATTTTGAGGCGAATTTCGGCCACTATGACGAAAGCGCCGCCTTGGATATTTACGCTACCAGGCAAGGTTTATCCGCCTACCGGGAAGAATTATCCGCAACAATAGCTGCGGGCGGCGGCTTTGAAATGAATGAAATGTCCGATGTGGTCATTAAGTTTAATCCGGGTCATACAGCCGATCCTGGCGGACGGCGACATCAAGTGAGGTATCAGTGCCCAGTTCCCTGGCGTAGCGGTGGCCTGCGTAGACCGCGGCGGCAATGATGGCTGGCGCATCACAATCGCCAATCTTGCGAATTGTTGGGGAAGGATCCGGTGCATCCAGGTCAACCTTTGCCACAATCTCCCGGTAAAGATCATCAGACGGTGATCGTGCAGTGACCAAAACGATGGCATCGGCCTCAACCTGACGACATTGACCGGTATAAATGCAGTTCAATTGGGCCGTGGAGCCGTCGAATTTATCCAGGCCGTGCGCGGTGATAATCTGTACACCCAGTTGCATGAGCCTCTGCTGGGTTTGGAAGTGTTCATCAGTCGCAACCGCCCACGCGGACACCAGCTTGTCGGGTGTTACAAAACACACCTCAACGCCCTCGGCGACCAACGCCTCTGCCAACACGCTACCCATGTAGTAGTGATCATCGTCAAACAACACTACCCTGCCTTTCGGTAACCGACCGTTGAAAATGTCATCGGGTGTAAAAATTTGATCGCTCGGGCCCAGCTCGGTACAGGGTTTGTTGTGGTAACGGCCAAATCCATCATTGCGCCACCGGGACCCGGTTGCAACGACGATGTGGTCTGCACCGATACTTAATGCATCCTCAGCCCTGAGGTGATTGTCCAGGAAAATTTCGACATTTGGCATAGTTTGAATTTGCAAAATACGGTAATCCGCAACCCGAACCCACTCAGCCAACCCCGGCAATTTACTTTCATGAATAACCCTTCCGCCAAGCTCCGTTGACGCCTCGGCAAGTATGACGTCGTAACCTCGTTGACCCAGCGCGCGGGTGGCCTCAAGACCCGCAGGACCGGCTCCGATGACCAGCACTGTTTCATCAGCGGTTTTGGCATCGATTCGCTCCGGGTGCCAACCGCGGCGCCACTCCTCGCCCATTGTCGGATTCTGCGTGCATCGAATCGGAGCACTCAGGCTGTCACCTGTGTAGCAGATATTGCAACCAATGCATTCCCGAATCTCATCTACGCGCCCTTCTTCAATTTTGCGTGGCAGAAAGGGGTCTGCAATGGATGGGCGAGCCGCCCCGATAAAATCCACGATGCCACGACGAACCTGGGAGACCATTGTGTCTGGTGAGGTAAAACGCCCCACCGATACCACCGGTTTGCTGGTAATCGACTTGACGTAGTTCATCGTGCTTTCCAGCGACCCTTCCTTTACGAAACGGGACACACCCATTTCGTGTTCATAGTCGTTAACATTAACGTCCCAGAGGTCAGGCAGTTCGGCCAGAATCTCAAATATTTCCTTACGATCAGTTGATACGGGTTGCTCTAATGTACCGGTGCCATCATCGGCGGACATACGCACTGCGACCGCGCAGGTGTCCCCAATGGCGTCCCTGGTTTCTTCGATCAATTCCCGGACCAGACGAACACGATTTTCCACCGACCCCCCGTATTCATCAGTTCTGTGATTGTGCAAAGGTGACAGAAACTGGTTTAACAGGTACTGATGCGTGGCATACACATAGACGATGTCGAAACCCGCCTCCCGGGCACGCAATGCAGCATCGCGATGCCAGCGCCGAAGATTGCGGATATCTTTCAAATCCATGGCGCGGGTCTGAAAGGGATGTCCTGAAACATTTGCCATGCTACTGACTCCCAGGGGAACCTCCCTGGTCATCAGGTTCGCGGCCCCGGCCCCGCCCGCCCACAACTCCACCCCCGCCAGGGCTCCATGCTCGTGGACTTTTTCGGTCATCAAAGCATGCGATTTGATGTCAGCCTGATCCCACAAACTGGCGTAGGGGTGCGGTAAATCGTCCGAACTCTGATGGATCGAACAATACTCTGTACACACGACACCCCAGCCGCCTTCAGCCTTGATGCCGCGCATTTCGGCCAGCATACGGGGGCGTAAATTACCCATGCCATTACAATGCGGCACCTGGTAGAAACGATTCTTTGCCTTTACGGGCCCAATAGGTACGGGTTCAAACAGAATGTCGTAGCGTGAATCACGGCTCATTGCCAATGGATCTCCAGAATGAGAAGAGCGGGATCAAGTAATCAATAGTGTTTGCTGATCCTACCAAAATCGAGCCGTAACAATGTACTGGCGGATAGGGAAAACAAATAAAAATTCACAAATAGATTAAAATTTGATCAGTGAATTATGACAAAGGACTATGCATGAGAACATACAACAAATTCTACATCGGCGGCCAGTGGGTTCAACCCATCGGAAAGGGCAGCAGCGAGGTAATCAATCCCGCCACCGGTGAAGTATCAGCCGTCGTGCCCTACGGCAACGCCGAAGATGTTGACGCTGCGGTGGCTGCGGCCAGAAACGCGTTTGGTTCCTGGTCGCAAACCTCTGCGGAGGTAAGAGCGGGCTTCCTGAGGAAACTGGCAGTAGAAGGCGAAAAAAGAAATGCGGATTTAACCCAAACCATCATTGATGAACTGGGAATGCCGATTCAAAACGCCGCCGGCTACCAGGTTGACCCCCTGGCCATCATCTGTGAGTCATTTGCCGAAAAAGCAAAACTCATGGAAGAGTCGAAGGAAATTGGCAATTCGGTCGTGGTTAAAGAACCGATCGGGGTTTGCGCCATGATTAACCCATGGAACTACCCGATCTGGCAGATGATCGGCAAAGTGGCACCGGCTATTGCTGCCGGTTGCACCATGGTGGTGAAGGCCGCGAGCCAGACGCCGAGCCACCTGTTTATCTTCGCAGAAATGTGTGAGGCTGTTGGCCTGCCGCCTGGAGTATTCAACATGGTTCACGGCAGCGGAAGAGAAATCGGCCAGCGGCTGAGTTCCCACCCTGATGTCGACCTGGTGACGTTTACCGGATCAACCGCAGCAGGTGTGCAGGTGACTAACAGTGCGGCACCTGATGTGAAACGGGTCTGTCTTGAGCTGGGCGGAAAATCGCCTTTCATCATTACCGAAGAAGCGGATCTGCATGCAGCCGTCACTTTTGGCGTTAACCATGTAATGGTCAATACCGGCCAAACCTGTGATGCTCTGACCCGGATGATCATTCACGAATCTGTATACGATGAGGCTGTGGCTATTGCCAAGTCCGCCGCAGAAGCACTGGTGGTGGGTGATCCCAACGACCCGGAGGTGTTCGTAGGACCGATGTCATCAGCGGGACAAAAACAGACAGTTCAAAGCTATATTGATCAGGCGATCACTGACGGTGCCCGGCTGGTTACGGGTGGGTCTGAAACACCGGCGGGACTGGAGAGGGGAAACTACGTTTTACCTACCATATTCGCCGATGTCACCAATGACATGACGATTGCACAGGAAGAGGTATTCGGGCCTGTGCTGGTGATGATCAAATATTCTGACGTCGATGAAGCAGTGGAAATTGCCAATGACACGCCTTATGGGCTGGCCTCTGCCGTATGGGCCGGAGATAAAGACAAGGCGACATCCATTGCCAGGAGAATTCGCGCCGGACAGTGTCACATCAATGGCGGTCAAGCCAATCACGAGGCGCCTTTTGGGGGCTACAAGGAATCCGGAAATGGCAGAGAATTTGGTGAAGAAGGCTTGCATGAATACTGTGAACTCAAGGCAATGCAGTATTAAAGCCACGGAAGCCCGGGCAGAAGCCCGGGGTCAGAGTCAAGTGCCAGAGTTAAACTGGGAACAGCGTGTGTTTCACTTGCTGACGCTTACTCTGGCACTTGACTCTGACCCCATCTAAATGGAAAAGCACCTTGAAGCGCTGAAAAGCGCACAGCTACGCCCGCTTTGGCATGACCCTGACATCATGCCTGAGCCGCTGCCGCCTTTGGCTGCAGATGAACAATGCCAATTGTTGATTGTAGGTGGCGGGTTTACCGGTCTTTGGGCGGCAATGCAGGCCAAAGAACGTGACCCCGAACTGGACATTATTCTTATCGAACAAACCTTTGTCGGCGATGGTGCCTCAGGGCGCAATGGTGGTTTTTTGTCGACGTCCCTGGCACACGGGCAAACCAACACCGCGCACCGCTTTGCGAATGAGGTGGATCAACTGGCGGAACTGGGTACACAGAACTTGCGGGAACTGCTTGAAACCTTAGAGCGTTACGGAATTGACGCCCGCTATGAGAAGGTTGGTGAACTATTCGTTGCCCTGAACTCTGAATCGGCAAGTAAGCTGCACAAGGAGTACAAAGAAGCCGCTGCAGCCGGTGAAGATGTTGTGTGGTTTGACCAGGACGCGGTGCGTGAGCAGGTGAATTCACCCAAGTTTTACGGCGGGCTTTGGGAACGCGAAGGCCTCGATGGTGTGGTTGACCCAGGGCGCTTGTGTTGGGGCTTGAAGGACGTACTCCGTAATCAACTGGGGGTGCGGATTTTCGAGGGCACGAAGATGCTTGATGTCTCACCAACGGGGGACAAGGGCATGCAGGCTACGTGCGAAGGCGGCGTTATTCGCAGCGATAAAGTGCTGCTGGCAACCAATGCGTTCACCAGCAAGATTGGCAAAATCCGAAGGTCTGTAATTCCCGTCTGGGACTATCAAATAGCAACCGAGCCCCTGACCGATGAGCAAATGGACCGCATCGGCTGGGGTAAAACATCGCGCCACGCGGTGGCCGATGACACCAATATGTTTCATTACTACCGCCTGACAAAAGACAATCGCATTACCTGGGGTGGCGGCGGTGCTGTTCGTTATTACTTTAACAATGGAATCGACAGTAAATACCTGCATGCCGATGCCCGTTATGAACAGCTGGCCAAAGAGTTTTTCGAGTTTTTTCCTGCTTTGAGCGATGTGAAATTTTCCAACAAGTGGGGCGGAATTATTGCCACCTCAACACGGTTTTGCATGGTGCCTGGCGTGGCATTTGATGGTCGTTTGGCCTGGTCAGTGGGGTATACAGGCCACGGCGTATCTGCATCACGATTTGGCGCAAGGATTGGCATTGAGTTATTGGGATACCAGCCAAGCGATGTCATAAAAATGCAGTTTGTCACCCGGAAATCGCTGCCCTGGGCCCCGGAACCTTTCCGTTGGCTCGGTGTGAAATTCACTCAAATTGCACTGGGCAAAGCCGACCGAAACAACGGCAAACGCGGCCTGTGGCTGAAACTCCTCGACAAACTGGGCCTGGGCTTCACCTGCTAAAAGCAGTCCCCCTTTTTTCAAAAGGGGGATTTAGGGGGATTTGCTCTTGCTGGTGCTCGGCGTTGGTTGTAGGAGCCTGGACCACCAGGCGAATCGCCTTGATCTTGCACCGGCTTTTTTTGTTTTCAGGTGCTTGGTATTGTTGTTGTAGGAGCGATGGTGCGCTTGTTTTTGTAGGAGCGGTGGTGCGCTTGTTTTTGTAGGAGCGATGGTGTGCTTGTTTTTGTAGGAGCGATGGTGCGCTTGTTTTTGTAGGAGCGATGGTGCGCTTGTTTTTGTAGGAGCGATGGTGCGCTTGTTTTTGTAGGAGCGATGGTGCGCTTGCGAAGCAAAAGCCATCGCGAATGGCTTTGATCTTGCACTTGTCCCTGTGGGAGCCTGGACCACCAGGCGAATCGCTTTGATCTCGCACCCACCCAATTTGGAGCAATTGCGCCACTCCCCTACGCAAATTTGATCTTTTTCCCATTTCAGCAGCACAACTGTTTCGAAATGCTGTTGGTATGGGTAGAAATAAACGTATCAAAAATGATACACTCTTGATTGGCTCGAAACTCGAGGTAGATTTCTATCAATCAGATTCGGGTCGGCAGCCGGCTCGTGATTGGCTGCAGGGGCTCGATACTGAGAGCCGAAAACGTCTGGGGCAGGCCATCCGCAGCATTCAAATGAGCTGGCCAGTTGGCATGCCATTGGTTCGCAAGTTTAAAAAAGATTTGTGGGAAATGCGTACTCGATTGCCAAATGGCATTTGCCGTATCTTTTTCACGGTGTATCAACAAAAACTGGTTCTGCTTCATGGTTTGGCAAAGAAATCTCAGGCAACGCCATTGAATGAACTTGATTTGGTCAGCGCTCGTCTTTTGGATTTCAGAACAAGGATGAAGTTATGAGTGAAGAATATTCGCCTATTGGCAGCAGTTTCGAAGACTGGCTCGAAGAAGAGGGCATCTGGGAAGACGCTACAAACTATGCCATCAAATGTATTCTTGTCGATCACATGGAGAAGTATCTGGAAGAAAACAAACTGAGTAAAACTTCCATGGCCAAACGCATGAACACCAGCCGAGCTGCTCTCGACCGTCTGCTTGATCGGGAAAATTACTCCGTTACCTTAAACACCTTGCAAAACGCGGCCCGGGCCATAGGCGCTCGTCTTGAGCTGAACTTGAGCTTTAAGAACAAAGCCGCCTAAATTACTGCTGTTCAGGCATCAAAGTTGCGTTATTTCCTGGTTGTAGGAGCCTGGACCATCAGGCGAATGGCTTTGATCTCGCACTTGCCCTTGTGTAGGAGCGATGGTGCGCTTTATTGTAGGAGCGATGGTGCGCTTTATTGTAGGAGCAATGGTGCGCTTTATTGTAGGAGCGATGGTGTGCTTGCGAAGCAAGTACCATCGCGAATGGCCTTGATCTTGCACATACCCAAACGGGCGAAAATACTCAGTCAGGTGAAGCGTCATGTTCCGGGAAAATGAGCTTTTCGGTTTCAAACCCCAGCTTTCGGGCCTCTTCCAGAAGTAAGGCCAAAGTGGCTGGCTCAAGTTCAGGATCTCGTGCCAGGATCCATAAGTATTTTTATATCAAAACCGGAATAACCATTGTTGTTAAACGCTTACGGAATTTGTTATTTATTAATCTATCCATTTTCTAGAATTCTCTCGAATCGTATGCCCAGTGTATAAGAGCCTGGCGTTGACGCGGGCGACAAAGCAGATTGCCTCTCACGCAGTTCTTCTTAAGCTGAGATATATGCCGGCGCATGTTTTTCCAGCGGCGGATCTGGCGTGCATCGTCCGGGTGGCGGCGCCCAAGATAGTAACGGCAGTACCACTGAAACCAACCGCGGGGGTCATCCTCGTGGATCCAGCCTTTTTCTGACCAGTAAGCTAAAGGTTTGGAGGCCCGAACACCGAAGAAATTCAGGTCGGGATTATGCCCGGAAGGACTGAGCTTAGCCCTTTTGAACCATTCCGATGGAAATTCAGCCGTACAGTCGGTCAAATACTTTCCGCCAAACACCCCCATTTGAAGCATCTGCTGCGGAGTTAGCTCAGGTTTGAATTCAGGATCAAAGTTATCCCCCTCGGGCTCAGTTAGTCCATAGTCATACCCGTCTTGCATCAGGTCGTTAACCCTGACTATTGTGCTAGCTTGTCTTTTGCTGTTTTGCGTCATTACATATCCGGTTTTTCTGCAACCAGGTGTACGTCACTGATGGCGCGCTCGAGGAAGCCTCCTTCGCAATAGCAAAGATAAAATTCCCACATTCGTATGAACTCTTCGGTATAACCCAATTGACGAACTGCATTGATTTCGGCAAAGAAATTTTGCCGCCAATGGTTCAGCGTCAGCGCGTAATCCCGCCCAATGTCCTCCACACCGGTTACCAGCATGTCAGTAACCCTGGCAATGGTACCTGTCATTACGCTTAGGCAAGGCAGACAACTGCCCGGAAATATGTATCGCTTAATAAAATCGACATTTTTTTGTGCATACTCATACTGCCGGTCGGCGATAGTGATGGCCTGGATCAGCATGCGCCCGCCCGGCTTCAGCAGCTTGCTGCACTGCTTGAAGTAAGTGTCGTACTGATCACTGCCAATGGCCTCGATCATCTCGATGGAGACCAGCTTGTCGTAGCGGCCCTCCAAATCCCGGTAATCCTCCATCAGCAGCTCAATTTGGTCATGCAGGCCAGCATCGACGATACGCTGGTGAGCCAGGTCATACTGCGCTTTTGATATGGTAGTAGTGGTCACCCGGCAACCGAAATGCTTTGCCGCATGGATCGCCAGGCTACCCCAGCCGGTGCCGATTTCAACAAGGTGATCACCCGGAGCCAGTTCCAGTTTCTGGCAGATCTTGTTCAGACGGTTCAGTTGTGCATCGGCCAGGCTGTCATCTGCATTTTCGAATATCGCTGAGGAGTACATCATGGACTCGTCAAGCCAAAGAGCAAAAAAATCGTTTCCAAGATCGTAATGCGCAGAGATGTTCCTGCGGGCTCCATCGCGGGTATTGCGGTTAATCCAGTGAAATAACTTTTGCAGCGGCCGGGTAATGCTCGCGGTGCCTTTCTCCATGCCATCCAGTACCTGTCGGTTGCGGATCAAAACACGCACCAGCCCGACCAGATCATCACAGGACCAGGCACCGCGCATGTAGGCTTCGGCTGCACCGATTGAGCCACCAAACGCCAAATCACCATAAAAAGTGCTGTCATTCACCTGGATTTCAGCACCGATTTCTTCGATTCCCGCAGGTTCTCCGAAGCTGCGGCGTTGCCCGGCTTCAATTAGTGTCAAGCGACCGATTTGCAATCGCTCCAGTTGTTTCATGACCAGTCGTCGAGCCAGACCGTCAAATATGCCCGGCTTGGGCGTTCTGGCCAGGTGTTCTTCAGAAGAAATACTTATAGATCTCATAGCTTTTTACCTTCAATAACGGTTTCTTTTGCAGGATGGTCAATCACGGGTACTCGTTTCAGCCAAAGGCGCAGGGCTTGCCAATGGATGCCCAGGACGACTTTTACGGTGATTAGCGGGAACAGAATCAGCACACGAGCCAACGCGCCCCCACTGATTTCAGACCGTTCCAGGTCCAATGTCGCGTCGAATATCTTGTCGCCGTTCAGTGTGTTCTTCATGTGCACGCTGAGTCGTTCAACAGGCAATGAAAACCGCCAGTCGTAATCCACCTCCATCGGCATGAACGGGGATACGTGCATTTCCTTCACTGGCCGGTATTGCTTTGATGTACCGTGTCCGTAATTCATTTGCTCACCAAGCACATAGCAATGCTGCTCACCCCAGGGCGTGTTATTCACCTCGGCCACAATGGTCTCCACCTCCTGGTCTTCGACATCGAAGCAATAGTAAAAACTGACCGGGTTGAAGCCGTAACCGAAATAATCCAGGTGTGTCAGCAAGCGGATGGGCCCCAGTGGGCGTCGACCTGTCTTCAATTTGACGAGTTCACGCACGGCTTGATCGAGAGGGGTGTGCGGATCGCCGAGGTGATGCTCCCTTCGGAACCTCGCCAATGCCCGTCTTTCTGTTGACCAGAGCCACCGCCGATCGAACACCTGACCGAGTTCCGCAAGGTCCAGATACATCATGAACAGTCGATATTCGAACGAATGTTCTGCCGGCTGCATGCGCCGGTGTCTAAGCTGTCCTTCGAATATTGCGCTCTTCATAACGCAAGCTCTCCTTGAAATGTTTGAGTGCCGCCAGGGCGCTGACGACACCATCTTCATGGAAGCCGTTGCGCCAATATGCTCCGCAAAAATACGTTCGTTGATCGCCGTTGATGAATGAATGTTGCTTCTGTGCAGTCACGGCCTCGGGAGTAAATACCGGATGGCTGTACTGGATGCGACGGATAATGCGGTTTTCATGGATGGCCCGGTCGTGATTAAGTGACACACAAAACTGAACCGGCGAATCAATGCCTTGCAGGATGTTCATGTTATAGGTCACTGCTACACGATCATTGCTGCTGTCGGGTATGTGGTAATTCCACGCCGCCCAGGCCCGTTTTTGCTGTGGCATCACGGTCTCGTCGGTGTGCAGAATGGCTTCGTTAAGCTGATAACTGAACGCACCCAGGATGGCCGATTCCCGGGAACTGGGGTCGGTGATCATTTTTAGTGCCTGATCGGCGTGACAGGCAATGAATACCTGGTCGAAGCGCTCAGCCTCTGCATTTCGCGCTTTGATTTCCACAAACCCCGGTTTTCGCTGCACAGATTCAACAGGTGAGTTGAGCCGGATGCAATCACGATGACCCGCCACCAGCGGATCTACATATTGATTGGAGCCGCCCTTGATTACCCGCCAGGTTGGTCTGTCATTCACGCTCAACATATCGTGGTTATGAAAAAAGCGCACAAAAAATTGTGCCGGCATTTTTCTGATGATGTCAGGGTTTGCCGACCAGATGGCGGCGCCCATAGGCAGGACGAAGTGATTAATGAATTCCTCGGAGTAGTGCCCATCAGCCAAAAAAGCCTCCAGGCTCTGCGTAGTCGCACCAGCCTGTAGCAATTTCGGAGCCTCGCGATTGAAACGCAGGATATCCTGGATCATCCGGTAAAAAGAAGGTCTGAAAAGATTGCTACGTTGCGCGAATAATGTGTTCAGAGTGGAGCCCTTATATTCCAGCCCTGTGCCCTCGTGCTGGACGCTGAAACTCATATCACTGTCTTGCCAATCCACACCCAATTCATCCAGCAGAGCAATAAAGTTTGGGTAGGTGCGCTGATTAAAGACGATAAAGCCGGTGTCAACGGCATAATTCCGACCGCCATACTCAACGTCCACGGTGTTGGTATGTCCGCCGATCCGGTCATCCGCCTCGAACACGGTGACCTGATGTTCGCGTGCAAGGTGATAAGCGGCAACATTGCCGGAAATGCCGGTACCGATGACAGCGATCTTCATGTGGACTTCCTGCGCGGTTTTGGCAAGGGGTATTGGCCCTGGTTCCTGCGCTCAATCGGGACGGGCTTCAGATCCCATACCAGTCCGAATAGCTTGAGTGTGCAAAGGAAATAGTAGGTAAGGTCGATTTCCCACCAATAAAACCCTTGTCTTGTCGAGACAGGGTAGTGGTGATGATTGTTATGCCAACCCTCGCCCAAAGTCAGCAAAGCCAGCCAAAGATTATTTCGACTGTCATCTTGAGTGTTGTAGCGTCGTTTTCCCCATCGATGTGCCAATGAGTTGATGGTGAAAGTAGCGTGGTAAAGCACAACTGTTGAGATGAAAAAGGCCCACACCAACATTTGCATGCCGTTGGTTTCCAGGCCTGGTGCGCGCGTCTCCAGCTGGTTGCCCATCACAAATAAAGCAACGGCGAGCATGATCGGTACCACGATATCGAATCGATCCAGGAAGCGAAGTTCAGGGTAGCGCAACCAGTCGCGCACACGCTCTTCGCGCACATAGAAATGCTCACGTGACAGGAACCAGCCTGTGTGGCTCCACCAAAAACCGTGATGAACAGGTGAATGTGGATCTTCCGGTTGTTCGGTTTCAGCATGGTGGTGACGGTGATGTGCCGCCCACCAAATCGGCCCACGCTGGACCGAAGCGGCGCCAACAGTAGCAAAAAAGAACTGCACTACCCGCGATGTTTTGAAACTGCGGTGTGCGAAATAACGATGGTAGAAGCCGGTGATAGCAAGCATTCGCAAAACATACAGTGCGACTGCCATGCCCACGGCCACGGGGCTCCAGCCAACCCAGAACACACCCAGACAGGCCAGGTGCATGGCCAGGAAAGGAAAAGTGCGAAACCAGTCTACAGAATGGTCGCCCGTTTCCTCTTGCGGTCCGGTTACATCAGCATCGAGCCAGCGCCGACGACTATTTTCAGTCACTTTTACCACTTCTGTGGCACCTTTTGCAGTTCGCCAATGTCATAACCCATGGAACTGATCAGGCTGACCATCTCCTGATAGTGGGAATCTGAAAGTTCCGGTTCACGGGCCATGAGCCAGACAAAATCACGCTTGTTGCGGCCGATGATGGTGACTGAATAATCCGGGTCCAGATACGCAATCCGGTAGTCGGCCTTGAATGGCCAGACAAACTGCATGCCCCAGATCGCATTATTGTCCTGGCTAACGTAGCCGCGAGGATGATAGGTTTTGCGCTTACCGTCGAAAGCCCCTTTACGAAATTTAAAGGTAGTGGCAATCGACCCATTAGCGTCCAGGCGATAGGACTCGACAGCATTGTGCGCATTACGCTCAATGGCGGTAGGGATGTTGGCAATTACATACCAGTCACCCATGAACCGGTCGAGGTCTACATCTGGTACAGGCTCAAGTGCTGTCATGCTGCTACAGCTCAAAACAGTTAGCAGTGCAGCAGTACAGCCGATCAATCGATATCTGGTATTCAAAGTATTTTTTTCCTTTCGTGAAATCAGTTCGCAACAAAGGCTGCTGCCGCGTGCATCCAGTCATGGCCGCCTCGGGCCAGGAAAAAACGCATTGGTGCGACGGATGTAATCCTGGTAGTCGGGTCGCCGGTCGCCGATGTCTTTCTCAAGCAGCGCTACTCCGGAGACCTTCAGAAGCAGGAAGCTCATCAGCAAGGGAGACACAATGGTCCACCACTCGCCGGAAGACAGTGATATCAGGAAGAAACCCCACCACAGGGTGAAGTTTCCAAAATAGTTAGGGTGCCGGCTCAGTCTCCACAGACCGTAATCAAGTACTTTGTCGCGGTTTGCCGGGTTGCTTTTAAAACGGCTTAGCTGCAGATCACCCAGCGTCTCGAAGAGTATGCCGGTCAGGCATAGAAGAATCCCCGCATAGTCCAGCAGGCCCAATTCAGCCGGGCTACTGATCGCAGCCGCCAGTGGCAAGCTGATAACCCAGGCCAGGAAAGCCTGCAGGATGAACACGATATACAGACTTTTGTAACGGAAACCAGGCTCATTATTACGACGAATTTCCTGGTATCGGTAGTCCTCGGGCTCGCCGTGATTACGCCATGTGATGTATGCCGACAGCCGCACAGCCCAAATTGCAGTTAATGCGAGAATCAGGGTTTCCCTGGGACCGCTGCTTTCAACCATGAGCGCGTAAACGGCTGCCGCGAGCAGAAACATGATCGACCAGAGGGAATCCACGATGCTGACGTCGTTTTTAACCAGGCTGACCACCCAGAAGAAGACTGCAAAAGTGAGCAACGTCGCCCCTGACCAAAGATATGCAGAGAGTTCAAACATTATGGCCATCTTCTCAACAGGCCTGGCAAAGGAAGCGTCGGCTGAAATTTCTTCACACCGTCAAATCGTTTTGCCGCGATGACCAGCAATGGCATTGCAATGCCCCAGATAACGGCCAGAGCAATGATGCTTGCGCGAGTGTCAATAAATTCCAGTCCACCAATCCGTTGACCGGCCATGTAACTCAAGGGCCCGAATACCGCACCCATCACAGCCGCCAGGGCAAGATTGGATTTGATCCAGCACATGGATGAATTCATCGTGGTCGCAAACATCGCCCACATTGCAATAATCCAGTACGGTGCGACGCCGGGCAAGATCATGCCGCTGGGATATTTCAGCCAGCCACTACTCACGAGCAGGCTGTCAAAGACCAGGCCCATAGCGACGGCCAACACAATCAGGCGAACTTCCCGTGATGGCTTTTCAGCGCTGGCAAGGTGAAACCAAATGATGATGACCGCAGCCACCAGTGCCAGCCAGGGCATGTCGTTTGCAGCGCCCCAGACACAGGCAAACCAGCCCATCTCAAAAGCCAGGAAGTTAATCACTAAGTATTTCATCGTTGTGTTCCCTCACCACGCTTGAACAGGTAGTGACTGACATACCACTCGCGACCATTGTCATGGCCGAACAATTCGGCGCAGGCCATAAAGAAAATACGCCACCTCATGAACCAACGGCCGGCATCAGTGGAACCATAAGTCTCTTTCAGGATCGGCATGATTTCAGCCTTGTGTACATCCATATTGGAAAGCCAGGCATTGGCTGTTTTTTCATAGTGTTCACCGCTCCAGCGCCAATGGTTGCTCAGTTGGAGGTCGGCCTGGAAGTGAAGAGGCAAATCGTCACTCGGCATAATTCCGCCGGAAAAGAAATGCCGACTCATCCAGTCGTTTGGGCCATTATCAGCAAATTCGTAAGCACAATCGCGGTGGCAAAAAATGTGCTTGAAGAACATGCCACCCGGCTTCAGCCATGTGCTGATGCGGCGATACAGTTCGCGGTAGTTACGCATGTGTTCAAACATTTCAACAGACACCACCCGATCAAACCGGAGCTTGGTATCGAATTGATTCATATCGCGGGTGAGTACTGAGATATTTCCGAGACCGCGTTGTTTGGCCTGCTCTGTGATATACAGTCGTTGGCTATTGGAATTGGAAACGGAAACGACCTCGCACTTCGGGTAGTTTGTGGCGATCCAAAGGCTCAAGGAGCCCCAGCCACAACCCAGGTCGAGTACACGCATACCGTTCTTGATCTGTGCATGTTCGCAGGTGATTGCCAAACCGCTGGCTTCGGCCTCATCCAGAGTCTGCGCATCATCCTTCCAGTAACAACTGCTGTATTTGCGGTGCTCGCCCATAACCAGGCCAAAGAATTCCGCCGGAACTTCGTAATGCTGATCGTTTGCAAGCTCGGGCAGGGGCGCAATCTCGGATGTATTCATTCGATTGACAAAGTGCGCTAACTCTACGGCCGCAAATTCAGGGTCGTTGGCACAGATCTCGCTGAGCCGCTGACAGTTAAGGCGCCGAATACCTGCCCGGATGACAGCATCGGGCACCATTCCCATTTCAGCCCAGCCTATGGGCCCGGACACTGCAGGTTTAATTAATTGCTGGTATTGAGAGATTTGACTCATTTTAAATTTACCTTTAAGAACTCAGTGGTACGGCAGCAGTGATGCGCGCCAGACCGGCCTTTAAATCCGTGCCCAGGGAGTGAATATTGATTCGTTTCAGTGCGTCATGAGTGCGCGCAGACGCCCGCCCACCCAGATAAACCGGCACGTCGACCGATTTGCTTAGCTCGGGCAAGCCATGCTTAAGGGTTTTGGACCGGGGATCGACCAACCCGGAAAGCACAATGGCGGAGCAGCCGGTTTTTCGCGCGGTTTCGGGGAGATCTTCCAGCGGCATATTTGATCCAAGCATAATGGTTTGGTAGCCGGCTTCACTTGCAGCCAGGGCAAACAACAGCAAGCCCGTTTCATGAATGTCTCCGGGCAAACAGGCCAACAGTAATTTAGGCCCGTTTTGAGAAATTACCCGGTGGTGAAATCGCGCGCCCAGTTTGTTTCTAAGATAGAAACCAAAAAAGTGTTCCTCAGCCACACTGCCCTCGCCTTTCTCCCAGCGCTCACCCAGTTCGTCAAGAAGCGGCATGAGAAGCTTCTCCGTTACGAGATTGATCGGGTAGACCGCCAGGGCTTCTCCATAGGTTTTTTCCAGGCTGGATTCGTCAAACCGGATAATCGCTGCAATCATGCTTTGTAAATACTGATTCCAGATATCTATCACGTCAGCATCGCCCGCTGAAGCGGGGCTCTGAGCCAGATGCTCTTTAACCTGGCCAATACGCATGCCCCGTTCAAGCTGACTGACAATGCGGGTGATCAGGTCGATATGTTCCTGGGTGTACATGCGGTGGCCGCTAGGCGTTCTTACCGGCTCGAATATGCCGTAGCGCCGTTCCCAGGCGCGCAAGGTTATTGAGTTCACACCCGTTAGTTCAGACACCGTCCTGATGGGGTAGAGGCTTTCCTGTTGGGATGTTGGTGCCTGATTCATGTGGTGCTCAATTTTGGTTTATAGAATATATTTTAATTATACTACAATACTTATACAAAGTCTTGCTTATATCACGTATTTAATAAGCATTCATACATAAAAAAGCCCCGGCTGGAGTTCGCCGGGGCAACAACAGAGCACAACATTGAGCCGTGCTCAGGGGGAACAAGATCCTGCAGGCGCGTATGGGAGAATCACTTTAGAAATCACGTGAATCACACCGTTGTCTGCTGGGACATCCAGAGTTTCAAGGTTGGCTGTGCGACCCAAAGCATCTGTAATGGAAGTGCTAAACGGCGTACGGGTGACAAAGTCTTTTGAAAGCATGCGGATCTGATCTTTCGGTAGCACTTCCGCTGAGTCCATGCGGCCCCTTGCAACGTGATAAAGCAGTACGTCAGCAACATAGCCTGGATCTGCTGCAGCGAGGTCAAATACGGTGGCACAGCCGAAAGCCGGCAGTAACAGGTTAACCTCAAGATCGGTAAAAGCAGCATCGGTTGGCGCAAACACGGTGAATTGACCTTTGCCATCCAGCACAGCGGCAATTTCAGGGTAGGCTAGCAATGCCGAGTAAAGCGTAAAGAACTCACCATCCGGATCTTCTGTTGTAACCGTTGCAGCATTAATAGCTACAGCGACATCAATAATGCTATCCCGATCTGCCGGCTTAACTGCAAACGCGGAAGCAGAGACAATTACAGTACTAACTGCGGCCAGACTGACCAGGATTCTTTTTAAAGCACTCATGGAAATCTCCTTTTAAAATCGCTAATAAAACCAGTATTAGAAGTTATGCAACATGTTTCACGACCTTCTGTTCGCAATTATTATACAAACATTATACAATATGCAACATATTTTTTAGGAAACTTAAGTTATGATGATTTCACTGCTTACAGGAGCAGCATTTATGTTCAATCTGGCAATTGAGCCCTGGCGCGCGGTCAACGATGGCGTCATGGGTGGTATTTCTTCAGGACAAATGTCTGCTACCACAGAGGGTTTGCTTTTCCACGGCACGCTGTCGCTGGAAAATTCCGGCGGGTTTTCCTCGGTTCGCAGGCTGATTACCGAGGACCTTTCGCAATCCCGGGGAATGCGGTTGACCATTAAGGGCGATAAGCGGACGTACCAATTGAGGTTTCGCGAAGATGACCGGTTTGACGGCCTGGCATGGCGCAGGGAGTTCCAAACCGATGGTAGTGTGCAGACAATAGAGATTGAATATGCGGAATTTGAAGCGGTGTTCAGAGGAAGAGTGCAACGCGGGCAGGGAAGCATGGACCCTGCAAAAATCCAGCAGGTAGGTTTTCTTATTGCCGATAAGCAACCTGGAGAGTTTTCATTGGAAATTCTCGGCTGGGAAGTTTTGTTGTAG
>JBLHGQ010000057.1:0-17399 GCA_047614505.1 Rhodothermales bacterium | reverse complement strand
CAATATCCTGAGTTGAATGCGCCGAAGACACAAAACCCGCCTCAAATGCCGAAGGCGCCAGGTAAACTCCCGCTTCAAGCATTCCATGAAAAAACTTCCTGAACGCCTCGACATCGCACTTCATCACTTGTGCAAATGATGTCACTTCCACCTGCGAGGTAAAAAATAGTCCAAACATGCCGCCTACCTGGCTAAATGCCATTGGAACACCCGCTTCTCTCGAAGCTGAGCGCAGGCCACTAATCAATTGATCGGTTTTTTGTCCAAGTTGCTCATAAAAGCCGGGTGCTGATATTAAGTCGAGATTAGCCAGGCCGGCAGCCATTGCCACAGGGTTACCCGAGAGCGTTCCTGCCTGATAAACCGGCCCGCTCGGGGCAACCATCTCCATCAATTCGCGTTTGCCACCAAAGGCACCTACCGGCATGCCTCCACCAATCACTTTTCCAAAGGTAGAGAGGTCCGGTGTAACACCATACAAAGCCTGGGCGCCTCCCAGTGCGACCCGGAACCCGGTCATAACTTCATCAAATATCAAAACAACACCATGCTGATCGCACAGCCGTCTTAACGCTTCGAGGTAGCCACCGGCAGGTGGGATCAAGTTCATGTTTCCGGCAACCGGCTCAACAATTATGGCCGCCACCTTGTCGCCGTCCAGTTCCAATGTCTGGCGAACCGCCTCGGCATCATTGAACGGTAAAGTCATTGTCAGGTCTGCGGTAGCTGCAGGCACGCCAGGAGAGTTGGGAATGCCCAAAGTCAGTGCCCCACTTCCTGCCTTGACTAGAAACGCATCAGCATGGCCGTGATAACAACCTTCAAATTTGATGATTCGATCGCGACCAGTGGCGGCTCTGGCAACCCTGATGGCACTCATGGTGGCTTCGGTTCCTGAATTAACCATGCGCACCATATCCATGCCTTTGACCAGTTCACACAGGCGCTCAGCCATGGTGACTTCCGATGGCGATGGCGCGCCAAAGCTCAAGCCTTTCGCTGCAGCAGCTTGAACCGCTTTTACGACATCCGGGTGTGCATGCCCGGTGATCATGGGTCCCCAGGACCCCACATAATCTATATATGCCCGTCCTGTTAGATCATAGAGACGTGATCCTTCAGCGCGCTGAAAAAACAATGGCTCTCCACCAACACCGTTAAAAGCTCTTACCGGCGAATTTACGCCACCGGGAATCCGCGCTCTGGCCCGTGCCAGCAGTTCAGAATTTGTTGTCATTTTGTTCGGAACCTTCCTTTTTTTTCTGCTGGTTTGAGGATAGATCTGCAGAGTTATTTTGCAATTAGGGTATTTTACCTGTTCCTGCGCGGCCAGTGGCGTGGCAAACTACGCGCTCCCAAAATTTCGGAATTCAAAAAAGTGAGCGATCAAGAAAATAACGATCAGGAATTTAAAATCTGGATGTGCATAATCTGCGGCTGGATGTATGAAGAAGAAAAGGGTTGTCCGGAAGAAGGCATTGCACCCGGCACTCTCTGGGAAAATGTGGCTGATGACTGGTTTTGCCCTGACTGCGGTGCAGGTAAAGACGATTTTGAGATGATCGAAGTCTAGTAACGACCTGGAGCAGTATTAATCCCGGTAGCAAACTCTCCCAACGGGCCCAAGGTCATCCACCGAAATGAGGGTCCGGTTTCATCAAAGGTAAATTTCTCGCAGCCAGTCTGGCTGTTTGCCGCCGTTGAAGGCGCGCCTAACAGGCTTACCGCATAATGTTGTGATGAATATTCCTGGTGAATATGGCCCCACAACACCGCTTTGATGTTTTTTCGATTTCCCAAAACGAACAACAACTCTTCCGGGTTAAGCAAAGGAAACCGGTCGATCCAGGGACTGCCACACAAAACAGCTTGATGGTGCAATACCACTATGCACGGTAAGTCGGAATTCAAAACAGCTCTTTCCAGGCTCTTCATCATTGAAGCAGAAAGTGTGCCTGGCACCTCACCTTCAATCACGCTGTTGAGCAGAATAAGCTGCCAGCCCGGCAAATCAAAAACAAGCGCCTGATCAACGGGTGTATTGGGAAAGTATCGTGTTTGTAACCGGGCGCGGTCATGGTTGCCTGGCACAGTAAGTATCGGTACGTTCAGCTTTTCCAGAGTTTGATGCAAATATTGGTACGCTGGTTCGCTTCCATCTTCCGCCAGGTCCCCCGTTACAAGCAGGGCGTCCGGCTTAGCTGCCTTGATTGTCTTCAGCAGCGATTCCAGCGTATCGCGGGGATTGATTCCCCGGTAAATCGCATCAGCTCTTGCAGAAATATGGCAATCGGAAATCTGAATTACTTTAGTCATCGCAATAAACTAGCATCTTTGGGCAAAAAAAAGCGGGCCGAAACCCGCTTATTTGGAGATTTGAGCTAAAAAATTACTCGGCGACTGTAGCGCCTGGAGCATTGGTAGCTACGGATGCCATGCCATTGCGGCAACCGCTGTCAGATTTGTACATCTGGCTACGACCAACTTCCTGACCATTGCCGGCCTTAAGAATAAAGTAGGTACGGCCATCTTTTGCAGTACGGCATTCAAACTTGTTTTTATCCTGTGAGTTTTTACGAACTGATTCAATTCCATTTGCACATGAGGAGCTTGACTTGTAACCCTCGCTTTGCAGTATGGTCTGGCCATTGCCAGCTACCAGTGAAAAATAATCCTGTCCGTCTTTTCCTTGCTTAACTACGAATTTACTCGTCACTTTCCTTACCTTTTTTTTCAAAAAATTCTGTTCTATCCAACGCCACTCTACAGAAATGCAGAATGCCATCATTTATCGCGGTTTTATTCTAAAACAATAATGGGAGGTGCGAAAAGTTGCGAAATGTTAAAACTTAATAAGCTTTGCCCGAAAATTGTCACATTTCTGTCGCAAGACAGTCATACGCCGGGAAGATACTTGTCCCATGAAAGTCTTTGTTCCATTTAGTGACGCGATGATGGATCAGCCGGGGTTTGCCGAATTACTTGTCCCATATCAGGCTGGCTACCAACTGCTCAATCAGATCACGGACTCCAAATCCGCAGATCAGTGCAAGTCCAACGTCATCACGTCTCCGGCTTCCAGACCTAACTCCGAGGCACGGCCAGAGTTGAGCTCAAGTACATATTTGGCCGGTCCCTCACTGGGGTAGGCGGGGCACTGCTCAACTCTACAGGGTTTGGCGTTGGCCACGCTAACAAGCTTCCGTTCTGCGCTGAAATACATGATGTCGAGAGGAATAAGTGTATTTTTCATCCAGAAACTTCGTGGCGCTTCATTAGGGAAAACAAACAACATTCCATGATCCACCGGCATGCTGTCTCGAAACATTAACCCCAAAGCCTGTTTTTCCCGTGTTTCTGCCAACTCTACTGAAAATCGCTGGCCTTTTAGCTCTACAAAGGAGTTTTTGGCGGCACAGGCTGTGGCGCCTGACAGAAAGAAGGCCACCATGAAAAGTCTTTGAAGAAATACCATGCGGGGCATGATAACAAAGTCAAACGAGGCGTATTGGGCATGTGCATTGATTTAGGAGAGGACCGGGAAACTATTTTTTAAGGCATACGCATCAGGGATGATGCGGACGAGCTTACATGGATGTATTTACAGCGTCCTTCAAAAATAGTTGCCGGGTGCTCGACCGATTCCAGGTTTGTGCTAACCGAAGCAGTTCGCCATGGCACTTGCTCCGCAAGCGCACCATCGCTCCTACATATAAATAAACATGGGTGCCTAGTTCAGGGGTGCAATCTCAACATCCGGCGCTTTAACATCCAATGCCGCCATTGCGTGAGTGAAATCAACCGGGTCCAGGTGACCCATGATATTGATCACAACGGCTTCTTCTTCATCTGATGTAATAAGAGTAATTCCTTGAATCTGGTCACCCCGGGAACGCATCAGCATATGAGTTTGTTCGTCTTCTTCCTGTATCAGCATCACCGGCTGCCAGTTGTCATCGCGCAACTGAGCACTCATTTTCTGAACTCTTTCCGCCACCCGCGTGGCATCTCCATTAATCTCATAAGTTCGAATTCGGACACCATCAATGCCCTTCAGCATTTCTACCGTTTCAGGCTCATCCTCATCCATTGCCCAAATGGCAACCCTGATTAGGGTGGGGCCAATTGAAAGTGCCATGGTTCGATCAGTATCAAATACACCCAGGGAGTCCAGATCTGCATAACCTTCGTTACTTCTTGGAGCCATTATGCCGCAGGCGCTGAGCGTCAGCAGGCATCCAAGGATCAGACCGGCCTTTGGCAGGCCGGTCTGGATTTTGTCGGCAAGGTTTCTCATCATCAATCCAGATCGACGTTAAACTTGTCCATCAACTGGGACAGTTCATTTGGATCAAGCTGACCAATAACGTTTACGAATACAGCTTCTTCATCATCAACTGCCATCAGGGTCAGGCCGTTCATTTTTTCACCTTCCATTTTCATAAAAATTTGAACCTGTTCGCCGTCATCATTAACCTGAACGATCGGTTCCCAGTTCAAACTCTGCAGAGAGCTCTTGACCAGAGCAACCTGGTCAAATGCGGCGTTGGTATCTGCATTTTCAGTTGAATAAACACTGACACGGATACCCTTGAGCTTGCTAAATATTGCAGCGGCTTCCGGATCTTCGTTTCTGGCCATCGCGCTTACAAAGCCTAACAGCGCGCCACCAATGGAAATATTGACCTTGGGCTCGCCATAAATGTCGTTCATCTCACCAAAGTCCACGAATCCGGGAAGATCTTTCAAGGCATCTTCCTGGGCCATGGCCGGCAAGGCCAAAAAGGTACAAGCTAAAGCAATAAATAAACGTTTCATTTCTAAATCTCCTGTTTACAAAAGTTTCTGTTGTTGAATGTTTCTAAAAATACTTCCAGCGACGGCTTTGGACATTTCGCCGCCAATTTTGGATTCAATTCGGTTGCTGGTGCGGTCACCAACCAGTTCGATATAGGCAAATGCAACCGCCAGATCAGCTCTGGCTTGTTCCAGCTTCACTAGCTCGGCACTAGAAAGCCCGGCCAGCGGACCTGGCTCCTGAATTTCAAGTGGCTGTGTCGATCTCAAAACCATTACGCTGACAATTACCAGCGGAACAACCGCAAAAGCCATTGCCCAGCGCGGCTGAAATAGTAATGGCCGATTCTGCCGGGGAATTTTTTTCAGGCTTCGACGCAGGCTGGCTGGCGCTCTTTCAAGCTGGACGTTTTCCATCGCCCGCTGTAGTTGATACGCATCAACAATAGACCGTGCCAACTCCTGGTCACTGCTTGCTGCCAATTTAAGGGCTTCCGATTCAGTCTCGTCGAGATCGCCTTCCAGCAGGGCGTTAATTTTCTCTTCCCGGGTTTCACTGATAGTCTCTTTATCATGTTCGTTCATGGTCTTAACTCCGCCAGTTGTTCTCGCAACTGCTTTCTTGCCCTATGCAGATAGACTTTGACCTGCGACAGGCTTAACTCGGTAACGCCTGCTACTTCTTCGTAGCTGTGTTGTTCAATATCTCTGAGCACTACCAGCGATCGATAGGGCTCTTTTAGTGCCGCGATTGCGCCTTTAAGAAACGCACCCAGTTCGCCTTGTTCTGCATCCCGCATCGGTCCGTGATGGTCTGCAGCCTGATACTCAACAAACTCGGTCTCAGGGCGGCGGCGGCGCAAGCGATCAAGGCAGTGGTTTCTCGTCACTCTCATCAGCCATGGCTTCACCCGATCGCGATCGATTGCATCCCGGTTGTTCCAAAGCTTCACAAAAGCTTCCTGTGTTGCGTCTTCTGCCTCACTCGCATCCTTCAATATGTATCGCGCCAGAGTCCATGCCTGGTCCTGGTATTCGTCTACCCATTGACGGTATTCCCTGCTCATCACATGAGAATATACGCACCAAGAGTCATTTGGTTACAAAAAACACTTGAAATGATCACGGGGTAGCCCAATTTAGCGTGCAGGCTGTGGATAAAGCCGGTTTTGGCATCCACGGCACAAAAAGACGCAGAAGTTCGTGTTGGCTTCTGTATTGGTTCAAACAATATTAAATTTGTGGAGAAATTCCGATGAAACTTCGTCCTTTACACGACCGTGTGATTGTAAAACGCATGGAAGAAGAGCGCCTGTCTGCCGGCGGTATCGTGATACCGGATTCGGCAACAGAAAAACCAGTTCGTGGAGAAGTACTTGCTGCAGGTAATGGCAAGATTCTCGACAACGGCGAAAAAAGAGCCCTGGATGTTCAGGTAGGCGACACAGTGTTGTTTGGTAAGTATTCCGGCACTGAAGTCAAAGTGGATGGCGATGAATTACTCGTCATGCGCGAAGAAGACATTATGGCTGTGATCGAATCCTGATCTGGCTCCCGCTGAAAGATATTAAGAGGAATTTAAAATGAGTGCGAAAGACGTACGATTTGGCGAGGACGCCCGCAAACAAATGATGAATGGCGTCAATATTTTGGCGAATGCCGTCAAAGTAACCCTCGGTCCCAAGGGCCGTAACGTTGTGCTGGACAAGAGCTTTGGCGCACCAACCGTAACCAAAGATGGTGTTTCAGTTGCTAAAGAAATTGAACTGGAAAACAAGTTTGAGAACATGGGTGCCCAGATGGTCAAGGAAGTTGCTTCCAAGACCTCTGACGTGGCCGGTGACGGTACGACTACCGCAACCGTTCTGGCTCAATCCATGCTGACTGAAGGCCTCAAGGCTGTTGCTGCAGGCATGAACCCTATGGATCTTAAGCGTGGTCTGGATAAAGCGGTTATTGCTGCTGTTGCGCACTTGAAAGCCATGTCTACTCCCTGCACAGACAACAACGCAATTGCCCAGGTAGGCACCATCTCCGCTAACTCTGACCCTGAAATTGGCCAAATTATCGCCAATGCCATGGAAAAAGTTGGTAAGGAAGGAGTCATCACGGTTGAAGATGGCACCGGTCTCGAAAATGAGTTAGACGTTGTTGAAGGTATGCAGTTTGATCGTGGCTACCTCTCGCCTTACTTCATTAACGACCAGCAAAGCATGAGTGTTGAACTTGAAAATCCGTTCGTTCTGCTTCATGACAAGAAAATCAGCAATGTTCGTGATCTGCTCCCGATTCTAGAAGCCGTGGCCAAGTCTGGTAACTCCTTGTTGATTGTCGCCGAAGATATCGAAGGTGAAGCACTGGCTACTCTGGTGGTGAACACTATTCGTGGAATCGTCAAGGTTGCTGCGGTTAAGGCGCCTGGTTTCGGTGATCGTCGTAAAGCCATGCTCGAAGACATCGCTGTTCTGACCGGTGGCACCGTGATTTCTGAAGAAGTTGGCCTTTCTCTTGAGAAAGCCACTCTGGAAGAACTTGGTTCTGCCAAGAAGATCCAGATCACCAAGGAAAACACCACCATCATTGATGGCGCTGGAAACCATGATGACATTGCTGCCCGGGTTAACCAGATTCGTGCGCAGATCGAGGAAGCTTCTTCTGATTACGACCGTGAAAAACTGCAGGAACGCGTAGCCAAACTGGCTGGCGGTGTTGCGGTAATCAAGGTTGGTGCTGCCACCGAAGTGGAAATGAAAGAAAAGAAAGCCCGCGTTGAAGATGCGCTTCACGCTACCCGCGCTGCTGTTGAAGAAGGCGTTGTTCCCGGTGGCGGTGTTGCTCTGGTTCGCGCATTGGGCGCAATTGCCGACCTTAGAGGCGATAACGAAGATCAGAACGTTGGTATCACCATCGCACGTCGTGCCATGGAAGAGCCTCTGCGCCAGATCGTTGGCAATGCCGGTGAAGAAGGTTCCGTCGTTTTGAACAACGTTAAGCTAGGTGAAGGTAATTATGGATACAACGCAGCGACCGGTGAGTACACCGACATGATCGCGGCCGGTATCCTGGATCCGACCAAGGTTGCACGCACTGCTCTGCAGAACGCTGCTTCCATCGCTGGATTGATGATTACCACCGAAGCCATGATTGCCGAAAAGCCCAAAGATGATTCTTCGATGGGTGGCGGTGATATGGGTGGTATGGGTGGTATGGGTGGAATGGGCGGCATGATGTAAAACATCTGGCCCTTTTGGTCCGTGGCGGTGTTGCGGGCTTTTTCTCACTGGTCATTACCAACTCCGGTAACTCCCAGTTCGAAATTCGCCCACGCCTGGCCACGAAACAAAATTGCTCACCTGTTCAACCTGGTAATTATTCTCACCGAAACCTGGTGAGAACTAAGAAGCCCCACGAAAGTGGGGCTTTTTTTGTTTGCGAATACCAGTAATAGATTAAGGTTTCCAGAGCCCTTCTTTTTCAAGGTCTGCCATTGCGCGCATAATCCCCTCTCGAAGCTTGCCAACCATGTCATCGATTTGCTCTTTGGTTATGATCAGTGGCGGAGACATCACACACATATTGATAATGGGCCGAACCAGCAAGCCTAATGCCTGACAATGTTGATCAATGCGAGCCCCCATTTGGTAGTCGTTTTCCAGCCCTGCCTCGTTTTTGCCCAGAACGCATTCGACACAAGCCATCAGCCCTTCGCCACGAACTTCACCAACGATCGGGATCTCTTCAAGCTCTTTCAGTTTTGCCTGGAAATATGGTCCAACTTCACGAACATGCTCCAGCAATTTTTCATTTTCAATAATTTCAATGTTCTTTAGCGCAGCTGCAGCACAAACAGGGTGACCGGAATAGGTGTATCCGTTGGCGAAAATCTTTCCACTACCCTCCTCCCCCACAATGCTCTCCATCAGAGCATCAGAAACAATTGCTGCACCCATCGGCAGATATCCTGAGGTCAACCCTTTGGCGCAAGTGATGATGTCCGGCTGTATATCGAACAACTCTTTTGAGGCAAACCAGTGTCCCAACCGGCCAAATGCGGTCACAACTTCATCCGAGATATAAACAACATCGAATTCGCGACATACTTCCAGGCACATTTTGTGATATCCGGGAACCGGCACGATGACTCCACCGGAAGCAAGTATCGGTTCGGCAATAAATGCCGCCACCTTATCTGGGCCAAGCTCTAGAATCTTATTGCGTAACTCTGCTACACCGGCATCCCTGAACTCCTCAACTGACATGCCCGCCGGGCGTCGAAATGGGTTTGGTGAACTAATGTGTGTAACAACATGAGTTGCGTTATCGGCGAAATCCTTGTCGCGCGGCTTTCCTGATGCAGAACCACTCAGGTAAGTGCTGCCGTGATAGGCGTCCTCGCGCGATATGATCCATTTCTTTTCGGGCCGGCCAAGACAATTATTGCGAAATGCCACCAGGCAAAGCGCAGTATCAACTGCCGTTGAACCACCGGTCGTAAAAAACACTCTATTTAAATCACCGGGCGCCAGGCTGGCCAGCTTTTCAGCCAATACAGTTGAAATGTCACAAGACAGGTTGAATGGTGAAAAATACGACATCTCCATCACCTGGTCGGCTATAGCGTCTGCCATTTCCCTGCGACCATAACCAATCTGGTTGCACCACATGCCTGCCGGGCCATCAATCATCCGTTTGCCCATGGAATCGTAAAGATATATGCCTTCGCCACTGGCAGCAATGGTCCTTTCGTTCTTGCCCAGTTCTCCCATGTCTTCCCAGGGATGGAAAAAGTGGCGATTGTCCCGGTCGCCCGCTTCCTGAGTTGCTGCCGTTAACTCCTCATTTTCGAGGTTTGCTTTATTGTCTGATAGTAAAGATGACATAAGATTCCTGATTTCAACCGTGTTTGTGAATTGTTGCAATTTGAATTGCAACTCATTTTACCAGACAAGCGGGGGGTGGGATATTTCTCTCTTGTATTGTTCGGAGCTGTTCATTATTCAAACATGCTTGTGGTCAAAAAAACCCCGCCGAAGCGGGGTTTTCTGTTTTGCGCATCCAGCCTGTTTGCTGCACATTTGATGTTCCAAAAACCAATTACTCCGGCTCAATGATTACCGCAGTGCCCATAGCCAACAATTCCGCTGCTCCGCCTACAATTACCGAAGTCGTAAACCGGGTGGCAATGATTGCGTTTGCGCCCAAACTCGTGGCCTCGGCAACCATTCGGTCGATTGTATGTTCACGGCTTTCGGCCATGAGCTTGGTGTATTCGTGAATTTCACCGCCAATAATGGTTCGAAAGCCCGCCAGGATGTCTTTGCCAACATGGCGCGCCCGAACGGTGTTTCCTCTTACAAAACCAAGTGTCTTTACGATTTTGTGATTTGCTATATTTTCGCTAGTTACTATTAACATTTCATATCTCCACGTCTTTGTATTTATCGGTTTTTCGTTCTATCAATCGCTGCCGCAAAACTGAGAGGAATAAGGCAGCGAGCCCTCCATAGATGGCAAAACCAATGAGTTTTTCCTGTATGGATATATCTGTGCCGAAGGTAAATGTAAAAAGGGCAATACCGGCCACAGCAAGCATTCCACCAATAAAAATCAACCAGCCAATACTTCGGGTGGTCTGTACCATAGGATCTTTCATATTTTCTCTCCACTTGTCTTCGCCGACCTCGCTGAGGCCAGCTTTTCCAATGCGTTCGCGCAATGCTTCTAAGTTGGCCAGGTTTTCCCTGCACTCTTCACACCCTTCACAGTGCAGACTGACCATCTGCCTTTCCTGCTGGGTTAATTCGCCATCAAGCAGGCCTGAAAGCAGTTCATTCACGTGCTGATCAATTAATCTATTCATGTTACCCATGGCGCTCAAGCTCCTCCTTCAGGGCCATTCGTGACCGATGTAAACGGGACATAACGGTTCCCGGTGCAATTTCCAGGACTTGCGCGATCTCGGCATAGTTCATATCCATGTAATCTTTTAAAACAATTATTTGTCTTTGTGCATCAGACAGTTTTTCCAAAGCACGTCTCAACTCATTATCCCGCTGGGCGATTTGCAGTGTTTTTTCAGGACCCGGCATCGGATCAACCAATGCATCCAGGTCTCCATCTTGCGGCTTTCTTCGCCTGATCAAGTCAATACAGTGGTTTCGAACCAGCCGCAAAAACCAGGGTGCTAACGGGCCATAACCGGCCTGATAGGCATGAGGTCTGCTGAACACCTTTAAAAACGAGTCATGAACTGCATCTTGCGCCTCATCGGCATTACCCAGTATCTGAGTGGCCAGAGCATGTGCACCGTTCCCAAGCTGTACTAATTGTTGTCTCATCTCGCTATTTTTCATTGGGGTTCGGTATATATACGCATGAGCGGCCATTTTATTCCCAATTTCGATTTTCGCCATTCAAATTCCCTTTAAGGGCTTTTATATTCTGCCTGTTCCTCTAGAATAAGAGCCTGCTCTGTCTTGCCCGAATTTGCCCTGGAGGGGACCCTTGGAAAGCTATCTCATTTCAATCGCCGGAAATATCGGTGCGGGTAAATCAACCCTGACCAAGGCGCTGGAAACCAGAACCGGCGGGAAAATCGTGTCCTTTCTGGAGCGCGTCGATTATGTAAAAAAACACGGCTATCTACAAAAGTACTACGAGGCCGTGAGTAACTATGACCGGCTCAAGGGCAATAAACTCGACGGCAAAGATCCCGAGAGTTTTCTCAGGATCAAAGAAGAGGCAGAGTACTGGGGTTATAAAATCCAGGAAACTTATTTCCTTTCCCGGTTGCTGGATCTGGGCGTGTTAAACGAGTTGCTTCGCGACGGTCAGTCGGTTGTTCAGGACCGAAGCATTTATGAAGACAGGATATTTACCAAGAACTCAAACAACAATGAGTACATCACCGATCGGGATTACCGCAATTATCAGGAGTTGTTCAAACTGGTAATGGTGGACAAGCCAAAACCGAACCTTATTATTTACCTGGAAAGTGATGTTGAAGCGTTGAAAAGCCGGATACTGGATCGTAGCCGGGGTGAAGAGGCTGAGCTCGCACATCCGAAAAACACGTATCTGAGCAACCTAAATGACCTCTACCGGCCCTGGATTATGAAGTGTGGTTTTCCGTATCTCATTATCGATACGCAGGCCGTCGACTTCAGAACTGAAGAAGGGCTTGAATTGGTAATTGAAGGCATCGTCGGACGAGTTCCCGGCACAAGGAGTTTGTTCGAATGAAGCGAATTATCGCTGTAATGGGAAATATTTCTGCTGGTAAAACCACTCTATGTAAATTGATCGAAAAGAACTGGGGTTATGATTTCTACCGCGAAGAAGTCGATGAGATGGTGCTTAATTTCTATTACGGTGATCGCAAAGAGCATGCCTACAACACTCAGGTGTTCTTCCTTTCCAGCCGGTTCAGAAACTGGTGGCACATGACCATTTCGCCCCGCCCCTCTGTCACCGACCGCATAAAAGAAGAAGACATCTATATTTTTACCGAGAAAAATTACCGCGATGATTTTCTTTCCAAGCGAGAAAAAATGATTCTCACACACCAATACGATGCCATGAAACTCAAGATTCCCGAACCTGATCTGGTGATTTATCCACACACTGAAGTGGATGAGTTAAAGTCCAGAATCGAAAAACGCCTGGTCCAGGAAGGAAAGGTGCGCGACAGTGAACGCGGGCTGTTGGCCGCGGGTGATACCTATCTTGAAGACCTTAACGGCCTCTACGAAGAGTTTTTCCCTCGCTACGAGGGCAATAAACTCATGATTGAGAGTAAGGACTGGAAATTGGTTAATGAAGATGGCTCGATCAGGTACGAAAGCGAAGAAGCCGCTCAACTCCTGAAATTAATCCAGGGTGCTCTCGACTCAGGTCTCTAAACCAAAATCAGTCCCACGCCTGGCCAGGAAATGCCAGCCAAATATTTTTACTCTGACCCCAAATATCCCAAATATCCTGGCCTTTGCCTCCTGCAAAAGTTTGTTTGATTTTGCCGTTTTCTTTGGAAAAATTCTTGCCCAAGTTAAATATGTCTTTCTGCTTCTGATTGGGCATTGGATATACTCCAAGCATGTCCGTAACTGATTCCAGTCTGGCCCGTGAATATAGCCCGTTTCTTGACGAGCTGATCAGCCTTCATCCGGACTGGTTCGCCTCCCTGCAAAATGAAGGCCGGCTGGAAAATACCAGCCCTCCAGATTCAGCATTACTTCAGTCGGGCATTGCTGAGTCCGGCCTGGATACTGCTTTGCGCAATTTCAGAAACAGGGAAATGCTGCGCATCATCTGGCGCGAATTGAATCAAAGACCGCCGCTTGAAGAGACAATGTCGGACCTTTCTGTATTGGCAGAGATGTGTCTGCAGGCTGCGAATTTATTTCATTACGAAAATTTGCTTACACGCTTCGGCACACCCCGCAACAGTGACGGAGTGGCACAGGAACTGGTGGTAATCGGGTTAGGAAAACTGGGTGGCCATGAGCTTAACCTTTCATCCGATATTGACGTTGTTTTCGCTTTTCCTGAAACCGGGGAATGTGATGGTCGTGGCAAGATCGCCAATGTGCAGTTTTTTACCCGCCTCGCTCGCCAGATCGTAAGCAGCCTTTCAGCCGTCAATGAATTCGGTTTTTGCTTTCGGGTAGATACCCGCCTGCGGCCATTTGGGGAATCAGGCCCACTGGTCTGTAGCTTCGGGTCCATGGAACAGTACTACCAGCGCGAAGGACGCGACTGGGAGCGATATGCGCTGATTAAAGCGCGCCCGGTGGCAGGAAACCTGGCATCCGGTTCAAGTCTGCTACACGTGCTGATGCCTTTTGTTTACCGACGCTACATAGATTTTGGAGCGGTTGAGATTCTGCGTGAAATGTACCAGTCTTTACTCGATGACTCAGCCCGTCATGACCGAATCAACGATATCAAGCGTGGGCCGGGTGGTATTCGGGAAATCGAGTTTCTGGTTCAGGCTTACCAGTTGCTTCGGGGCGGTCGAGATCTTGAGCTCCAGACTACCTCGTTACTTGACGCTCTTGCTGCTTTGGAAAAACTGGAAATACTGCCATTTAAAACCGCGCGTTCGCTGGAGGAAAACTATCGGTTCCTGCGCAGGCTTGAAAACACCATTCAGGCCTTACATGACCAGCAAACCCACACCGTTCCAGACGGCGAAGATCTTGAGCGCGTCGCAATGGCAATGCGTTTTGATGATTCCATGGCACTAATGAACGCCCTGAACCAAACAAGAAAGAGCGTAAGCGGTTATATGGATGAATGTTTTCCTGACCATGGCTCACCACAGGAAAGCTCCGCAACACGAGATCTTTGGCAATCATACCAATCAGAAACATGGCAGCCTGATGAAGCATTGGCGCAAGCCTTGCAAGGCTTTAAGTCCTCGTTATCGCGCTTTTCATTAAGCAACCGCGCAGCCCAAAGACTTGACCAGTTCATGCCTGGGCTTTTGATCAGACTTGACGGGTCGGGTTTTGGCTTAACGGTTTTGACCGATATCCTGAACCTGGTTCTGGCAATTTGTCGGCGCAGCGCCTATTTATCCCTGCTGGTTCAGAACCCTTCAGCCCTGCAGCGAATGGTGGCTTTGTTCAAGGACAGTGACTGGGTGGCACAAAAAGTAATTAGACACCCTGCTTTGCTGGATGAGTTAATTGATCCGGGGCTTGGAAAGCTGCTTCCTGACGAAAGGGAAATGAATTCCACGGCTGAGCGTATTCTCGACTCCAGCATGGACGCCGAGGCCTCTCTTGGGGCACTGAACTATATGAAGCTTGCTTTTAGTCTCAGAATTGCAGTTGCTGAACTGGAAAACACCCTGTCTGCTCGACAAGTACAGAAAAGCCTGAGCCGTTTGGCAGAAGTCGTAATTCAATCTTGTTGCACACTGTCCATGCGACACGTCAGTTTGAAACATGGGACTCTGCCTGCTGCGGCAATTACAGTGATTGCTTATGGATCCCTCGGCGCGGAAGAGATGAGCTATACCTCTGATTTGGATCTTATTTTCCTCTACCCGATCTCAGACAAAAGATCAGACGGTGTCAGGCCATTGGGGCCGGAACGGTATTACACAAATGTAGTGCGCCGTATGCTGAGTTTCCTGTCTTCCCAAACAAGCTCGGGCAGGCTCTATGAAGTCGATACCCGCCTGCGGCCCAATGGCCGTTCCGGCTTGTTAGTTTCATCAATATCAGCATTCAAAAAATACCAGTTAAATGAAGCATGGGTGTGGGAGCTGCAAGCTCTATCCAGAGCCCGCGCATGCGCCGGAAACCCGGAATTGGCCAGAGAATTCACAGATATTCGACTCGAAATTCTTGGTCGCCGGAGGGATCCTGATGAAGTGCGGATTGAAGTTCAAAAAATGCGCTCGCGATTACGCGACGCCGGCAAATCAGGTGATCCGTTCAAACACGCTGACGGCGGGCTGATTGATATCGGTTTTGTTGCTCAGATGGGTGTTCTGACGCTGGGCTCAAGCCAACCATCGCTTATCGGTGCAAGCGGAACGTTTGAGCAGCTTCACGCTCTGCAAGCGGCCGGATGGATAGATGAGCCTGCGCATCAAACCTTGATTAATGCGCTTGAGACGCTAACACGGGACCGTCACCGGTATCTCCTATGCAGGGCGGTTGAAGACTATTCAATGCCGCTGGCCGGAAGTTTAGATTTATGCAACGGCTTTTTACGCGCCTAACCTGGGTTCTCGATTGAGCTCCTTCGATGTTCATTCATTATCTGTTCATGATTTTGCCGCACAATGGTTCTGCTTTTGCCGCATAAGGCGGTTAAAATGTGCAGATTGATCACTTTGGAGAATGGTTCGTGACACACCAAACAGATGCAAGCAATAGCTCACTGGATACTGCCAGCACCAGCAAGAGTTACCAGGTGACGCGTGACGCTCTTCCTTTGTCCTGCCCCACGCCTGGTCAAAAACTATGGGACTCTCATCCCAGGGTCTACCTGCCCATTGAAGAAACAGGAGAAGCTTCCTGTCCATACTGCAGCGCACATTTTATTTTGGTTGATTGATCTTGCTTACACCATCAGGCTTGGGTTACTGAGGCTATGCATGTAGTCCAGGCGCTCGCAGCACTCAGTATTGGCGGTTCAGAGTTGGTTGTTGCGGAACTGGCCGAGCACTTGTCAGTAAATGGACACAAGGTCACCGTGATCGGTCGGGATGGTCCCCTTTCTTCGAGAGTAACATCCAGCGGTGCAACACATTTGGATTGGGCAATTGGCCGCAAACGTCTGGGTACTCTTTCCTATATTAACCGCCTGGCTGTTTGGCTAGAGCAACATCAACCAGACATCGTGCATGCTCATTCCCGGTTGCCGGCATGGATATGCTGGCGTGCCATTGCGAGGCTGGACCCGGCTGTTCGTCCTAAATTTATCACCAGCATGCATGGCCAGTATACGGTCAGCTTTTACAGTGCTGTGATGGCTCGCGGCGACCGGGTCATCGCCGTCTCAAACCACATTCGTGAATTCAGTTTAAAGAACTACCGTTTTGTTGACCCGGAAAAGATCGTAACAATTCACGGCGGAACCTCGCGCACAGCGTTCCCCGGCGGTTACCAGCCATCTGAATCGTGGCAGGCACAGATTTTTCGGGAGTTTCCGGAGTTAATCGGCAAGCGGATATTGTTGCTTCCGGGTAGGTTGTCACGTTACAAAGGCCATGCTGCCTTCATCGAGTTGATTGCCCGT
The DNA here is from genome assembly GCA_047614505.1 of Rhodothermales bacterium. Taxonomy (GTDB): domain Bacteria; phylum Pseudomonadota; class Gammaproteobacteria; order Xanthomonadales; family SZUA-36; genus JABDJL01. The sequence goes on along the minus strand of JBLHGQ010000057.1, from coordinate 845 downwards.
TTGCATACTCAATTTCCGGATATTCACGGCGTGATTCTGGGTCAGGCCCGGGCTGGTTCCCGTTACCTGGCTGAACTGGAGGGCCTGGCTCAAAAGGGCAAAGTTCTGGACCGGGTCAGTTTTACCGGATTGCGGGCTGATATTCGGGAATGGATGGCGATGTCGAGCATTGTGTTCAATCTTTGTAGTGACCCGCCAGAGGCCTTTGGTAGAACGGTGCCCGAAGCCTTGCGACTTGGCGTGCCTGTAATTGCCTGGTCCCATGGCGGGGTTAAAGAAATACTGGAGCTAATGTTTCCGGCAGGAGCGGTCAAAGCAAATAGTTTCGAGTCTCTTTTAAAGAAAACCTCCCTGTTTCTGGAACATACACCGGCGATACCTGAAAACAAGGCGTTTCTTTTGAGTGATTCAATGGAAAAGCACCTTGACCTGTACAAAAGCATAATCTGAAGGAATTTCGATGAGCTTGATTTTGAAAAGATTGAAGACAGAGTGGCCCGGTTGGATGGTGGTGTTGTTTTTTGCATTGTTGCCGTTTGGAAGGTTCTCTGAGGTTCCCTTATCAATATTTGCGTTTTCTCTTCCATTTCTTTGGCGCTCGCCCAAATACCAGTCCAGGATTCGGCAGATAGCGCTTGTCCTGGTGCCGCTTTTTCTGTGCTTTTGGCTGCCGATGGTTATCTCCAGTTTCGATTCCTTTATGCCAGAGAAAAGCAGCCTCAGGTCATTAGCAGCGCTTCGTTATCTGGCAGCCGCTATCAGTATTGCTGTTCTGCTAAAAGCGGACTCATCTCATTGGCGGGTTCTACGATGGACTTCATATTTGCTGGTTTTTTGGGCAATAG
>JBLHGQ010000056.1:0-17871 GCA_047614505.1 Rhodothermales bacterium | reverse complement strand
CCCAGGTACAAAGGATGGCGAACCAACGCATAAGCACCGGTACTGGCAAGTTTGTGGTTTTTGAATATAGTGCCGGCCGCAAAAATACGAAACAGCTGCCCGGCAGCAGCGATGGCAAATCCAATTTCAACCCATTCAACGCCAGGCTCAGTTCCCCAGGCGCAAACCGCGATCAAAAGCAGACCCAGTGCCTGACGATAGATTTCTTTGTAACGGACCTGATCCACCCAGCCCAAAAAGCCACTACGGCGGTCCATGATTTCAGAACGATCCCTGGACATATTTGCGGACCCTCCTATTTATTCTGTCCGAAGTAGATTGTAATTCTTTAACTCTTAATTGCAAAAACGGCGCCGACGCGCCGTTCCTGCTTTAATCAAAAACAATTCAAGTTTCAGATTTCTCTTCTGCCGGCACTGCGGCCTTTTCTTCAACAGCTTCCTTCATGGACAGCCGGATACGTCCCTGCTTGTCCACTTCGAGAACCTTGACCTTGACCATATCGCCTTCTTTCACCACATCAGTGACATTTTCCACCCGCTCGTTCGAAAGCTGGGAAATATGAACCAGGCCATCACGGCCAGGCGTTAGCGTTACGAAGGCACCAAAGTTCATAATTTTTATGACTTTGCCTTCAAAGATCGTTCCAGGTTCAATATCGGATGTAATCTGCTCAATGCGTTTTTTGGCTTCGTCACCAGCTTCCTTGTTCACTGATCCGATAGTAATCGTGCCGTCATCAGCGATATCAATGGTTGCGCCGGTTTCCTCAGTAATACCGCGGATCGTTACGCCACCTTTACCAATTACATCACGAATCTTATCGGGGTGAATCTTGATCGTAACCAGACGTGGCGCAAACTCTGACATCTCAGAGCGGGGCTCGCTGATGACTTTGTTCATTTCACCAAGAATGAAATTGATACCACCACGCGCCTGTGCCAATGCGATAGTCATGATTTCAGCGTTAATGCCTTCAATCTTGATATCCATCTGTAATGCGCTGATACCTTCTTCGGTACCGGCAACCTTGAAGTCCATGTCACCCAAATGATCTTCATCACCCAAAATGTCAGACAACACGGCGAAACGGTCGCCTTCCTTGATCAAGCCCATTGCAATACCGGCAACTGGTTTCTTCAGCGGAACGCCTGCATCCATCAATGCCAATGAAGTGCCGCAGACTGAAGCCATGGAACTCGACCCGTTGGATTCGGTAATTTCAGATACGACACGAATGACGTAAGGAAATTCTTCACTATTAGGCAATACTGCAGTAACACCCCTGCGTGCCAGCCGACCATGTCCAATTTCGCGGCGTTTCGGACCACTCATAAATCCGGTTTCACCAACGCAAAACGGTGGAAAGTTGTAATGCAGCATAAATGAGTCTTTATATTCACCCTGAACAGCATCAATAATTTGCGAATCCCGGGTTGTTCCCAGAGTAGTGGCCACAATTGCCTGTGTTTCGCCACGGGTAAACAAAGCAGAACCGTGTGCACGGGGCAAAATGCCACATTCCACTGAAATGGGTCGAACTGTTGTCAGGTCACGCCCATCAATACGGGCATTCCCGGACAGAATATGTTCACGTACCAGTCCTTTCTCCAGCTTGGAGAAGGCGCCTTTCACATCTTCAGCAGATGGTGAGTTTTCATCATCACTGCAAAGTGATTCGACAACTGAACTTTTTACCGCTGAAATGGCATCGCGCCTCTGCATTTTATCTGCAATTGCGTAGGCTGCAGTCAATCCGGCTGTCGCAGCGGCTGCAACATTAGATACTACAGATTCATCTACAGCAGGCAAACTCCAGTCCCAGGCTTCAACACCGACTTCTGCAGCAAGTTCTTTTACAGCAGTAACCACCGCCTGCATGGCCTCGTGACCGAATGAAACGGCACCCAGCATAATTTCTTCACTGAGCAAATCAGCCTCTGACTCAACCATCAACACAGCGTTTTCTGTGCCGGCAACGACCAGATCAAGACTGGACTCTGCCAACTGGCTTGTTGTCGGGTTGAGAACATACTCGTTATTGATATAGCCAACACGTGCTGCACCAATCGGTCCATTGAATGGCATTCCTGAAAGTGCGATCGCAGCGGATGTTCCAATCAATGCCGGAATATCGCCATCAACTTCCGGGTTGGAAGACATGAGCGTCGCGATAATCTGTACTTCATTCATGAAGCCTTTAGGAAACAATGGACGAATTGGCCGATCAATCAGGCGACAGGTCAAAGTTTCCTTTTCGGTGGGACGACCTTCACGCTTGAAGAAACCACCTGGAATACGCCCTGCGGCATAGAATTTTTCCTGGTAGTTAACGGTCAGTGGGAAAAATGGGCGACCCGGATCAGCTTCCCTTCTTCCAACTGCAGTAACCAGAACGACACTGTCGCCCATGGAGACTTTCACAGCACCACTGGCCTGTCGGGCGATCTGCCCTGTTTCGATTGTGACCTCATGGCCACCGTATTGAAATGTTTTCGTAAACTTTTGCACTGGTTTTTCCCTGTTTATTTGTTCAAGACGTATAGGTGCTCACACTGGTAGATCTTTATCCACCAGAGTTCGCGCAAATAAGTGCGTAAGAAAAATTAACGGCGCAAACCAAGACGTACAATCAGGTCGCGATAACGCTGCACTTCTTTCTTTTTAAGATAGTCGAGCAGGCTGCGACGCTGATGCACAAGTCTCAACAAGCCTCTGCGGCTGTGATGATCGCCTTTATGCGTCTTGAAATGATCGGTCAGGTGTTGAATTCTCGCTGTCAGCAAAGCAACCTGAACCTCTGGGGATCCTGTATCGCTCGGCGAACGTTTGTGTTCATCAACAATCTTGCTTTTAACTTCTGCACTAAAAGAAGACATGGTTAGTTCTCCATATCTAGAGCCCTGAAGCCTTTGTAAAAACCCGCCAGTTGAATTCATCTGGGTCTTTGCAAAAACCTCGGAAGCCCCGGGGTTAAGGTAGCCGCGTATTTTACCCTCGGGTGTTACGGCAAACAAGGATTTGTTTGTATAATTTTCTACTATGTTCAATCAGGCAATTCACAGCCAGCAGCTTCTGGTTGAGTGATATCCAAATTAAAAACCCTTTTCGGCTTGAGCAACCCTTCTCTGGTAGTCTCACCCAAGCCGATGATCTGCCCGCCCGGACCATATACGCGTGTCCAACCCGGCTGACCGTCAGGGCAAAGTTGTGAATTGCCATGAAAGAACCCCTCAAGCTGGTTTGAGGCAAGTCTGGTAATTGGCCAATCTGGTAGTCCGGCATCAATAGGTAACAAATGTTGATCTAATTCACCGGCTTCGGCGGCCAATTCCAATTCTGGCAGGCTTACCATTGCTGTTGCATTGAAGGGATCAACATTCAGGCGTCGCAATGAACTCAGGTGGGCACATGTTCCAAGTGCTGATGCCAGGTCTTCAGCAAGAGTTCGGATATAAGTGCCTTTCGAGCAAGCAACTTCGAAACTCAACAGGTTTTCGCAAAATGAATGCAGTTCAAGTCTATGAATCACTACCTTTCTGGCACTTCGCTCTATTGTTTTTCCCTGGCGCGCCAATTTGTAAAGAGGCTGACCCTGGTGCTTCAGCGCAGAGAACATTGGGGGAATTTGTTCAATTTCACCTTTGAAGTCTTCGAATACGTTTCGAATTTGTTCGTCGCTCAGCTTGGGCACCACCTGTTTCTGATTAATCAACCCTTCGGTATCACCCGTTTCCGTCGCAATTCCCAGGCGTGCAATTGCGTGATAGGTCTTACCTGCATCAATCATAAATGCGGCAGTTTTACTGGCCTCCCCAAAACACAAGGGCAGCATTCCGGTTGCAAAAGGATCAAGACTTCCGGTATGGCCGGCTTTGCGTGCATCAAACAGGCGCCTGACGATTTGTAATGCCTTATTGGAAGACAGACCGACCGGCTTATCTAATAACACAACTCCATTAACAAGCATACCGTGCTTACGCTTACTCACTTGTCAGCATCAGTATCCGCTATGGTCGCGCTGTCATCAGCCGGAGCATTTTTGTCAGCTTTAACAGCTTGCTCAATCAGGCCATCCATTTGCTGCCCGATCTCAACCGAATTGTCGTGCACAATGTGAATTTGAGGAACCGTTCTCATGCTCAGTTCCTGGCCAAGGCGGCTGCGCAAAAAACCCGCCGCCCGTTTCAGAGCCTTAATGCTGTCTGCTGCCTGCTCAGGATTGAATACAGTGATATAAACTTTTGCATGAGCCAGATCACGAGTGACTTCAACGTCGGAAACACTGACCAAACCCACTTCAGGATCTTTAATCTCCTGCTGAATGATCTGTGCCAGTTCGCGTCTGAGCTGGCCTGAGACTCGCTCCGATCTTTTAAAATCCCGTGGCATCAGTTTTCCGCTGTAATCAGAGCGTCTTGGCTACTTCAATACGTTCGAAGCATTCAATCTGGTCACCAGGTTTTACATCGTTATACATCTTTACGCCGATTCCGCATTCTGTACCAGACTGAACTTCACGTGCTTCATCTTTAAACCGGCGCAATGACTCAAGTTCGCCTTCATAAATCACCACGTTGTCCCGCAATACCCTGATTGGATTGGCGCGCTTTACCACACCTTCAACTACCAGACAGCCGGCAATAGCACCCAGTTTGGAAGAGCGGAATACTTCCCTGACTTCCGCCAACCCAAGAATTTGTTCGCGGGTTTCGGTACCCAACATGCCGGTAAGCGCTGCTCTGACTTCGTCAATCGCATCATAGATAACACTGTAATAATGTAAATCTGTGCCATTTTCCTGTATGAGCTTACGGGCACCTGAATCAGCCCTTACATTAAACCCGATAATGATTGCGCCTGAGGCCTCGGCAAGTGCAGCATCAGATTCAGTAATCGCACCCACACCTGAAGCCACTATATTGACCTTAATTTCATCATTGCTTAATTTGGTGAGCGCATCCTTAAGTGCTTCGACACTGCCCTGAACATCGGCCCTGATCAGCAAAGGAACAGACTGATGGTCTTCCTTGCCCATACCATCGAACAAGTTCTGTAAATTGGATGCCTGTTGCTGTGCGAGCCTTCCTTCACGTCGTTTATCGTGACGTTGGGAAGCTGCTTCCTTGGCCTTTCTCTCATTGGCCACGCTGATCACTTCATCACCTGCCAGGGGCACACCGCTGAGACCAAGAACCACTACTGGCAAAGATGGACCGGCTTCGCTGACACTCCTGCCTGCCTCATCGAACATCGCGCGCACGCGACCATACTGCTGACCGGCCAGAATCATATCACCGGTTTTCAAATTGCCGTTTTGAACCAGAATCGTCGCCATGGGGCCGCGACCTTTATCAAGACTGGACTCAATCACGATTCCTGTAGCGCGCCGATCGATGTTGGCTGTAAGTTCCTGTAATTCTGCTTGCAGGAGAATTCCATCCAGCAGATCGTCAATACCTTCCCCGGTGATTGCAGAAACCGGTACAAACAACTCCTGTCCACCCCATTCTTCAGAAATAACCTCTTCCTTGGAAAGCTCTGACCTGACCTTTTCGATATCCGCTTCCGGCTTATCCATTTTGTTCACTGCAACGATCAAGGGTACACCGGCAGCGCGGGCATGCTGAATAGCTTCCCTGGTCTGCGGCATGACACCATCATCAGCAGCCACCACAAGAATTACGATATCTGTTGCCTTTGCTCCACGAGCACGCATAGCTGTGAAGGCCGCGTGTCCAGGAGTATCCAAAAAAGTGATGACACCCTTGGGCGTTTCCACATGATATGCACCGATGTGCTGGGTGATACCACCTGCCTCACCATCAGCAACCTTCGTGCGGCGAATGAAATCCAACAAAGAAGTTTTGCCATGATCGACGTGGCCCATAACGGTAACGACCGGCGGACGGGAGACGGCATTGCCGTCAACAACTTCCTCATCCCTAATCAGTTCCTGTTCGATATCTACATCGCTGGATGCGCTCGCCGTATGGCCCAATTCTTCGACAACCAGTATGGCTGTGTCTTGATCAAGAACCTCATTAATGGTTACCATCATTCCCATGTTCATCAATACTTTGATGACCATGCTGGCTTTTATTGCCATCATCTTTGCCAAATCTGCAACCGAAATTGCTTCCGGAATTACCAGTTCACGAACCACCGGCTCTGTTGGCCGGGAAAAGCCATGTTCAGAAGATCCGGAAGAACTACTTCTGGCGCGACGGGCAGGTTTTAAACGACGGCCTGTTGCGCCTCCGGCAACATGCAATTCTGTACGGCCATATCGTGTATCAGGCTTATCACGTTGTTTTTTGCGTTTATGTTGCTCTTCGAGAAGCTTTTTCGCTCTTTCTTCTTCTTTCTTGCGTTCGGCTTCCTCAGCTTCGAGTTGGGCCGCCTGTAGGCGTGCTTTTTCCTCGGCTTCAAAACGGGAGGCTTCTGCTTCGGATCTGCGGGCCTTTTCTTCAGCCGCCTTGCGCGCGCCCTCTTCAGCTTCGCGACTGGCACTTTCTTCAATCTCTTTGCGCGCAAGTTCTTCTGCATCGCGCTTCGCCTGCGCAACTTTTAATGCCTCAACTGCTTTTTCCCGATCAGGATCAATTGCATCCTTGTCCAGCAGCACTTCGCGTTTAACGTAGGTGCGGCTCTTGCGAAACTCGACATTGACCGTCTTAGTGGAAGCACGTGGACCACTGCCTGAGATTCTTAACTCGCTGATCGATTTGCGCTTTAGGGTAACTTTCTGCGGCGCAGTTGCATCACTGTCCGATTTACCATGGCTGGCCCGCAGGTGCGCTAAAAGCTTTTTCTTGTCGTCATTGGAAACGGGGTCATCACCACCGGTCGCTTCAATTCCGGCGTGAGTTAACTGAGTCAGCAGCTTTTCTATGCTGACACCAAGCACATCGGCTAATTGTGAAACGGTTACATTTGACATATCTAACTCCTGGTGGAAGCGGCAAGCTCCGTATTATTCTGCTTCGGTGTTTTCTGCTTCAAACCACGGTGCACGTGCAGCCATGATGAGTGCAGCTGCTGCTTCCTCTTCCATTGCATCTACTTCTATAAGTTCATCGGTGGAAAGCTCCGCCAGGTCTTCCTGGGTCCGGTGCCCACGTTCCGCCAGCATGTAAGCCAGTCGCTCTGACATGCCATCCAGAGCAAGAAGGTCCGCAGCCGGTTTATTTTCATCAAGGACTTCTTCCTTGGCGATTAACTGGGTCAGCAGTGCATCACGTGCACGACGCCGAATTTCGGTGACTATTTCTTCTTCAAACTCTTTGATCTCAAGCAATTCTGATTCGGGAACATAAGCAACTTCTTCAATATTGCTAAAACCTTCCTGAACCAGGATTGTGGCAACGTCCTCGCCCACATCGAGTCGTTCCATAAAGGTTGCGAGAACTTTTTGGGATTCTTCGACACTTTTCTTATCAGCATCCTCAACTGTCAATACATTCAGTTCCCAACCGGTCAACTCACTGGCAAGGCGAACATTCTGGCCGCCTCGTCCGATCGCCTGGGAGAGGTTGGATTCCTCTACTGCAATATCCATGGCGGAGCGTTCTTCATCCACCACAATAGACGCAACCTCTGCCGGAGCCATTGCGTTAATCACGAATTGAGCAGGATTTTCGTCCCACAAAATAATGTCAATTCGCTCACCGGCCAGCTCATTAGAGACTGCTTGAACGCGTGAACCGCGCATTCCCACACATGCACCAATAGGGTCGGTTCGTGGATCGTTTGAACGAACGGCGATTTTGGCACGGCGTCCAGGATCACGGGCACCACCCATAATGCTGATCAATTCCTGTCCGATTTCCGGCACTTCGAGTTCGAACAAGGCAATCAAAAATTCCTTAATGGTTCGGCTGGCAAAAAGTTGAGGGCCGCGAATTTCAGCTCGCACTTCAAACAGGAATGCCCGTAAACGGTCACCGGGACGGACTGTTTCACCTTGAATCATATGACGCTGAGATACGAACGCCTCAGCATTTGAGCCCAGATCCAGATATACGTTGCCACGCTCTATGCGCTTTACGATTCCATTGATGAGTTCTCCTTCCCTTTCGAGATAGGCTTCAACCACCTGCGCTCTTTCTGCTTCACGAACCCGCTGTATGATTACTTGTTTGGCCGTTTGTGCAGCAATTCTTCCAAACTCGACGTTATCCATCGGTTCTTCAACATAATCACCAACCACGAATTCCGGGTTCTGCTCTTGTGCCACGCTCAAATGAACCTGGCACTCTTCGAATTCAATTTCGGCGTCATCTTCCATAATTACCCAACGCCGGAAAGTTTCATATTCCCCGGTTTCACGATCGATCGCCACCCGAACGTCCATTTCTTCAATGTTTCGCTTGCGGGCTGCTGAAGCGAGTGCGGCTTCAAGTGCGCCGAAAATAACGTCTTTATCAACGCCCTTTTCATTGGACACTGCATCAACAACCAACAGAATTTCTTTGCTCATTTCATCCAACTCCCTGTAGGGGTTTCACCAATAGAGATATTTGCGACAGCTGCTTTCACTGCCCGGCCTGTTCAGCTTTCTGATTCCGACTGGCCAGCAGGCCATCAAAGTCAGGTACCAGTCTCGCTTTCGCAATGTTTCCAAATTTCAATGCCACTTCAACGCCTTCGACATTTAATTGCACACTCTCTCCCTGGACACTCAAAATGTGGCCGCGGAATTTACGCCTTCCTTCTTCGGGCGAAAACAAAGTAACTTTTACTTCTTCGCCTGCAAACTGCTCAAACTGTTCTGGCGTAAAAAGTGGCCTGTCGAGACCAGGCGAGGAGATCTCCAGATTGTAGTGACCAGCTATCGGGTCTTCTACATCAAGCAGCGCAGCCAATTCGCGACTTACCTTGCTGCAGTCATCCAGGTCAATTCCTTCATCATGATCAATGTAAACCCGCAGCAGCGAATTCTTGGGATTACTGCTATGTTCAAGACCGACGAATTCATAGCCCAGGTCTTCAACCAGGGGCTGAATCAGCCTTATTATTCTGTTCTCGCTCAATACCTGATACTCATTCCTTAAAAACATCCACGCACAAAAAAGGGGCGCACGCCCCTTGAGATTGGACTCCGTTCTTTCGGAACCCGCCATGGCTCGCCTCAAAAGGCGAATGCAACAGCTTTAAATCATTGCGTCATCCATTCATCGCAAGGGACCGCCAGCACATGCCGGCGAACAGCGCCTGATCGTGCTACCACATTGATAGCGCCTTCAGGCCCAAAAAAGGCCCCGCTGGGGCCCTTCTTTCAGAAACCGAAAATCGGTTTCTCAATATTTGGTAGCGGGGGCAGGATTCGAACCTGCGACCTTCGGGTTATGAGCCCGACGAGCTGCCAGACTGCTCCACCCCGCATCAGCAGGAAGGCATGATAATGACTCAATAGACCAATAGCAAGAGGTTCTGGATCAATAGTCGCCCCTACCTGATTCCTGGTCAGGGTGAGAAGCTTGCCATGCAGATCGCAATGAGCGAGCTGGAAAAAATACCCAGCCCCAGCATGAGAATCCCATTCAGGGAAATTGCAGCACCAAAGTCCACCGGAGCGACAATAGGCGCCTCGTTGTCGGCATCATCGAAGTACATCACCTTGACTACTCTCAAGTAGTAAAAAGCCCCAATGACCGAAAAAACCACCGCTAATACGGCCAACCAGACAAAACCGGCATCCAGTGTAGCCTTGATTACCAGCCATTTAGCAAAGAAACCAACAAATACCGGAACCCCTGCCATGGAAAACATTACCATCGCCATAATGGCTGCGTACCATGAATTACGTTGATTGAGGCCTTTGAAATCATTGATCTCATCCGCCTCAATACCTTTCGCGGACAAAAGGATCAACATTCCAAAGCCTGCTGCTGACATCAGCGCATAAACGATGACATAAAACATTGAGGCGCCGAAGCCATAGGCTGTACCTGGCAGCATTCCAAGCAGCATGAAACCCATGTGCGAAATGGTTGAATAGGCCAGCATCCGCTTGATATTGGTTTGCATGATGGCAGCGAGATTACCGATCATGATTGACAGCACCGAAAGGAACATCAGCATTTGCTGCCAATCCCCGTGCAGAGCGCCAAGACCTCCATTGAGCAAGCGGTAGGCCATGGCAAAAGCTGCCAGTTTCGGAATGGTTGAGATGAACAAGGTAACCGCCGCCGGAGCCCCATGGTAAACATCAGGCACCCACATGTGGAATGGTGCTACCCCCAGTTTAAATGCGATACCGGCAACCATGAAGACCAGGCCGAATACCAGCAATATATCGTCCGAACCGTCGCTGCTGATTGCCATGGCGATCTCCTGCAACTGAAGACTGCCGGTCGCGCCAAAAATCATAGACATGCCATACAGCAACAGACCGGACGCCAGCGAGCCCAATACAAAATATTTCATGGCGGATTCGGATCCACGCCTGGAGTTCCGGTCAAAGGCAACCAGCGCGTAAGACGATAGCGAAGTAAGCTCCAGACCAAGGTAGACCATAATCAGGCTATTGGCTGAAATCAAAAGCATAACGCCGAGCAGGGCAAACAGCGTCAATGTGTAGAAATCTGTGCGGAACAAACCAAAAGCACGCAGATAGTGTTTTGAATACGTAAATACAAGCGCCAATATTGCGTAGCAGAATAATTTTAGAACGTCACCCATTGGGTCGCGAATAAAAGTATCGTTAAACGCAGTAACCGCCCATGCGCCATCAGAATGATAATCACCCCGCATCGTTATGATGGCAGCGAACATTAGGGCCAGCATTGCAATCATATGAATAATCCCGCGGCGGGACTCGTCCAGAAACACATCAACGCACATGACAACGCAGGCAAGTATCAGAATCCAGAATTCAGGTGCAGCAAGTAACATTTCAGCTACATTCATATCAGAGCACCTTCGTCTGGATGATGTGATTGAGCAGATGCTCGACAGATGTGTGCATCAAATCGACCAATGGTCCCGGCCAGACTCCAATCAACAGTACAGCAACTGCCAGTGTGCCCAGAACGAAGGTCTCTCGAGCGGTAATATCTGTGAGATTTTCGACATTCCGATTTGCTACTTCGCCAAAAAAAACCCGCTTAACCAGCCACAGGCTGTATGCCGCCCCAAGAATCAGGGTCAATCCGGCACAAAATGCATACCAGAAGCTGGCCTTGAACGAGGCAAGAATCACCATGAACTCTCCTACGAATCCGCTGGTTCCTGGCAAGCCCGAATTCGCCATTAGAAACAACACGGCGAAAAACGCGAACCAGGGCATGGTATTGGCAACACCGCCATAGTCCTTGATCATCCTGCTTTGAACGCGATCGTAAAGAACACCGACACAAAGAAACAGCGCACCTGATATAAATCCATGCGAAATCATTTGTACCATGGCACCTTCAACGCCAAGTGCTGCACCGGACGTGCCACCAGTATCTCTGAAAATCGCAAACGCGATAAACAGGCCCAGAGTGACAAAACCCATGTGCGAAATACTTGAATACGCGATCAGTTTCTTCATATCCTGTTGTGCCAGTGCCACAAAGCCAATATAGACAATAGCGATCAGGGACAGAGCAATCACAAGCCAATCGAGCGCATTGGAAGCATCGGGTGTAATCGGCAGGCTAAAGCGAATAAATCCGTAGCCACCAATTTTCAACATAATCGCTGCCAGAATGACCGAACCACCTGTTGGAGCCTCAACGTGTGCGTCAGGCAGCCATGTATGCACAGGCCACATAGGAATTTTGACCGCAAATGCCATCAGGAAACCAAGGAACAGCCATTTTTGTACACTCAGGCTCAAGGGCAGATCATGCCAGCTCAAAATGTCCCAGGAGCCGGACTGAATATAAAGGTATATCAGCCCGATTAACATAAAGACCGAACCGAAAAACGTATACAGGAAGAACTTAATGGTGGCGTATACCCGGTTAGGACCACCCCACATGCCAATGATCAGAAACATAGGAATGAGCATTGCCTCGAAGAACACATAAAACAAAAAGGCATCAAGTGCACAGAACACTCCGACCATCAGCCCTTCCAGAATCAGGAAAGATGCCATGTATTGATGAACGCGTTTCTGTATTGCCTCCCAACTCGAAATGATGACCAGAACGCCGAAAAACGTGGTCAGCAAAATTAAGGGAACCGAGAAACCGTCTACACCCAGGTGATAGTTGATACTGAATATGTCAATCCATGGCTTTAGTTCCAGGAACTGCATCGTTGCGAGCGAGACATCGAAATCCAGATATAGCATTACGCTGAACAGGAAAGCCAGAAGTGATGCCAGTAACGCCAGCCAACGAGCCTGCGCAGGACGGTGATCACCAGCTAACAGCACCAACACCCCGCCCAGGATCGGTACCCAAATCAATAAACTAAGAAGTATTGACGAACCAGCCATCAGAAAGTCACTACCCAAACACCAAGAATCGCGATCAACCCCAGAATCATCGCAAACGCGTAATCATAGAGGTAGCCGGTTTGCCAACGTTGTACACGCGCTGCTATCCAGTTAATTAACCTGCCCGATCCATTAACCAACCATCCGTCAATCAATCCGGCATCGGCCCTGCGCCATAAACCCTGGCCAAGTTTGACACTCCCCTGAGCAAATATTTTTTGATAGAGTTCATCAAAATAATACTTGTGCTCCAGTAATCGGTGGAGCATCGGCACACGCTGCCGGAAATTTTCGGCCGCAGCAGGGTTGAACCGGTAGACATAGGTAGCAATCACAAAACCAGCAACCATCAGCCAGAACGGCAATGTTTGAATCGCGTGCAAGGCCATGGCTGTGGCACCATGGTAATGATGACCTAATTCAGCCATTACATTATTGGCCTCATGCACAGTTATGGAGTCGTCAAGCCAACCGCCAAATAAAACCGGCCCAATGGTAAACCAGCCAATCAGAACAGATGGAATTGCCAACAACACCAATGGAATGGTAACGACAAGAGGTGACTCCTTCGGTGCATGCGCCAACTGACCATCCGGCAGATGCCCGTCATCGGAATGCCCATCGGCGTGTCCGTCGTTTGAGTGTGCCTGCACAACTTCAAATCGTTCCTTGCCATGAAACACAAGGTAAAGAAGACGGAAACTGTAAAGAGAGGTAATCAACACGCCCAGCAAAACTGCAATATAGGCAATGCCTGCGCCCGATCGATGTGAAAGACCGACAGCTTCAATAATGGCGTCCTTTGAATAAAAACCGGCAAAAAACGGGAACCCAACCAGCGCTAATGTACCAAGCCAACCGGTTAGCCAGGTCACCGGCATGTATTTTCGGAGCCCACCCATGAATCGCATATCCTGCTGGTGATGCAAGGCGATTATTACGGAACCTGCGCCAAGGAAAAGCAGTGCTTTGAAGAAAGCATGTGTCATCAGGTGAAAAATCGCGGCCGAATATGCTGATACACCCAACGCAACTGTCATATATCCCAACTGGGAGAGTGTGGAGTAGGCGACCACCCGTTTGATGTCGTTCTGAACGATGCCAATCATGCCCATTGCAACGGCTGTGAATGCTCCGATTAACATCACAAAACTCAATGCAGCATCACTTAATTCAAATAATGGAGACATTCTGGCGACCATGAAGATGCCGGCGGTAACCATCGTTGCCGCATGAATCAAAGCAGAAATCGGTGTCGGGCCTTCCATTGAATCGGGCAGCCAGACATGCAAGGGCGCCTGTGCGGATTTGCCCATCGCGCCGATGAACAGGCAGACGCAGATAAAAGTCATCAAACCCCACTCGGTGCCGCCAATAATAGAAATAGTTTCCCCGGCTTTGGAAGGAGCGGCCTGGAATACGGTTGCGTAGTCCAGACTTCCAAAGGTCATCAGGATGCCTGCGATACCCAGCAGAAACCCGAAGTCACCCACACGGTTGACCAGAAAAGCCTTCAGGTTCGCAAATATCGCGCTTTCCTTTTTGAACCAGAAACCGATCAGCAGGTATGACACCAATCCAACCGCTTCCCAGCCAAAAAACAACTGCATGAAATTGTTCGCCATTACCAGCATCAACATTGAAAATGTAAACAGGTTGATATAACTGAAAAAGCGTTGGTATCCGGGGTCCTCACGCATGTATCCGATCGTGTAGATATGTACCATTAACGACACAAAAGTCACCACACACATCATCAATGAGGTCAGGTGATCTATCAGAAAGCCAATTTCGAAACGAATACCGTCGGAGACCATCCAGGTATAGATGCTCATATTCTCAACGCCGATCTCACCACCAATCTGCATGATCAGGATTTTGAATGACAGGACACAAGAAGATGCAACGGCCAGAATGGTGACCCAATGCGAACCGGAGCGTCCGAGCTGATTTCTACCCAGACCCGAAATCAAAGAGCCAAGCAATGGCAGCAATGGAATTAGCAGAAGTGTAGTTTTCAGGTCCATATCTTCAGATTACACATGAAAATCACCCTTTCAAATCGTCGAGATCGGAAACATTGATGGTTCCACGGTTGCGGAAAAGGACCACCAGAATGGCAAGCCCGATAGCAGCTTCAGCCGCTGCAACTGTGAGAATGAAGAATACAAAAACCTGCCCATCAAGATTGTCATTGAAACGGGAAAACGCAACAAAATTCATATTGACCGCCAATAACATCAGCTCAATACACATCAGCAGGATGATGACGTTTTTGCGATTAAGAAATATTCCCGCCACGCTCAGGCAAAACAGGATGGCTCCGAGGGAGAGGAAGTGAGCAAGTGTTAACATCATAAGGTCCTGCGATTACTTACCAGATCGTTGCGTTGCCGGTCCAAATGGCACCAGGCAAGGCGAGAGGAATGACTTTTGGTCACTCCAAACGAATAACGAACAACACAGCCTGGAGAGGTTTGGGACAGCAACCCGAAGGGACGAGTCCCAATTTGCCCACTGTGGCGTCTCTCTTCACTAAAGTACATTTTGTACATTACGTTCATCGTTCCTTGCATTGAACAAATTGGGTTCTCGTCGCAGCGACCTGGTAAGTGATCACAGGACCTAGTCCCCTCTTCCTGAATCGACAGGTTCGGATTCCATCTTGACAAGGTGTACCCGTTCATCACGCCTGACCCTTACCTGCTGAGCAGGTGACTGGGTCTTGGCATCCGGCCTGTTGCGCAAGGTAAGCGCAATTGCTGCAATGATTGCCACCAGTAAAATGATGCCAGCAACTTCAAATGGCAACAGAAACTGAGTATATAAACGTTCACCAATTGCAGCAGTGTTGCTATAGCCCTGCTCGTGCGGTACCAGGCCCGCATAGCTGTCGGCACCAAAACGACCTTTTGCCCAGATCACCGTTAGCAGTTCCGCTGCCATTGCCAAAGCAACCAGCACGCCCACCGGCAGGTAAGAAATAAACCCTTCTTTGAGTGGTTCAAGGTTGATGTCCAGCATCATGACCACGAACAGGAAAAGAACCATGACTGCGCCGACATACACCACGATCAAAACAATAGACAAAAATTCTGCTTCAAGCAGCATCCAGATCGCTGCCGCACTGAAAAAGGTCAGCACCAGAAACAAAGCTGCGTAAACCGGGTTTCGTGCCGTAATCACACCGGTTGCAGCGATGATCATGACCAATGAGAACAGGTAAAAGACGATTTCTTGAATTGGTATTTCCATCATCCCCTCAGCGGTAAGCCGCATCCTGTTTCCGGTCAGCGGCAATTTCCGCTTCAAAACGGTCGCCAATGGCCAGTAATTGCTCTTTGTTCATGATGTTCTCGCCGCGCTCTTCCATGTGATACTCAAGAAAGCCGGTTTCCACGATGGCGTCTACCGGGCAGGATTCCTCGCAAAACCCGCAGTAAATACATTTGAACAAGTCAATCTCATAGAGGGTTGTTCGCCTCGTTCCGTCATCGCGTTGGGTGGACTCAATAGTTATCGCCAGGGCCGGACAAACAGCCTCGCACAGCTTGCAGGCAATACAGCGTTCTTCCCCATTCGGATAGCGCCTGAGTGCGTGTAAACCCCTGAAACGGTTCGACTTTGGTGTCTTCTCTTCCGGATAGCGAATGGTGAATTTTGGTTTGAAAAAATACTTTAAGGTAACGCTCAAACCCCTGGCCAATTCAATCAGCATCAGGCTCTTTAGATATCGGCTGACAGCATTCATCATTAGCTACCCCTCACAACAATGCCCAATACAACCATAAGGGCAGCAACCAGCACCCAAAAAATGGTGATCGGTACAAACACCTTCCAACCCAATCGCATGATCTGGTCATAACGATAGCGAGGAAAAGTTGCCCTTAACCACAAAAACATAAACATGAAAAATACGGTCTTGAGCAAAAACCAGATCACGCTTCCCTGGCCCAGAAAGGTATCTCCTAATATCGGCATGCCGGCAAATGGAGACAACCAACCACCCAGGAACAGAATTGAGGTGAGGCAGGCAATCAGGATCATATTGGCGTATTCAGCCAGGAAAAAGACCGCAAATGCCGCACCCGAATACTCAACATGGAAGCCAGCAACGATTTCTGATTCACCTTCAGCCACATCAAATGGTGCACGGTTGGTTTCAGCCAGTCCCGAAATAAAATAAATCACAAATAGCGGCAATAGGGGCAACCAGAACCAGTCAAAAATATTGCCCTGCTGCGCCAGCACTATCTCTTTGATATTTAACGTGCCCGACATAATCAGTACACCAACCAGAGAAAATCCCATTGCGATTTCATATGAAATAATTTGTGCAGCGCCGCGCATCGCTCCGAGAAACGCATATTTTGAATTTGAAGCCCAGCCGGCGATGATCACGCCATAAACGCTCAGCGAAGTCATTGCGAGCAGGAAAAGCAGGCCCGCATCGATATCTGCCAGTATCAGAAAATCGCTGAAAGGCACCACAGACCAGGCGGCAAATGCCGGCGCCAAGGCCATTACCGGGGCCAGTACAAACAGGAATTTGTTTGCTTTATCCGGCAGGATGATCTCTTTCAAGAGCAGCTTGAAGACATCGGCGAACGGCTGGCCCAGGCCCCAAAAGTGATACTTGAGAAATGGTAGTCCGACACGGTTGGGTCCCATGCGCACTTGCATAAAACCGATAACGCGGCGCTCCGCGTAAGTAAAATAGGCCACTGTCAGTATCAGTGGAATGATAATCATGAGGATCTTGGCCACCGTCCAGACCAATTTCAGTAGCAGTTCCAACATCAGGAGGAAGCTCCTTTTGCCAAACCAGGCTCAATTGATACAGGCTTAATTGATACAGGCCCGAAACTGTCACCCAATGAGCAACTATCGCTGGTGGCGCTGCGAAGCCATACTGCACCCTCCGGTACTTCATCGCTGATTCGGGCCGGCATCTTAATTTTCTCGCCGCCCTGATCCACTGAAACCATGCTGCCATCTTCAATTTTTAGCGCGCCAGCATCAGCGTGACTAATGCCAACAAAATTACTTTGTGCGTGAATGGTTTGTTGCAGAGATTCTGCCCGTCGACAGAGCGCATCCGGGCTATACATCGGAACCTCGCCTACCCTGTACAAACCCTTTTTCAGGGTCTCAGCATTAAGTTCCGGGACGCCGGGAATACTCACCTCATCGTCAAGCTGCGCTTCCATATCCGAGCGCAAGTCCAAAAGACTTACCTGAGCAAAACCTTCCAATGCCAGTTGTTCACCCAGGCGTCTTAATATTTTCCAGCCGGGTTTACATTGACCAGATGTTTTTCCAGCGGGTCGAAGCTGGACAGTTTGTCCATCCAGGCGGTGAACTGAACCTTCAGATTCAGCCCAGGGTGCAAGTGGCAGGATTACGTCAGCGATTTCGGCCAGATTAGAGTTAGCGAA
>JBLHGQ010000055.1:0-17928 GCA_047614505.1 Rhodothermales bacterium | reverse complement strand
GCAGGCGGAACATAGGTGACCGGCAAATTGACCGCTTCACTCGAAGCTCCAATCAATAATTCAGCCCAGCCGGTCTGTGGTGGATAACATATCTCTCCGTCCAGACAACCCTGGTAGTCCACTTCCAGCACCAGTTGTTGCTCCAGGCCGGCAGGCCGGTTGATACGCACTGGGATTTCAACCTGATCATAAATGACAGGCACCGGACCAAATTCAGGATCATCTTTAATGGTCCCGGGTGGCAACACGACGCTTCGAACCTCAAAACCGTCTGCCGCTGGAATGCGGAAAGCAAATTTGTCTACGTAAAGGTAATAGCCGGGTTGAGCTGTGAACCTGACCAGGATGGTTTCAGCGCTTAAGCCGATTGCCTCATATTGAAACGCTTGTTCTGCTTGCAGCGGCTCTACTGACTGAATCAAGCCCGATGAGTTTGCGGGTAGCGTTTCACCAAAAACATCTGCCAGTGAATTCCCCGACTTTTCAACAGGAAGCGGGATTTCCAGTTCCTGCACAGTTGGCGGATAACACAAAACGTCTTCAAGACAACCCTGGGAACGAACCCTTAGAGATAGTGAATGAATGCCTGCAGCGACTGAATCCAATGGCAAACTAACGGTCATCCGGTCGTGGAACTTGATGACTTCCTCGCCGAGCAAATCATCAAACTTTTTCTCACCGGCAGGAACTATCGGCTCGCCCAGAATCACCCCTGGTGTTGCTGAAGTAAATCTGAGGAATTTATTGTGATAAAGGTAATAGCCAGGTTCTATATCCCAGCTGACTTCGACAAGGTCGCTTGAAACTGCCTGCGCGGAGATACGGAAAACTTCCTCGTAGCTCTTAACTTCGTCAAACTCAATTGCCTGAACAGCAACCGTTCCACCGAGCAGCATCAAGCCAGCAATACAATTTATCCACTTTCTCATAGATGAATTAGTCTTTTGTAATTGAGGTTCGCCATTATTGTCCCACGTTAGCGGCCATAAATAGACCGGATTCAGGGCAGTTTGTTCACAAAAGAATTTTGGGGTCAGAGTGAAGTGCCAGAGTAAAGGCAATTTATCAGCGAATCATGGTGGCCGGCCCAGGCTTACTCTGGCACTTCACTCTGACCCCGTATCTAACTCTGGCACTTCACTCTGACCCCGTATCTAACCCCGTATCTACCGTATCTACCGTATCTACGGTTTGCTTTAGGCGGCTTTTCTCGCTCGGGGCAAACCTTCAAACCAGTTCAAATTCTTGCCAAGGGCTGCAACTTCTCCAATGATCAATAATCCTGGCGCGCCCGTTGGTGCACGGGCAGCCAACTCCGGCAGTTCCGTTATTGAGCCGTGCAACACGTGTTGACTGTCGCGAGTTCCGTCTGAGATTAATGCCACCGGCAAGTCGGGTGATATTCCGGCAGATAAAAGCTTTCTCTTGAGTACGGATGCCTGCTTAAGACCCATGTAGATCGCAACCGTTCGGCCGGAACCTGCCAATTGATTCCATTCCGGTTGCTTGCCGTTTGCAGAGCCATGTCCTGTGACGAAAGTTATCGCGCTTGAGTGATCCCTGTGCGTTAGTGGAATGCCGGCGTATGCTGCGCAACCAATAGCTGCGGTAATTCCGGGCACAACTTCATATTCCAGCCCCAACGAACGAAGGTGTTCAAGTTCTTCTCCACCACGGCCGAAAATAAATGCATCACCACCTTTAAGCCTGACCACCTGTTTTCCGCTTTGTACCTGCTCGGCAAGAAGCCTATTGATCTGGTCCTGGGATTTGTGATGACAACCCGCCCGCTTGCCGGTGTCGATGAACTCTGCATCCCTTCTAGCCATATCCAGAATTTCTCTGGGCACCAGGCGATCGTGAAGAATGACATCTGCCTGCCCCAACAATTGGAGGGCTCTCAGGGTGAGCAAATCAGCTCTCCCTGGGCCAGCACTGACCAGATATGCCTTGCCCTTTGTCGGTCCGGTGTGTGTAATTTCTTTTTTAAATTGTTTTTCAATTGCCTGTACGCTCATCTGGTTCAGCGCAGATACTTTCTCCATCGAGAGCCGCTGATCCCAGAACTGGCGTCGCTGATGCAGGTTCATTGAAGTGCGCAGTTGCTCCCGTAGATTACCGGCAGCCCTGGCAACCTTCCCGATCCCCTGGGGCAACAGCCGCTCTATCCAGCTACGAATTCGTCTTGCCAGGACGGGCGAGGTACCACTGCTGGAAATGGCAATCTGTATTGGTGAGCGGTCAATGATAGCTGGTGTAATAAAGCGGCAATGCTGAATGTCATCGACCACATTTACCGGAATACCACGTGCTTCAGCATCAGTGAAAATCTGCCGGTTAAGCTGACCATCGTTGGTTGCCGCAAATACCAAGCGGGCATTATCCAGTAAGGAAAGATCATATTCCGTCGCCGCCCAGATAATATCGCCATCCTTGTGCCAGGCATCAACCGCCTGGTTCAATTCCCTGGCTGCGATTATTGGACGCGCTCCAGCACGCAACAATAGACGTATCTTTCGCTCGGCGACGTTTCCGCCGCCTGCTACCAATACCGTTTGATCGCGAACATCCATGAAAATTGGAAAGTACTGCATTGTCAAATCCCGGTTGAATCCAGCTTTGACTATAGGGAGAAATAACAGCAGACAGAAATATGCATTTTCTTAGGCTATATATCGTTTTGATATAAGGCGTTTGTGATAATAGCTTGATCATCCCGGTATTTGTACTTATGCTAAGTTCATATATGTAGGAACTGTATGGAATGATCTCTAACTGGAATAAGGTTTGTATGTGCATCTGTTTGCCGCCTCCGAGGCGCGTGGCTTAGCTGTACTGTTCCTGACCGAATGAATTACAGATAACCACCCGCCTTAGAGGCGGGTGGTTTTTTTTTGGAGGAAAGAAAATTGTTAACTGGATAACGAAATAAGGATTAAAGAAATGAAACTTCAACAGCTGCGATATCTCGTCGCGATTGTCGACAACGGACTGAACATTACAGCAGCATCGGAAAAGCTCTTCACTTCGCAGCCCGGGGTGAGCAAGCAAGTACGACTTCTTGAGGAAGAGCTTTCGCTTCAGTTGTTTGTGCGCAAGGGCAAAAGCCTGGCAGCACTGACGGATGCGGGCCACCAGGTTGTTGAGCGGGCGCGCCGCATTATTTCCGAAACGCAAAACATCAAGTCGCTATCCAGCGAGTTATCAGGAGAGCAGAAAGGTGAATTGGTTATTGCAACCACGCCCACTCAAGCGCGATATGTTTTGCCCGATATGCTGGAGTCTTTTCAGCGCCGAAATCAGGGCGTTTCGCTGCGCCTCAATCAAGGTACGTCTGAGCAAATTGCTGAACAGGTTCAAAGCCGGGAGGCCGATTTTGCAATTGCCTCGGGTGAAAGTGAATTATTTGAAGACCTGGTAACCGTGCCCATTTATAGCTGGGAACGGATCATCCTGGTCCCGCGGGGTCATCCGCTTGCAAAATTGGCGCTTCCCGCACTGGCAGACATCGTGCGATACCCAATCATCTCTTACACTTATTCATTCAGCGACGAGTCGTCTCTGGCCCATGTATTCAACCAGGCTGGAGTGGAACCCAATGTGGTGTTTACTGCCCAGGATCCGGACATTATTAAGGACTATGTGCGCAGGGGCATGGGCATAGGAATACTTGCCTGCATGGCCTATAACCCGGAACTTGATCACGACCTGGTGGCGATCAACACCAAAGACCTTTTCCCGACACTCACTACCTGGGTTGGTTTTCGCAAAGACCGTTTCCTCAGTCAATACATGTTTGATTTTCTGGAAAAGGTCGCGCCCGGCACGACCCGTCAGGAAATTGAACAGGCTTTGCTTGGGGGTAACACTGATACCAATGTAGTTCCTTTTCCGGGCCCGAAACCCGTTCAGGACCATCCAACCTTCGGTGAACAGTCAGGAAATTGCTGCGGAGGGGTTAGTATTTGAATACTTTTCAGGTTGGTGTAACCCGCATTCCCTGACCAGTCCGAAAAAACGGGCATCCTCTTCGCTCTTCACTTCACTGAGCAAATGGCTGGTGTGATAATCACCGATTGAAACATAGCCCTTGTCCCGTAATGGATGATAGGGCAGCTCATGATTTTTCAGATAGTTGTGAACGTCCCGATCAGTCCAATCAACAATCGGATGAACTTTGACCAGCTCACCGTGTGGCTCCAGCACCCGAATCGCGTTTCTGCTGCTTGACTGCGTTCGTCTTAATCCGCTAAACCAGAACCCTGGATGTAATTGGTCCAGAGCCCGCGCCATGGGTGTTACCTTGTTTATCTGGTTGTATTGTTCAATGCCTTCCAGGCCTTTTTCCCAAAGTTTGCCGAACCGGTTTTCCTGCCATCTTGTTGACATATCAGAACTGAAAATTTTCAGATTTAGTGAAAGCCTTTGTTGCAGAGCCTGTATGAATTCATAGGTTTCCGCGAACAGATAACCAGTGTCGATCAGCACGACGGGAATGTCCGGTTTTATCCGCGTCAGCATGTGTAGCATTACTGCCGACTGCGCGCCGAAACTTGAAGTCATAATGGCTTCCCCTGGAAGATAATCAAGTGCCCATTGAACACGTTCCTGTGCACTGAATTGCTCCAGACAGGGGGCGACTGATTCAAGTTGCCTGCTGTTCCAGGCCTGACCAGGCCCAGGAACACATAACTTCAGTGCCGCATTAGACATAAGTCGTGCCTCCTTTTGTGATTTCATTTTGAATGCGGGAAAGGAAATCCCCGAATGTTTCATCTGCCTCGCGTTGTCCGGCAAATTCAGCGAAAAGATCATCGAGAAGAGAAAGAATTTCTTTCTCATTTACATTTTCGCGAGCCAGGTAATTTAGCCGGGTACCGTTGTGGGCCGCACCCAGATGCACGTTGTAGCGCCCAGGTGCTTTACCAACCAGGCCAATTTCGGCAAGGTAAGGCCGCGCGCAGCCATTAGGGCAGCCGGTCATACGAATATTAATGGCTTCGTTTGAAAGGCCGTGTTTAAGCACTTGAGCCTCGATCTTTGTTAGCAGGTCCGGCAGGTACCGCTCAGCTTCGGCCATAGCCTGCGAGCAGGTGGGAAAGGCCACACATGCCATGGAGGACAGTCGAAGTTGCGAAAGTTTTTCGTGTGCATTAAGTCCGTGTTCCCGAACCAGCCTGTCTATCTCCGTTCTATTTTCGGCGGCTACACCCGCAATAATGACGTTCTGATTCGCGGTAAGACGAAAGTCACCATCATGAACTTTTGAGATCTCACGAAAACCACTAAGCTGCTGACCATTCGGACCGTCGGCTATCCTGCCGTTTTGAATAAAAAGCAGCAAATGCCATTTACCATCGTCGGTCTGGTGCCAGCCATAGTCATCACCACTGCTTGAAAAATGGAAAGGCCGCGGCGGCGCAAGTTCATAACCCAGTCGCTGCGTTAGCTCAGCACGCAACCAATCCAGCCCGTGATCCTCGACCGTGTACTTAAATCGCGCGTGTTTTCTATTGCTTCGATCACCAAAATCCCTTTGGATTTTGATGATTGCCTCACCCACCTCACAGACCTGATCGGAGCTGATAAAGCCTAAAGGCCGGGCCAACAGGGGGTAAGTCGCAGGGTCACCATGAGTAACGCCCATGCCCCCGCCCACGGTAACTGTATAGCCTGCCAGCCTTCCTTTTTCTTCAACGGCGATAAATCCAAGATCGTGAGCCAATACATCTACGTCATTGGCCGGTGGCACGGCGAAAGCGGTTTTGAACTTCCTTGGCAAATAACTCTTACCGTAAATTGGTTCGTGCTCTTCGGAAGTTTCGAGCTTCTCTTTATCCAGCCAAATTTCGTGATACGCAGAAGTGTTGGGTGTCAGATGAGCACTAAATGCGACAGCATCTGCATAAACTTTTGCATGAATTTCTGACTTTTCGGGAAGTGCTGTACACATTACGTTGCGGTTAACATCACCACAGGCAGCAATGGTGTCGAGCAGAGATTCATTAATTTCTCGAATGCTGTTCTTTAGATCATGTTTAAGCACGCCGTGAAACTGGAAGGCCTGGCGGGTGGTCAACCGCAGACTACCATTGGCCCAACGATTCGCAATCGCATCCAGCGCCAACCACTGTTCAGGTGTGCAGACACCTCCCGGTACCCGCGCCCGGATCATAAAGCTGTGATCTGGTTCCAGCATTTGGCGGCGTCTTTGCTCACGCACATCACGGTCATCTTGCTGATAAATGCCGTGAAACTTGCTTAGCTGGGTATCATCGGCGGAGATGGTACCGCTGGCACTGTCAGCAAGGCCCTGCACGATGGTGCCGCGCAGATAATTGCTCTTCGACTTGATGCCTTCAACAGGATTGCTGTCCATTATCGAGGTCCCTGCGCCTTACTGAAAAATTGTGCTTCAAAGGCTTTGTTAAAGGTGCTGGAATTAAAATCGCTGGTGATTTCAACATGCATATCAGTAAAGGTCCTTGTGAATTCGTTTGGTGCGCTGTAATAAGGCAAGCGAAACGCCTGCTTCTTCAAAAGTGGTTCCGGTTTGGATAGCCAGGCTTTGCTGGATTGCCTCGTTTACCGCCTGGCCCATTTCTATCCCTCCACAGATATAAATATGCGCACCCCGGTCCAGCCATCGAGCGAGTCGTTCTGATTGCTCGCTTACAACTTGTTGGACATAGTGCTTCTCGCTGCCATCGCGGGACCAGGCTGTGTCAATTCGATTGAGCAAACCGGACTCGCGCCAGTTCAGCCATTCACGCTGATACAGAAAATCTGTTCGCAGGTGTGGATTTCCAAAAATCAGCCAGCTATCACGTGCATTTCCTGTCTCTTCAATTTCCTGCATGAAAGCCCGGTACGGTGCTATTCCGGTTCCGGCCGCAATCATAATCACTGGTGTATTTGGATCTTCCGGCAGATGAAAGCGCCGGTTGGGCTCGGCAAATACCTTCACTTGGCCACCTTGAGTGAGACGATGATTGAGATAGTGACTGGCAACTCCGGTTCTTTGAGTTCCCGAACCATTGCTGTGCAAAGTCGCTACTGTCAGATGCACTTCCTCGTCCACCCTGGTTTTTGAGGAGCTAATTGAATAAGACCGCGGCGCTAATGGACGAAGAAGGTCGACCAGAGCCTGTGCTTCAATTTTGGCCGGGAATTCCTTCACCAGGTCGGCAAACTGGCGCTGTTCGATGTATTCGCGCCGTTGTTGTGCATCAAAGGATTGGAAGGTATCACTAAGCACGGAAACGTCGCCTGCTATTGCATAGGCTTCGATTGTGTCCGCGGATAGCCTGGTCAACTCGCGCTGTTCAGCCAGTGCTTTTGACAAAGGTCCTAGGCGACCATCAACTTTTACACTCTCAGCACTACTTAAACCAAGCAGGCTCAGAATCTCAACGACGGTATCGGGGTCATTGGGTGCCCAGATGCCCAGCGCATCTCCGGGCTGATATTCAAGACCTGATTCTTCCAATGAAAGCTCAAGGTGGTAAATGTCTTTTTCAGAATCATCGCCGGTGATCTTTTGGACCTTCAATACTTCCGCTGAATAAGGGTCCTCACGAGTCCAGCGCGGTTTGCTTGGCACCAGGCTGAGTCGGGTTGTCGCGACCGCAGAGGTACTGTCAACCCAGTGCTCTTTAACATGATCAATAATCTCAAGCGACCAGCTGCCGGCCTGGGCGGCATAATTAACATCACATTCAACACGTTCACCAAACGGCGTGGCGCCAAGTGCCTTCAGTCTCTCATCCAGTTCCCGTCCGGAAGCGCAAAAATGTTCATAGCTTCGGTCGCCCAGCGCCAGCACACGATAGCTAAGCTCCTCCAGTCGAGGCGCCCGTTCACTGGCCAGATATTCAAATAACTCAACAGCTTCTTCCGGAGGATCACCTTCGCCATGGGTGCTCATAATAAACACGGCGTGCTTGAGTTTCTTCAGGCCTGCAGGGCGAAAGTGATCAAGAGATTCCAGTTGAGCCGAAATTCCGGATTGTTCAAATTGTTCAGCAAGCGCCTGAGCCAGACCTTCACCATTGCCCGTCTCTGAACCATAGAGAATCGTCAGTGCCGGTTCAACGCCAACTTGATTCGCACCTGAACCTGGGGAGGAGTCCCCGAGGCGCCCGGCCAGGAAGCCACTCAGCCATTGAGATTGTGCTCGGTCCAAAGTACCGAGACTACGGTTCAACAGGCCTAGCTGCTCTTCATTGAAGGGCGAGTTTTCAGTGTGCAATGCACTCAACATGGTTCTTCACCAGGATTAGTCAGTAACTGCAGCTTATGCGTGGGGCTTGCGGTGGTGAACGAAGTTGTTTCTATGGGGATATAACGTTTTGGAATATGCGGTATTGGGCCATTGACGTTGGTTCGGTGCGCACATAAACTCAAACGAACTCATCGAGACCGGCAGAGGGATAGGCCCTATGAAGCCGGGGCAACCTTCAGAACTAACCATTCTGAAAAGGTGCCAACTCCTGCGGAGATGCCCTAGGGCTTTTCCGAATGATGAGAAGCGATGCAATAGTCGAAATATTGACTGACGGGCTCGCTTCCCCCTTGCCATCTTCGCAGGGTTCCGATGAGTACGAATATTGGAACTGTTATGCGGAGAAAAACATGAATTCCTATACAGGCACTGCAACCAAAGCGGTTCGTGCTGCGATTGAATCTGACACACAGTACGGCGCCGTTGTGCCGCCTTTACATTTGTCCTCCAATTTCACTTTTTCTGCGTTCGGTGAGCGACGCAAATATGATTACACGCGTTCCGGGAATCCAACCCGTGATGCGCTGGCCGATGCGCTGGCCCAACTGGAAAAGGGCGCAGGGGCTGTAATTACTTCATCAGGAATGGCCGCACTCAATGTGCTGGTGCAACTGCTGGAACCGGGCGATGTGTTTGTTGTGCCACATGATTGTTATGGCGGGACCTATCGCCTTTACGAGGCACTGGCAAAAAAAGGCCACTTTGAGGTTCTGTTTGTCGATCAGACCAATGACGAAGCCTTGAATGCGGCTTTTGCGCGTAAGCCCAGGTTGATTTTGGTCGAAACCCCTTCCAATCCTTTGCTGCGCATTGTTGATATTGAGAAAGTCGCCAAACTCGCCAAGGAGTCCGATGCTCTGCTGGCAGTAGACAACACATTTTTGTCACCAGCCTTACAGCAGCCCATTACGTTGGGCGCCGATCTGGTACTTCATTCAACCACCAAGTACATCAATGGGCACAGTGATGTTGTCGGTGGTGCGATTATTGCGGCAAGCAGTGAACTGGCAGAAACCATTGCGTGGTGGGCCAACTGCATCGGCGCAACGGGTGCCCCGTTTGACAGTTTTCTGACTCTGCGCGGACTGCGAACTTTGCAGGTAAGAATTCGCCAGCACGTAGAAACTGCGGGGCTAATTGCTAACCTGTTAAATGAGCAAACTGGCGTTGACCGGGTTTATTACCCCGGCCTGGAATCACACCCTGGCCATGACATCGCCAAATGCCAGCAAAGCGGTTTCGGCGGCATGGTCTCATTTGAAATCAACGGTGGCGAAACGGCTGTTCGGGCATTCATAGACAGCCTGCAGCACTTTTCGCTGGCTGAGTCGCTGGGCGGTGTTGAAAGCCTGGTTTGTCATCCTGCAAGCATGACCCACGCACCGGTCAATGCAAAAGCACTGGCCAAAGCAGGAATCAAACAAAACCTGATCCGGCTTTCAATCGGGCTTGAGACCCCCGAAGATCTGGTCGCCGATTTGCAAGCAGCCCTGAACGACGCAAGCAAGGCCACGATATTCAAAACGGTGTGCGTGGCCTGAGCTGGCTGGCTGTACCTGAACCTCTAAAGGGGACTATTTTTGTGCGTTTTGTACCGTTGAAAATTCATACCAAAGGACTGCTTTCGTCCGCGACCAGCAGCAATATATTGCCTCCTGAAATCGTAGATTGAATCCAGACCGGATTGGCTCAGGGCGGCACGAGTAGCAGGCAATTCCGGCCAGTCTTCAGGCAAAAAGAAGTACATTGGTGAAAGTAAAATTGGATCACGCTTTGATTGGGCATATTCAACCCACTTCGCCGCCTGCTCGTCATTCCCCAGTTCAGCATAGAGGTATGCCAAAGCGATGGCTGATACATTTTCGTTTTCTACGCTGGCACGTAACTGGTCCACAGCAGAAATCAAAGCGACCTCATTTGAATTGCGCAGTGCTCTCCTGGCCTGCAAATAAGGCTGGAAGGAAGTGCTGAACCGTTCTTCATCTGATTGCAAAAGCGCCTCAAGATCATCGTCCCGGCCATCTGCCAGGTAAATGCGGGCCAACGTACTCCAGGCATTCTTGAACTCGGGGTTGAGCTCCATTGCCAACTTCTCAAGGGCTATCGCCTGCCCGAATTCACCTCTCATAGAGTGAACCAAAGCCAATTCATGCTGATTGACGGCCGACAGTGGTTCCAGTTCTGCTGCACGCCCTTCAATTTCAATGGCACCAACAAAGTCACCTACGTTGTACAGGAAATCGCCATACAGGTTGAGATTGCTGGCATCGTTGGGGTGAATCTGAACTGAGTGCTGTAACTGTTCCCTTGCTCGTTCCCAATTCCGCTCAAAAACCGCCGATATTGTTCCCAATACCGACCAGGCCTCGCTATTATTGGCATCAAGATTGATTGCGCTGCGCGCCAGCTCACTGGCTTCCGTGAACAGTTGCATGGGCGGTGCCAGGGCACTGTAATATGGTGAAACTACCAGGGTTTTTGCAAGACCTGACTGGGCTGGTGCGTACTGATCATCCAAATCAATGGCCCGCCGAAAATGATGAAATCGAGTTGCCGGCCGTGCTGTGAAACGAGACTTTCGTCCCTGTCTACCTCTGTGGTGCGGCGTAACCCCTTGTTAGTAAGTTCATATACCCAGGCCAAAATGACAGAAATCGCGAAGCCGGCTGCCAACAATCCAAGCATTGCACGTGGAATCCACACGGGGAAATCCAGCATCGGCCCGATCTCGCCAACAAGCTGGATGGCCAGCCAAGCAACCGCCAGATAGGCTAAACCTACTCTGACGACATTCCTTCGCTTCAGTTCTTTTAAGAAATGATCCAAGCGCGCATCCCAACAAATCTGCCCGTTCTTGAGTGTAGCAAAAACTACCTATTTACTCTTTTGCGACATTATTTGCCGCGCCCACAATCAGTCATTCGGTTCCGTCACCAGAAAAAATGCCGGCCCAGATTGCTCGGGGCCGGCATTTTCATGCTGAATATTGACGCATGGAAGCATCAACAAGTGCAGTTGTTTTACAGCAGTGGAACAATAAGCAGTGCCACAATGTTGATGATTTTGATCAATGGGTTAATCGCAGGACCTGCGGTGTCTTTGTAGGGGTCGCCTACGGTATCACCAGTAACTGCTGCTGCGTGAGCAGGCGTGCCCTTGCCACCAAAATGTCCATCTTCGATGTACTTTTTGGCGTTATCCCAGGCTCCACCACCAGTGGTCATTGAGATAGCTACGAATAATCCGGTCACAATGGTACCTACCAGTAAACCACCCAGCGCCTGTGGCCCAAGAACCAGACCAACAACAACCGGTACCGCCAGAGGCAGTATGGAAGGAACAATCATTTCCTTGATGGCAGCCTTGGTCAGAATGTCCACAGCGCGGGAATAATCCGGCTTGGTCGTGCCTTCCATGATGCCTTCAATTTCTGCGAACTGGCGACGAACTTCGGTAACAACTGCACCGGCTGCACGTCCAACGGCTTCCATAGCCATAGCACCAAACAGGAACGGCACCATGCCACCCAGGAACAGGCCAATGATCACCAGGTGATTTGACAGGTCAAAGGTCAAGTCGACAAAACCGGCCTTACCCAGGCTTGAGGTGTAATCGGCAAACAGCACCAATGCAGCCAGCCCGGCTGAGCCAATGGCGTAGCCTTTGGTTACCGCTTTGGTGGTGTTGCCCACGGCGTCCAGTGCATCCGTTGTGTTGCGGACATCTTCAGGTAGTTTGGACATTTCGGCGATGCCGCCAGCGTTATCGGTAATCGGACCAAATGCGTCCAATGCCACGATCATGCCCGTCATGGACAGCATTGAAGTTGCTGCGATGGCGATGCCATAAAGTCCGGAAGCTTCATATGCGCCCCAGATAGAAGCACACACCGCAAGCACCGGCAATGCTGTGGATTTCATTGAAATGCCCAGGCCGGCAATAATGTTGGTTGCGTCACCAGTTAATGAGGCTTCAGCAATTTTCTTCACCGGTGAATAGTTTGTACCGGTGTAGTACTCGGTAATCACAACCATTGCGGCCGTCAACGCCAGACCAATCAATGCTGAGATATACAGACCGCTCGCCTGCTCTCCCATCATTGCATTGGTAACCGGGTAAAAAGCAATCGCTGCCAGTGCCCCTGAAACGATCACGCCTTTATAAAGCGCACCCATGATTGAGCCGCCTTTGCTGGTTTTAACAAAATAAGTACCAATAATTGAAGCAATTATCGAGATACCGCCCAAAACCATCGGAAACAGAACACCATTGGGACCAACTGTTTCAACCATCAGGCTACCGAGTAGCATGGTGGCAATCAGGGTTACCGCATAAGTTTCAAAAAGGTCAGCGGCCATGCCGGCACAATCACCCACGTTGTCACCAACGTTATCGGCAATTACACCCGGATTACGGGGGTCATCTTCCGGAATTCCGGCTTCTACTTTGCCCACGAGGTCAGCACCGACATCAGCACCCTTGGTGAAGATACCGCCACCAAGCCTGGCGAAAATCGAAATCAGCGAGCCACCGAATGCCAGCCCAACTAAAGCGTGGATGGTGTCCTCGGAAGTAAAGCCCATGTTCTGCAGAATCATGTAGTAGCCTGCAACGCCCAGCAAACCAAGGCCTACAACCAGAAGTCCTGTGATCGCGCCGCCTCTGAAGGCAACCTTCAGGGCAGGAGCTACTCCACCTCGAGCTGCTTCTGCGGTACGCACATTGGCGCGCACAGAAACGAACATACCAATATATCCGGCCAGCCCTGAAAAGATCGCGCCAATGGCGAAACCAATGGCTGATGCCCAATCAAGGAAAAACCCAAGCAGGACAAACAGAACCACACCAACTGCTGCAATGGTTGCATACTGACGGTCCAGATAGGCTTTGGCGCCTTCCTGAATAGCCGCAGCAATTTCCTGCATAGTGTCGTTACCTGCCGGCTGAGCCAGCACCCACCTGGCGGTGATAATTCCGTACAAAATTGCCAGTACGGCAGATCCCAGGGTCAGCTGAAGTGCCAACTCGTTACTCATTTCTCTCTCCTCAAATTCTGCCCGAAAGCATTACAAAATGATGATTAAACTAAAGCGAAAATACGTCCGGGAGCTAATCGTTTGCTTCCCGCTAAAAAAGCGCGCCATCTTAGCATAATTTTTTGCTGAATAATGGCCTGCAGGCCATGAATATCAACGGCTAAAGGTTGTGCCGAAGAAATCGCCTTCGTTCCAGGATGGGCGCTCAGACTGATTCGCAACAATTTCGCCTACACGGGCGTTTATTTGCGTAAACCTTGCTGCAGCGTTGTAGTTAATTGGCAAGTCAAGATCGTCGCTGACCTGATGGTAG
This sequence comes from Rhodothermales bacterium, assembly GCA_047614505.1. Lineage (GTDB taxonomy): Bacteria > Pseudomonadota > Gammaproteobacteria > Xanthomonadales > SZUA-36 > JABDJL01. The sequence continues at coordinate 4,295 of JBLHGQ010000055.1, read as the reverse complement.
TGGTTTTTGATAAAGCTCTCCGCAAAATCCTGCTCTTCCTGATTGCCATCCAGGGATTCCACTCCCGTCACCAGATAAATCGAAGGGATGCCTTTTTGTACAAAACGATAGTGATCACTGCGCACAAAAATATTTTGCTCCGGCATCGGGTCTGGTGAAAGCTTTATGCCATAGGTCTCAGCCGCTTTTCTTACCGTGTCTCCCAGGCTGGAGTGCTCTGCTCCGAAGGCAATGACATCAGCAAATTCATGGAGCAAAATTGGCATATCCAGATTGATGTTTGCAACCATCGAGCCCTCCGCCACAGTGGGGTTCTGAGCAAAATACTCCGACCCCACCAGGCCTTTTTCTTCGGCGGTAACGGCAACAAACAAAATAGACCTTCTTTGCCCACCCATCTTTTTAAACAATCGGGCAGTTTCCAGCATTACCGCAACACCGGAAGCATTGTCCAGCGCGCCGTTATTGATGGCGTCTTTATGCCCCTCACCAATTAACTCACCAACATGATCAAGGTGGGCGGTGTAGACCACGTACTCATTACTAAGCAAGGGATCTGTGCCTGGTAGCAAGGCAACGACATTCGGGCTGTAAATCGTTTCATGCCTGCTTTTCTGCGAGAGACTAAGCGTGCCTTTCATTGGAAATACGGGCAGGCTCTGTCCAGTTCGGTCCATTTCAATCAATGCTTCAAGCGAGTGATTAGCATCTTCAAACAGGGCCACGGCGGGTGTGTAATGGATGAAAGCACCGCCTTTAATTTCAGGGTATGACCTGAAAGGGTCTCCTGAAGCGGTTAGCCAGCCCATTCCCGGTTTGCCGACAGAGTTTTTGATGCGTTCCCACGGAAACCGTTTTTCAGTCCTGGGTGTATACACCGTGACCGAACCAATAGCGCCCCTTGCAGCAAGTGCTTTTAACTTCTCCGCGCCGGAACCAAAATGCGCGCCCTCCTCACTGGGAAAGCCGAGCGGCTGGCCGGCAAGGGCAACGGCGATCTTACCTTCAAGATCAATCCCTTCAAAATCGGTGTACTCCAGCTCCGGGGCATCAATGCCATACCCAACAAAAATCATGTCAGCCTTGATTTCACTATCCTCATGCGCCAGGCTTGAGCCGCGGTAGAATTCATTTACGTACTCGAAATCCACCACGGAATCGCCGTTCTGAAACTGCATGCTGATCGAACCCTCGACAGGCCAACTACGCCGCATAGGCACTTGCTGAAAAAAACTATCTTCTGCACCGGCTGGCACCAGACCCATCTGACGGAACTGGCTGGCAACGTAGTTTGCAGCAATGTCATACCCTTCTGTGCCGGGTTCCCTGCCGCGAAGCTCATCTGAAGCCAGAAATTCAATATGCGCCTTGATCCGGTCCTGAAGCAATTGATCAGAATCGATTTGTGCCAATACGTTTGTACAAACGAAAAGCAATAGCAACGTATAAAGTCGCATGGATAGGTTTTTCCTTTTTTCGGTTTGCGTCAAATGCTGCTGGCCCATGGGCGGCCATCCTCGCGTGGGCGGCCATCCTCGCGCACCATATTTTCCAGTATGTATTTGGGGCAGACATAGTCACTCAGGAAGCCGGACATCGATTTCGCCACACCGCGTAAGGCTTTTTCACTACCCTCATCCAGACAGTTGCCTTCATCATCAAAAGCCTGGCGGGCACCGGCAATGGATATAGATCCTGGAACGATAATCGCGCCAATGTGTGAACAAATTCCCTTCATTTTCTCCAGGGATTTGATAGCTCCAATTCGGCCGGCAGCAACACCAAGCAATGCCATTGGCTTTCCGGCAAGCAAAGAAGGAAAGCCCAGGTTTTCGATCACCAACTTGCTCATGGCACATATACCGCCGTGATACTCGGGACTTGCCATAATCACACCAGCGGCGTTAGTCACTGCCTCTTTAAGCTTTTCAGCATCTGCGGTTGCCGGGCTCCCCGGGAATGCCATGTCCATTTCTCTGGCATCAAAAAGAGAAAAGCTCTAGCCAGCCTTTTTCAACTCATCAAGCACAATAGCAAGCGCACGTGAGGTGTAGTTATCCGGTCGGCTGGTGCCGGAGATACAAACGATATTTCTCATGGTTCTTCCTACTTGCTGGCTTTAAATGAAGGCAGTTTGGCCGCCACCAGTACATTTTTTAAGTGCACGTACTTCGGCAGACCATCGCGATCGTAGGGCGGATAATCTTCACCTCGTATCAGCGGTTCTAGATACCTGCGTGCTGCAGCGGTAATGCCAAAACCATCTGCCGATATAAATTTCTTCGGCATCATCTTCTCACGATTGGCCACTTTGCTGAGCTGAGCCTCGCCTACTTTCCAACGATAGGGTTGGTCGGAAACCCGCTCGATAATCGGCATCACTCCGGTTTTGCCCTGCAAGGCCAATTTGACCGCAGCGGCCCCCATGGCATATGCCTGTTCAACATCAACTTTGGCAGCAATGTGCCGCGCAGAGCGCTGCAGATAGTCAGAAACAGCCCAATGGTATTTATAACCGAACTTTTCCTTAATCATATTGGCAACAACCGGTGCAACTCCGCCCAATTGAGCATGGCCAAATGCATCCCTTGTGCCGGCATCAGCCAGAAACTGTCCTTTTTTGTTTTTCACGCCCTCTGAAACCACGATGGAGCAATAGCCATAAGTTTTAACTGCAAAATCTACCTTCTTCAAAAATGCCCGCTGATCCAGCGGCACTTCGGGAAACAGAATGATGTGCGGTGGGTCGCCTTCCTTGCGCTGTGCGAGTCCTCCGGCAGCTGCGATCCAACCTGCGTGGCGACCCATCACCTCAAGCACAAACACCTTGGTGGAGCTTGAAGACATCGAAGCAACATCCAGGCTCGCTTCCATGATTGAAACTGCGACGTACTTGGCTACTGAGCCAAAACCGGGACAATTATCTGTAATGGGCAAATCATTATCGATGGTTTTGGGTATTCCAATGCACTGCACCGGAAAACCAAGCTTTTTGCCAATTTGCGAAACTTTATATGCGGTATCCGCCGAGTCTCCCCCGCCGTTGTAAAAGAAATACCCTACGTTATGTGCCTTGAACACCTCTATCAGGCGTTCATATTCAGCCCGGCTTTCCTCCATACTTCGCAGCTTGTAGCGGCAGGAACCGAACGCCCCTCCCGGGGTATGTCGCAATGCAGCAATACTGGACTTTGACTCTTTTGATGTGTCAATTAATTGCTCATTGAGAATGCCGATGATTCCGTCTTTCCCGGCCAGTACTTTGCCTATTTTCTGTTTGTTTTGGCGAGCTGTTTCAATAACCCCACAAGCCGAAGCATTGATAACAGGCGTTACGCCCCCGGATTGAGCGTACAGGATGTTTTTATTGGCCATTTATCGTCCTTTTGGAATTATTCAGATACAATTCTTGCCCGCCTTTCCTGTTCATATTGCTACAATGAGCGGGTTGCCTATTCTAGAGGACGGGAACCGTCTTATGCGAATCGTTTTACTTGGTGCTCCGGGTTCTGGAAAAGGAACTCAGGCGGCTTTACTCGAAAAAGAGCTTGGTGTTCCTCACATATCGACGGGTGAACTGTTTCGTACAGCTGTGAGTGAGTCTACGCCACTGGGTTTGAAAGTCAGGTCCTTACTGGATCGCGGTGAACTGGTTCCTGACGACCTGACCCTCGAGTTGTTGGAAGAACGTATGGCACTTCCCGATGCAGCCAATGGTTTTATCCTCGACGGTTACCCTCGTAATCTTGTACAGGCTGAGGCATTGGATACCTTGCTTGAGAAACTTGGCCGGCCGGTTGATGAGGCCATCAAAATTGATGTGGATACCGAACAGGTTGTGGCCCGTATCGCCAAGCGTTCCGCCGAACAGGGACGTAGCGATGATTCTGAAGGTGTCGTGCGCAACCGCATGAGGGTTTATCAAGAGCAAACTTCGCCAGTGATTGGCTACTACGAGAACAAAGGACTGTTGACCCGGGTTTTGGGAACAGGGTCTATTGATGACGTTCTGCAAATCATTCTGAGCGTGCTTGAAATCGGAACAATGGAGACATCTGCCTGAAGATGAATGCTCTAGTTTACGGCCTGATCGGAATTATGCGGCTACGATCCGGGCCCGAAGACCTGCCATTTTCCTGGAAAACCACCTTGCTGATTGTTGCCGGCTACTTAATGGTGGGGGTTATTACCGGCCAACGTCTGGGGGATGAAAACTCAGCGACCGCATCTTTGGCCGCAGCAGTTATGCAGTTTTCAGCGGTAATGATTATCCTCCAAATTCGGAAATTTCCTGA
>JBLHGQ010000054.1:0-18275 GCA_047614505.1 Rhodothermales bacterium | reverse complement strand
GGGCACCCGGGTTGATATCTGGCCTGTGTCGCCACAAGAGTTGCCCGGTTGGATCAATAATAGAATGCGCGCAGTCGGACTTGAGCCCGAACGCGAGGCAGTGCTCGTATTGGCAGAGCGACTGGAAGGGAATTTACTTGCTGCCCAGCAGGAAATTGAAAAATTACTGTTGCTCAAAGGTCAGGGCCCGGTTAGTGAGGATGATGTATTACAAGCTGTCGCTGACAGTTCCAGGTTTGATGCCTTCCTGCTGGTTGAAAGAGTGTTGGCCGGTAATCTCGCTGACAGTTTAAGAGTTGCTTCGGGCCTTCGTAGAACCGGGATTCCACTGCAACTAATTACTGGTGCCTTATATCGTGACCTTCGTATTCTGGAAGCATTCAAGCTGGCAGTTCAGACCGGCGAAAATGAAGATTTGGCATTCCGGAAACTGAATATCTGGCGCAGCAGGCAGAACCCGATGCGGGCGGCGGCCAGGCGTGTTAACACACGCAAGCTATTGGATGCCTATAGCCATATGTCCTTGATAGACAAGCAAAGTAAGGGTCGTGCAGGCGGCGACCCATGGCATGGCCTTGACCACCTTGTGTGCGCACTATGCGCGACATGAGTGAAACAAGAAACCAGCCAGTCGCAATTTTCGGAGGCACGTTCGACCCGGTACATTACGGGCATTTGCGCACCGCATTGGAAGTGCGGGATTTCTTGCGTATTGATGATTTTCGGTTCTTACCAGCCGGTATTCCTCCGCATCGTACTAACCTTGTAACTAAAGTCTCACATCGCCTCGAAATGTTAAAGCTGGTGTTGGCAGACCTTCCTGGATTCACCATCGACGAACGGGAGGTATTGCGCTCAGGCCCCTCCTATATGGTTGATACATTGCGAGAGTTACGCGCGCAATGCGGAGAAGTTCCATTGGTTCTTGTGATTGGCCAGGATGCGGCTAACCAGCTGCAAACCTGGAGTCGCTGGAAAGAGCTTTTTGCGCTTTCGAACCTGCTGATTATGAGTCGCCCGGGTGATAAGGAAGACTATGCTGGTGAGCTTCAGAACGAAATTGATGGGCGGTGGGTGACTACGGCGACGGATATGTTAGTAAAAAATGCAGGCTTCGTAATCAGGCTTGAAGTTACCAGTCTGTCCATTTCCTCAAGCAAAATTCGCCAAATGCTGCATAATGCGCAATCTCCCCGCTATCTACTTCCCGACGCGGTAATTGAATACATCAGATTTCACGCACTTTACCAGTGAAAACGACCTGTTGAACCTGTATCCTGCACAGCCTGTTTCTTTACCTGCCGGACACTCACAGGCTAGAATTGACCAGCGCAACCCAAAGGTAACCCTGACTTTTGAATAAACAAACTGTTCTTGACGATCTCTCGTCCGCCCAACTGCAAAATCTCGTTGTATCCGTTTTAGAAGATATGAAAGCTATAGACATACAGGATCTCGATGTTACGGGCTTTAGTCCATTGACAGATTTTTTTGTGATTGCCTCTGGTAATTCGACACGGCATGTAAAGTCCATGGCTGAGAAACTGATTGTCACGGCCAAAAAAGCCGGCAATAAAGCCTTGGGTGTGGAAGGGTTACCGCAGGGTGAATGGGTGCTTGTTGATCTCAATGACGTCATTGTCCACCTGATGCTTCCGCAAACAAGAGCCTTTTATAACCTTGAGAAACTCTGGGAAGCCAGCGTTGGACAACGCTCGACCACTACGACTGCTACCATTCCGGCTTGATTTTATGCTCATTAAAGTGGCCGCTGTCGGCCAGAAGATGCCTCAATGGGTAACAACTGCGTGGCAGGAATACGCTCGCCGTTTCCCGCCGGGCCTGCGACTGAATATTGCCGAGATTCCGATGCAGCGCCGTGGCAAAAATGCGGACATTGACCGCCTGCGAAATTTGGAAGGCGAAGCCTTGCTTGGCGCCGTCCCGAAAGCTGCAATGACGATTGCCATGGATATCTATGGCAAAACATGGTCAACCGCAGAACTTGCTAAACAGTTTGAAGACTGGATGTCTGCGGGGCGCGACATTTGTATCTTTATTGGCGGACCGGATGGTTTGTCGAACGACTGTTTAGGTGCCGTTGAAGGCAAGTGGTCTCTTGGACCATTGACTTTGCCCCATCCACTGGTGAGGGTTGTTCTTGCGGAGCAGCTATATCGGGCATGGAGCATAGTTAACAATCATCCCTATCACCGCGAATGATTCAGAAAAGCGAATTCGTACTAGCTTCCGGGTCACCCAGACGCAAGGAGTTGCTGGAACAGCTTGAACTGAATTTTTCAGTATTGGTAACGGACATTGATGAAACGTGCCGGCGGGAAGAGCCTCCTCGCGAGTATGTGAGGAGAATGGCCCTGGAAAAAGCTCTGGCCGGTTGGAAAATGTCAGGTTCGAAAATACCTGTGCTTGGTGCCGATACTGTGGTGTTGCTAGACAATGACATTCTCGGAAAGCCACGCGACAGGGAACAGGCGGCTTCAATGCTTGAAATGCTGTCCAATCGGGAGCACCAAGTGCTTTCAGCCGTGGCCATTGTGCAATCTTCTACAAATAAAAAGGTTCTACTTAATGTCACCCGTGTGACCTTTGCGGAAATTCCGGCGAATTTTATTCATCGCTATTGTTCTAACGATGAACCATTGGACAAGGCTGGTGCCTACGCTATTCAGGCAGAGCCGGGCCTTTATGTTTCCCGTATAGAGGGTAGTTATTCCGGTGTTATGGGTCTGCCGCTTTATGAAACCGGCCGTTTGCTTGAGTTGGCAGGAGTATTGTCCTGAATCTTTATTTAAGGGCGTTTTTACATTGAAATGCTATTCTAAATTCAGTTTGGCTATGGACTCATCCGGTATTTGCCGGAAGTCCCGGAAGGTTCGCCTGTGAGCGAGGAAATACTGATCAATAGTACGCCAACGGAATCCCGTGTAGCGCTCGTGGCTGATGGCGTTCTTCAGGAAGTCTGGCTGGATCGGGCCAGTTGTCATCAGTACGTCGGAAATATATACAAGGGAACGGTTTGCCGGGTGTTACCCGGTATGCAGGCAGCGTTCATTGATATTGGAATGAACAGGACTGCATTTTTACATGCATCGGATATCTACCGCACTGATGCAAGCCCTTCTAATGAACCAGGGACGGAAATAGATCTGCCTGGAGATCAGCGGGAAGTGCGCGTAGTGCCGCCAATTAATACCATGATATCTGAGCGCAGTGAGGTGTTTGTACAAGTCAGTAAAGATCCAATAGGTAGCAAAGGCGCGCGATTGACCGCTCAGTTGAGTATTCCCTCCCGGTTTTTGGTATTGCTACCTGATTGTGAGCATATTGGAATTTCCGCCCGCATCGAAGATGAAAATGAGCGCAGCCGGTTAATTCAACTGGTTAGTGCTTTGCGGGCTGACGAACATTGCGGTTTTATCATTCGAACCAATGCGCAGGCCGTTGACGAGTCAGTGCTTGCTGAAGATATGACATACCTGCAAAAAAAGTGGCAGTCCATTAAATCAAAGATGATCACTGCCGGGCCGGGTGAATGTGTAAATGAAGAGCTTCCAATGGCATTGAAAGCCTTGCGGGATTTGATGCATAGCAAAACCGAAAGAGTCAGGATCGACTCTCCCACAACTTATGATCAGGCCCTCAAATTCACTAAGAATTTTATTCCTGCATATACCCAGCGAATTGAGCACCATGATTCTGACAATCCTCTTTTTGATCTGTATGGCATCGAGACGGAAATTGAGAAAGCTCTGGACCGGAACTCTCCGCTTAAGTCGGGCGGTTACCTGGTTATAGATCAGACCGAGGCAATGACCACAATTGATGTGAATACAGGCGGATTTGTCGGGAACTACAACCAGGAAGAAACGATATTCAAGACCAATCTGGAAGCAGCCAGATCAATCGCCAGGCAGTTGCGACTCAGAAACCTGGGGGGCATCATCATTATCGATTTTATCGATATGGTTGATGAGGAGCACCGGAACAAGGTCTTAGAATCACTGAAAGAAGCTTTGAAAAAAGATCATGCAAGAACCAGTGTCTGTGAGTTCTCCCCTTTGGGTCTGGTAGAAATGACCCGAAAGCGGAGTAGTGAAAGTCTTGGGCATTTACTGTGCAAACCGTGTGGCAGCTGTTCCGGTCGTGGTAGCGTCAAAAGTACTGAGACAGTAAGTCAGGAAGTTTTCAGGCAGGTCACCCGGTCGGGTCAGAAATTCAAATCCAGCAATATGCGTGTTATGGCATCAACGGACGTGGTAAATCATATTCTTGATGAACAATTGAGCATGGTTCACGAGTTGGAAAAGCTGATTGGCATGCCGATCCAGTTCCAGAGCGATGATCACTACACCCGCGAACAATTTGACGTGGTGTTGTTGTGAACATTTCAAACGTCTCCGTCAACAGGTTTAAGCATGACAGGGTTGGAAATCATGGCTAAGGCCAGAACCCTGTTCAGGAGACTTCGCACGCTGTTGTGGACGGCTCTGACACTCGTGGTGCTACTTGCAGCCATTCTGGTGGGGATTGGAAAAGTGCTCATGCCTTACAGTGTTCGCTATCAGCCACAGTTAGAAGAGTGGCTCTCAAGCGAATTTCAGCAGACAGTTGTGATTGATAGTTTTACCGGTGAATGGAAAGCTTTTGGGCCGCGAATCAGCTTGCAAGGAGTGACTTTCCAGGGCGATGGACAAGGCGAAGGGGAGATTGCCATTCAACACGCCGCATTGGATATCAAGCCTCTGAATGCTTTGCTACCAAACCGTCCTTTCTATAGTTTCAGGATAATCGGGGCTGATTTGGCCCTACTTCGTACTGCTGATGGCCGTTATGAAGTCTCGGGTCTTGGAGTTAGCGGCAGAGGTTCGGGTGAGTCGGGCAATTCCGGATTACGAAAAATTACTACCGTTGGAGAGTTACGGCTTGAAGACTCAAGCCTCAGTTTTGATGATGAAGAAAGAAATATTCATGTCCAACTCACAGGAATGAAAGGCCGTTTGCAGCTCAATGGATCTGAATTATCTACAGAGCTGGAAGCAAATATTTCCGATGAATACCAAACCAGGGTGTTAGGTGATCTAAAGGCCACTGTGTTGATCACCCTCGGAGAAGACCAGCACCTTGAGCGGGCAAGTTGGCATGTGAAAACCGGCGAGTTGATGATTTCTGAACTGGCTCGCCAATTGCCGGAACACACGCTGGTCCCGCGTTCCGGATGGCTCAATGCGGAAATTTGGGGTGGATGGTCCAAGGATAGTGACCAGTTAATGGAAGGTGTAATTGATCTGAGGGAGTCTACGCTCTCAGAAAGCCCACGCCTGATGCAGTTGGATCATCTCAATACACGTTTTCGCTGGAACTTCCGCGACCGTAAAATTTGGCGTATCGATCTTTCTGATCTGACCATTGAAAAAGATGGCAAGGAATGGGAGTCCGCCAGCTTATCCATAGAGCGCAACATTCCCGGTAATCTGGGGCTTTGGCTCAGTACTGATTTTATCGATATTGAGTTTCCAATGCAGCTGACACAAAGAATTATGAGCAGCTACAACACGGTGTTGCCCCGACTGATGCCCAAGCGGATGCGTGGCCAGATCCATGGGCTGGATCTGGTGCTGGACAGCAAGTGGAAACTGTTCAAGCTGAGCGGCGAACTGGACAGCGTCGACGCCTGGGAATGGGACAGGTATCCCGATGTTGCAGGCATTAGCGGTTCTCTTGATTTGCAGGGTGGAGAAGGAGAGATCGAATTTGGCGGCACTGGTATCAGGCTTGACTGGCCGATCAATTTTCGCAAACAGGCGGTGGTTGATATTCCCCGTTGCAACATGGAAATAGTGTGGGGGAAACCGGGTGACTGGCGTATAGATGCGAGAAATTGTGTGGTTGAAAACGAATTTTTCGCTTTTGGCGGCCGTTCGCGCTTTGCCGGTAACGAAGGTAAACCGGAAATGGACATCAATGTTTCCTTCGAGCGGGCGAACCTGGCCAAATTGGATGACTTCTGGCCAAAGAGCATCATGTCGGAGACAGTAATTGACTGGCTCAGGCGTGGAATTATTTCGGGAGATTCCTCAGCGGGTCGATTTTCTCTGCGCGGTGATATGGACGACTGGCCGTTTCAGGGGCAGGAAGGGGTCTTGCTCGCCAGTGCTGATATTTCTGGTGCTGAACTGGACTATCTGGAAGATTGGCCCAATGCGCGTGATATAGATTTGTCTCTTGAGTTTCGTAATACGGCTATGCACGCGAGCGGAAGCATGGGCAGCATGGCTGGCGTTCCGGTTCAAAGCGTAATGGCCAACATCAACGATTTCAAACTGCCGGTGCTTGAACTGGACTATTCAGCAAGTGCACCGATGCCTGACATGCTGGGATTTATCGAAAGTACGCCGCTACTGACAGATGTCGATCTGGATTTGGACCAGTTCAAATTTGAAGATGTCGCACAAACCGAGGGGCGCCTTATTGCACCCTTACGTTCAGAGCTTGGTGAGTTATCAATTGATGGCCGCTTGAGTTTGTCTCACAATGGTTTTAAGGAAATGAAGTCGGGCATAGAGTTGCTTGATCTGACAGGAGACATCAGCTACGACCTGGAGGGAATGCGTGGACCGTCGTTGAGCGCCCTGTATCTGGGTGTTCCAACCAATCTAAGCTTGATTGCGGACTGGGACGGGGATGAGGTTTTCCGTACAGATTTGAGCGGGGACTTTCCACTTGAGAAGCTATTGCCGGAATCGATTATAGAGTCTGAGCCATTATTGAAAAGGATCAATGGCAGCAGTCATTGGGATATCAGATTGAGTGTCAACGCACCGCAAGGTGCTTCAGAAAGAGAAACCTGGTTAGAAATGAGTAGTGAACTGACTGGAGCGGTGATGAATTTCCCTGCTCCTCTGGATAAATCTGCGGAACAGAATTGGCCGGTTAAAGTCCGCTACCCGGTTCGCACACTGTCACAGGCACCCCTCATGTCCATCGTGCTGGAAGAAAAGGCCAGCATGCAGTTCAAGCTTGGAGAAAACTTCACAGATATCCGCAGTGCGCATTTTCATTTTGGCGATTCATCCGCTGAAATGCCCGCGGATGGTTTTTTCAGCATAGGTGGAAATGCTGCTGAATTTAATCTGGATCAGTGGATGGATCTTGTAATCGAGCGCTTTGCTCAGGATACCGGTGATGACGGCCTTGAGTTCGACAAAGCCACGTTGAATACCGCAGATATGCGGTTTCTCAATCGCTCGTTTGTTGATGTTGAACTTAGCATGCGTTATGAAGATGACGTTATGCTTGGAGAAATAGAAAGCGCGGGTATTGCCGGGAAAGTCAATTATCGACGTTCCGATGATGGTTCGCATAGCCTGTCAGCCGAATTTGACCATTTGTTTATGCCCGAGCCGATTGATGAAGGCATGACCATGGACACTGACCCCTCCACGCTGCCAGAAATGCATCTCTATGCAAAAGAATTCAGTTACATGGGACTGGAATTAGGTGAAACCAGGGTCGAGGCATTTCCTATTCAAAATGGATTGCGTATTGATTCTGTTGAAGCAGTCTCTCCACAGGTTAACTTTCAAGCAAGAGGGGACTGGACCAGAGATGACAGCGGGAACCGGTCTGACTTTCATATTTTGATGACATCAGAGGCATTGGGCGCATTAATGAGTCTGATGGAGGTCTCCACTGTGCTTGAAGGTGGTCAGACCATCCTGACCTACGATGCGTGGTGGCCGGGCCCGCCTGCGGCATTTGCCCTTGCTCAACTCAATGGTGAAATGAGCATTAATGTCAGAGACGGCAGCATTCTCGATGTTGATGCCGGTGCTGGTCGAATGGTTGGGCTGCTTAGTGTGGCCGCATTGCCACGTCGGCTTGCATTGGATTTTCGTGACGTTTTTGGCAGTGGATTCAACTTTGATCAGGCCGCAGGTACCATAACCCTGGAAAACGGCAAAGCGTATACTGAGGACCTTGCACTGGAGTCCACTGCAGCAACCCTTACTATAAACGGCAGTTCCGATCTGGTCGCACAAAGTTTTGATTATGTAATGACAGTCCGACCGGGCGTTAGCCAGACACTACCGGCACTGGGTGCGGTTATCGGCGGACCGGCTGGAGCGGGTGTGGGGCTGGCATTACAAGGCCTGCTCCGGAAAAGCCTTGGTGATGCAACTGAGGCGGTGTATACGATACAAGGACCGTGGTCATCACCCACAGTCGAACCAGTGAAACCGGCAAGTCCGGTGACCCCCACCAATAATGGAACAGGGAATGAGTGAAGCATTAGCAATAGCAGAACAACAGTTACTTTCTCCAGGCGGCCTTGATCAGAACGATCTGGTCAAAGTGCTTGATCACTTGATGGGGCCGGCAGTTGATGCCGCAGACCTTTATTTTCAACATTCCAGTCGTGAAGCCTGGTCACTGGAAGACGGGCAGGTCAGAAATGCGACTTATTCGGTTGAACAGGGCGTTGGTATCAGGGCCATCAGTGGTGAAAAGACCGGCTTTGCCTATTCCGACGAAATCGTCCTGCCGTCATTGATGCAGGCATCGTCAGCCGCTCGCGCCATTGCACGACAAGGTGCGCAAGGTGCAGTTCAGGCCTGGAGTCGAAAAGATTCAAAGGCGCTTTACCTTCCCGATAATCCCACTGAAACGCTCGACGCTGATCAGAAGGTTGACCTGCTTCGCCAGGTTGATACCTATGCTCGCTCGCTGGACCCGCGCGTAAGTCAGGTCATGGTCAGCCTTGCCGGTTCACACGAAACAATTCTGGTGGCGGCAGCCGACGGTTCACTTGCCGCTGACATCCGTCCTCTGGTCAGACTTTCAGTGACCGTTATTGCCGAGCAAAGCGGGCGCAGGGAACAAGGCAGTGATGGTGGTGGTGGCCGTTTTGACTACACTCAACTGGTACAGGACAAGGGTTGGCAGACTTTTGCGGATGAAGCGGTTCGACAGGCATTGGTAAACCTGGAAGCTGAAGATGCACCCGCTGGAACCATGACGGTTGTGCTCGGTCCGGGTTGGCCCGGTGTTTTGCTACATGAGGCTGTTGGTCATGGCTTGGAAGGTGACTTTAATCGTAAAGGAACCTCGGCCTTTAGCGGTCGTATCGGTGAACAAGTGGCATCAAAAGGTGTAACCATTGTGGATGATGGCACTTTGGCTGCCCGTCGCGGTTCCCTGACCATTGATGATGAAGGCACACCGACTGAAATGACCGTTCTGATTGAAGATGGCGTATTAAAAACTTATATGCAGGACAAAATGAATGCCAAGTTGATGAATATGGCGCCTACTGGCAATGGCCGGCGCGAGTCATTTGCCCACCTGCCTATGCCGCGCATGACCAACACTTATATGCTCGCTGGAGAGCGCGAGCCGGAAGAAATCATAAGCTCAGTAAAAAATGGACTTTATGCTGTCAATTTTGCCGGCGGTCAGGTTGATATTACCTCCGGGAGGTTTGTGTTTTCAGCCTCCGAGGCTTACCTGATTGAGAACGGTAAGGTGACAAGACCTGTGCGGGGTGCCACTTTGATAGGTAATGGACCGGACGCCATGACCAGGGTCAGCATGATCGGTAATGATCTTGAACTGGATGCAGGCATTGGCGTGTGCGGCAAGGAAGGCCAAAGTGTACCGGTAGGTGTTGGTCAGCCGACACTGCGAATTGACGAACTCACGGTTGGCGGCACCGACACGTGACTGAACGGGTTCTGTGGCATGTTCGATTTGGGGGTTCCTGCTATTCGGGTGCGGGCGGCAAATCCTGTGCACTATCCATGTCACGCAATAGTTTGAACAATTTTCGGGCTGTGGCAGGTGGCTTGCCGGTTTCAGATTCTTTGCGTGCATTCCGGATCAGATGGCGAAGTGCCTGGATGTCGAAGCCTTCGAATACCATAAGCAATTGCGCAAGAGCCTCGTCACCTCCCTGCAGCAGGTGGTCCCGCCAGGCCTCAACCCTGTGATGACGGACCGTAGTTTGCCTGGCGTTCATTTCAACGGCAGCCTGCGCCTCCTGGATTGCCAGGACATCGCTGCTACGCATCATCTTGGCTATAAACTGAACTTGTCGCTTACGTGCAACATGCGCTTTGATGTTTTGAGCGAAATCGATAGCGCTGCGAAGATCAACCTCAATCGGCAAAGCCGAAAGTTGCCGGTTACTCATTGCCACGAGGTCACGGGCAAGCTCGAAAACCAATCGGGCATCGCGCTTACGCTGACTCTTGCTGGGGGGTAATTCCATGTCGTCGGGGGCATTAAAATTCATCAGATATCCAATAAGTGAAACAGCAAATCATGAATGAAAAAGCAATGGTAGCGCAGGGCATGCCTGACCGCGAACAGGAACTTGATTTGTTGACTCAACATGTCGAAGAAGCACTGAGTCTGGCAAAGAAAAGCGGAGCCGACGAGGTTGCAGCCAGTGCCAGTACGCACGCAGGTATGAGCGTCAATGTTCGGCTGGGCGAAGTAGAAACGCTTGAACATAATCGTGATCGCGGTATCTCGGTTACCGTGTATGTCGGCCGCAGCCAGGGGCATGCAAGTAGCGCTGACCTGCAGCCTGGCTCGGTCAAAAATTGCGTTCAACATGCGCTCGATATCGCGAAATACACAGCACAGGATAAATGCAATGGCCTTGCTGACCCTGATCGGCTAGCTTGCAGTTTCCCGGATCTCGATTTGTGGCATCCAAGACCGCTGGATGTTGAAGAGGCGATCGAACGCGCGCTCGAATGTGAAGCGGCAGCGCTGGCTGACAAGCGCATCAGCAATTCCGAAGGTGGATCATCTTCATCAGAAGTCGGGCTGTCGGTATACGGGAATTCAAATGATTTCAGGGGCAGATCCGGCGGTACCCGCTATGGTCAGAGTTGTGTTGTTATCGCCGGGAAGAATGAGTCAATGCAACGGGACTACTGGTATGACTCAAGACGTTCATTTGGCGATCTTGAAACTCCTGCTTCAACCGGTGCAGAGGCAGCCAGGCGCACAGTAGCCAGGCTAGGCGCACGAAAAATCAAGACATGTAGATTGCCAGTGCTTTTTGCACCTGAAGTTGCAAGAGGAATAATTGGTCATTTTATCGGGGCAATTTCTGGAGGAGCGCTTTACCGGAATGCTTCGTTCCTTAAAGACACTCTTGGTCAGCAACTTTTTCCGGAATGGTTCGGGGTCACCGAGCACCCTTTTCTGCAACGCGCAGTAGGTAGTGCGGCATTCGATTCGGAAGGGGTGGCTACCAATGAGCGTGAAATCATTAATCAAGGCGTACTAAACGGATATGTTTTGTCAAGTTACTCAGCGCGCAGGCTCGGATTGGAAACTACCGGCAATGCAGGTGGTGTCCACAATTTGCGCCTGACAGGGCATAAATCCTCCTTTAATGAGCTGCTGCGCGATATGGATTGTGGCCTGCTGGTGACCGAGGTGATGGGTCAGGGCGTTAGCATGGTAACTGGCGATTACTCACGGGGAGCGAGTGGTTTTTGGGTGGAAAATGGCCAGATCGTCTACCCGGTCGAAGAGGTCACAATAGCGGGAAACCTTACAAAAATGTTTTCTGCTATCAGGTCTATCGGTGATGACCGTGATGAGAGGTCTAATATTCAAGCAGGGTCTATTCTGCTTGACGGTTTAACTATCGCCGGGTCGTGAGTTTCTTTAAGTCTATCAGGGTATTCATCCTGCTCACCGTGTTGTTTGTGGTTGCTGCAAATCAATGGAAAACCCGATCCCGCATGAGCAGTTGGGAAAAGCCGGTGTGGATTACCATTTACCCGGTACTGACCGGTTCAGCTGACGAAGTCGGGACGTATATAGACAACCTTTCATCAGCGTCTTTTGCTGAAATCGGGGAATTTATCAGTGAGCAGGCCATTCACTACGGGCGTGATTTGAACACACCGATCATGCTGCAGATGGCAGCACCTGATTCTGAACAACCACCTGCTATTCCTGCTGAAGGAGATCTTGTCAGTACTGTGATCTGGAGTTTGAAAATGCGCTGGTGGGTCTGGCGTAAAGATCGTGAGGATAATCTTCCAAGCGCCGACATTCAGATGTTTGTGCTGTATCACGATGTTGATCAGCCTGATTTTACTGAGCGTTCGGTAGGAGTCCAAAACGGCATGTACGGTATTGTTAATGCCTTCGCGTCGCGATCTAATGGCCCCCTCAACCGGATGGTGATTACACATGAGTTGCTACATATTCTGGGTGCCACAGATAAATATTATTTGTCCACAAGTCAGCCAATTTATCCAATTGGCCTGGCACAACCAGGCCGTGTACCCCTTTACCCACAAATACTGGCTGAAATAATGGGTGGGCGAATCGCCGTCTCCGAGACCGCAGCTATCATGCCACGCTCACTTGACAGTTGCGTCATCGGGCCTGCAACAGCGCTGGAAATTGGTTGGAATTGAATAGGTATTTTTTCGCGCTAATCAAGCTTGCGGAATCGGCTGGCAGTACGCTTGACCATTAGCCGTCCAATTCCAGGGAGATAACGCATCAGTTTGATCAAAATTCGATAATAAATACCCGGGATTGCAATCACACGAGGTTTCCTGCGGATTACCGAATCGATGCCATAAGCAACTACTTGTTCCGCGTTTAGCCAAATTGACTTCGGCAATTTGTTCATCATTTCACGGGTTCCGTTTACGTCGTGAAAGTCGCTATAGGTGAATCCCGGACACAAGGCACTGACATTTACGCTGTGGAAAATATTTTCCAAAGCCAATGTCTCGGAAAAATAGATCAGAAAAGATTTGCTCGCACCGTACAGGGTATGCGACTCAGAAGCCGGTACCAAACCAGCGACAGAAGACACATTGATGACATATCCTTTTTTCGCTTTTTGCATAGCGGGTAACAAATGGTGGGTGAGTTCACATACTGCCGTCACCATCAATTGAATGAAGTCTTCCTGTTTGCTCCATTGGCTATCTACAAACCTGCCAGGCAGACCATATCCGGCATTGTTCACCAGAAACTCTATGTGAACCTCTTCTCTGTCCAAACGGCTTGCGATTGCGGCACAGGCGCCTCGCTCGGAAAGGTCTGTGGGTAGAATAAGACTGGTGGTGCCGTGTTTGTCTCGTAATTCGTTGGCCAGCGAGCGTAGTCGGTCTTCCCTGCGCGCAACGAGCACCAGATGATAGCCGCCGGCTGCGAGCTGTCTGCAAAATTCCTCGCCGATGCCAGCTGAAGCTCCGGTGACCAGTGCCCACGGTGTTACGTCTGTGTTCATCTTATGACTTGCTGCTTTCATGTATGAGTTTCGCTAAGGATTGACTACATGCTACTACAAGAAAATGCTGCACTCATCCTTGCAGCAGACCGCACCTGCTTGTATCCTTGCGCGCGCAATGCCGACTGAGCCCAGAGTACAGAACATGCGAAAGATTATGGTTGCAGGAAACTGGAAGATGAATGGTTCACAAGCCATGATTCGCGAGTTGTTTAATGGCATTATTTCCGGACTGGATGAGTCCTGCAAAGCAGATGTGCTTGTATTTCCTCCCTTTCCTTATTTGCCTCTGGTGCAGTCGTTGGCGGTTGACAGCAGAATCGAATGGGGCGGACAAAACGTAAATGCGGCGCCCAAAGGTGCTCATACCGGGGAAATATCAGCATCTATGTTGCAGGAATTTGGCTGCCGTTATGTGCTGGTAGGTCATTCTGAGCGCAGATCACTTTACGGTGAGAATGACAATGATGTTGCCGAACGTTTCAAGGCGGCATTATCCAGCGGATTGCAGCCCATTTTGTGCGTTGGTGAAACCATCGAGCAACGTGAAGCAGGCAAGACAAAGGATGTTGTTTCCAGGCAACTGGATGCAGTATTGGGGATGGTAGGTATTGAGGGGTTTTCGACTGCAATTGTAGCTTACGAGCCGGTATGGGCTATCGGAACAGGTCTGACCGCGAGTCCGGATCAGGCTCAGTCTGTTCACGCGTTCATACGTGACAAATTTGTCAGGCTGGATGGTACAATAGGCGGTCAATTACGAATTTTGTACGGCGGCAGCGTGAACGGTTCCAATGCCGCCGATTTATTTGCACGGGACGACATTGACGGTGGGTTGGTTGGGGGTGCTTCTCTGACCGTTGGAGACTTTCTCGCCATCTGTCAATTTCAAGATTAAATCGCCCGGACCACTGAAGAGATTGTAAAAAAATGCAGGTTTTAAATATTTTTCATGTTTTAATCGCCATCGCCATGGTTGCGTTCATTCTAGTGCAACGCGGAGCTGGAGCGACAGCTGGGGCAGCATTTGGTAGTGGAGCTTCGGGAACGGTTTTCGGTTCGCGTGGTGCAGGTTCTTTCCTGTCCCGCACTACCTGGATTCTCGCCTTGTTCTTCTGCTCCATCAGTTTGAGCATGGCAGTGATAGTTTCCCGCACCGTCTCCACACCTGATACTGATCTCGGAGTAATCGGGTCAGCGCAGATACAGGAACCGGTTAGTGACGGGAATCCTCTGGATTTACCAGCTCTGGATGATCCAGGTCAAGACTCTGATCTTCCTGTATTAGATACTTCAGGGGATACCTCAAGCGAGGCTCTACCGCAGGGTGATTTGCCGCAGGTAGATGCAGAATCACTGTCAGTTCCGGAAACCGAGGATGATGCGGGCTCCGACGATGACACCGGTGACGATCCAAGTGATGGTTGATAGCGTTTCCTGAATACGATTCAGGTCTTTGCCCAAGTGGTGGAATTGGTAGACACGCTATCTTGAGGGGGTAGTGGCGAAAGCCGTGCCGGTTCGAGTCCGGCCTTGGGCACCAGTTTGTTAGTGGTGGGATGATCCACCGATGGAATAAGGTATGCTTGCTGAATATTTTCCGGTTCTTTTATTTCTCGGAATTTCAACCGTTATGGGCATTGCGTTGGTCCTTATCGGCGGTTTGCTAGGGCCGCGTAATCCCGATGCAGAGAAACTTTCACCTTATGAATGCGGATTCGAAGCTTTTGAAGACTCCCGTACGAAATTTGATGTTCGTTACTACCTCGTTGCAATCCTATTCATCATTTTCGATCTTGAAATAGCTTTTTTCATCCCCTGGGCAGTTGCACTGGATGTACTCGGTATGTATGGGTTCGTAGCGATGCTTGTTTTTGTTCTGGAACTGATCATCGGTTTCTTTATTGTCTGGAAACGCGGAGCTCTTGAATGGGAGTAGCAGAACTCAACCAGGTTGACGATATCCTGCGCCCTGGCGCGGATAATAATCCCATCCTTAACCGTGGCGCAGTGACCACATCACTCGACGAATTAGTCAATTGGGCGAGGACGGGTTCTATGTGGCCCGTGTCTTTCGGCCTGGCATGTTGTGCAGTTGAAATGATGCAGGCTGGTGCTTCACGTTATGATCTGGACCGCTTCGGTGTCATCTACCGACCCAGCCCCCGTCAATCTGATGTGATGATTGTGGCGGGTACCCTGGTCAACAAAATGGCACCTGCCTTGCGCAAGGTTTACGACCAGATGCCGGATCCCAAATGGGTTATATCCATGGGCTCCTGCGCAAATGGTGGCGGCTATTATCATTACTCCTACGCGGTAACCCGAGGGTGTGATCGAATTGTACCGGTTGATATATATGTGCCCGGTTGCCCACCGACGGCTGAAGCTTTAATTTACGGAATTCTTCAGTTGCAGAAAAAAATCCGCCGTACCAATACCATTGCCCGTTAACAATAATGACCGGAACTACACTTTCTTCTGAACTCAAAGCCAAATTTGGCCAGCTTATGACCATAAGCGGTTCAGGGCAAAAAGTGCTTACCGCTCAAGTTCACGTTGATCACTTGCTGGAAGTGGCAAGGTCACTCAGGGACGATCCCCAGTTTTCATTTGAGCAACTGACAGATTTGTGCGGGGTTGATTATCTCGGTTTCGGTCAAACAGAGTGGGAAACCACAGACGCGACTTTTGAAGGATATAGTCGCGGAGTCGAAGGGTTGGGACCGGGCAGGTTTAAGTGGAAAGACCTGCCGGAATCGGGTGACATTGAGCAAAGATTTGCTGTGGTGATTCATTTGTTGTCAATTCATCACAATCGTCGCCTCCGCGTACGTGTCTTTGCCGGTGACGAGGGGTTTCCCATGGTTCCTTCTCTGGTCGAAATCTGGAGTTCAGCCAACTGGTATGAACGCGAGGCATTTGACCTTCTTGGTATCGTGTTTGAAGGGCACCCGGACTTGCGTCGGATTCTTACCGACTATGGGTTCACTGGTCACCCCTTCCGAAAGGATTTCCCTTTAATTGGAAATGTCGCGGTGCGTTATGACGAAGAGAAGGCCCGTGTGGTTTATGAACCGGTAGAAATTGAACCAAGGGTGCTGGTTCCACGAGTCATTCGTCAGGATTCGAGATATAAGGCTGACGATATTGATCTTGCTGCGGATGGGGCGGCTGATAATGACTCTTTGGGAAGCGATTGAAGATGGCTGAAATTCGCAATTACACCATGAATTTCGGACCTCAGCATCCTGCAGCACATGGTGTGCTTCGGCTGATTCTGGAACTTGATGGTGAAACAGTCGTTCGTGCTGATCCCCACATCGGTTTGTTGCACCGTGCGACCGAGAAGCTCGCTGAAAGCAAGCCGTACAACCAGACTATTGGCTATATGGACCGTCTTGATTACGTTTCCATGATGTGCAACGAGCATGCCTATGTGCGTGCTATCGAACAACTGCTGGGTATTGCACCGCCTGTCAGAGCTCAATATATCCGCACCATGTTTGATGAAATAACCCGCATAGGGAATCATATGCTGTGGATTGGTTCCAGCGGCCTGGATCTTGGTGCGATGACGCTGTTTCTGTATGCATTTCGCGAACGCGAGATGACCATGGACATGTACGAGGCAGTATCTGGTGCCCGTATGCATGCGACCTATTACCGGCCTGGCGGAGTGTACCGGGACCTTCCGGATGAGGTGCCACTGTATAAAGAGTCGCCGTGGACCAAGGGCAAAGACCTGAAACGCAAGAACGAGTGGCGTGAAGGTACCCTGCTGGATTTTATTGAGGCGTTTGCCAAAGATTTTCCTTCAAAGGTTGACGAGTATGAAACCTTGCTGACTGATAACCGGATATGGAAGCAACGAACTGTCAATATTGGAGTGGTTTCACCGAAGCGGGCGATGCAGCTTGGTTTTACCGGTGCAATGTTGCGTGGTTCCGGAGTGGAGTGGGACCTGCGAAAAAAACAGCCTTACGCCATGTACCATGAAATGGATTTTGACATCCCGGTAGGTGTTAATGGTGATTGCTATGACCGCTATCTGGTGCGGGTAGAGGAAATGCGCCAATCAGCAAAAATTATCCTTCAATGCGTAGATTGGCTGCGTGCCAATCCGGGACGCGTCATGCTCAAGAATTTTAAAGTTATTCCTCCGACCCGCGAGGAAATGAAAGATGACATGGAAGCGCTGATTCACCATTTCAAACTGTTTACCGAAGGCTACTGCGTACCTGAAGGCGAAACCTATGCAGCGGTTGAAGCACCAAAGGGTGAATTTGGCTGCTATCTTGTGTCTGATGGCGCCAACAAGCCATTCCGGGCACATTTCCGGGCGCCTGGCTTTGCGCATCTCTCAGCGATGAATGAAATGGTCAAAGGCCACATGCTGGCCGACGTGGTGGCTGTGATTGGTTCGCAGGATATTGTATTTGGCGAGGTTGATCGCTGATGAACAACAAGGCTCAGAAAGTCGATACCAGCGCCACAGTCCTTAGCGAAAAGACCCGTGCCACGATCGATGTGTGGGTTGCCAAGTTTCCTGAAGGAAAGCAACGATCTGCGGTGATCCAGGCACTAATGGCTGCGCAGGTGCAAAATGGTGGCTGGTTAAATTCTGAGCTGATACAAGCCGTTGCTGGATACCTTGAAATACCTCCGGTCTGGGCATTTGAAGTCGCCAGTTTCTATTCAATGTTCGACCGCAACCCTACCGCAAAGCACAAGGTTAATATTTGCACAAATATTTCCTGCTGGCTCAATGGTGCAGAAGAAATTGTCGAGCACGTGGAAAAGAAACTGGGTATCACAATGGGTGAATCGACACCTGATGGCCGGATTACATTAATTGTTGAAGAAGAATGCCTTGCAGCCTGCTGCGGCGCACCAATGATGGTTGTTGACGGGCACTATCATGAGAATCTTGACGCTGCCAGGGTTGATGACATTCTGGATGGTCTGGAAT
>JBLHGQ010000053.1:0-18443 GCA_047614505.1 Rhodothermales bacterium | reverse complement strand
CTCCTACATGCAATCGCACCATCGCTCCTACATGCAATCGCACCATCGCTCCTACATGCAATCGCACCATCGCTCCTACATGCAATCGCACCATCGCTCCTACATGCAATCGCACCATCGCTCCTACGGCAAACGCACTATTGCTCCCACGTTCTAATAAGCAGCCAGAAATAAAATAGGGACCCAAAGGTCCCTTTTTTATTTCTCATTTAAAACTGGTTTTAATCGGTGAACGACTTGCTGAATCGAATTCCGATTTCACGCGGACGATTAACCGTCTGCTTTCCACGACCAAAGAAATAATCAAAGTCATATGGATTATCGAACAATACGGCCCGCTCATCTGTCAGGTTGTTCACAAACAACTGAATCGTCCAGTCATCACCGGTCACACCAAACTTGAGATCGCTGATCTCATAAGATGGTTGCACAAATTGTGGTGCTGGCAATCCAAGCGGTTCAACCTGATTGAACATATCGCCAACATGGCTCCATTGCAGGCGGACATACGCACTGCTTCCACCGAGCCAATCTACTGGCCACTCGTATGTCGCATACGCAGATGCTTTAAATTCCGGTGACAATGGGAGACGAGTGCCCTTCGGAACGAAATTACCCGGGCTAAACTCTACATCCTGATCAAGCACCGCATCCAGCCACGTACCGTTCACGCCCCAGGTCAGGTGTTCATTAAATGCTGCGTCTAATTGAATTTCCAACCCCTGAGATGACGCGTTACCAACATTGGCCACCACTTTTTGCCACGGCTGGCCGCAGTTTGGTGGAGGCAGAGCATTGGCAGCGTCACACTTGATATTACTTGGGTCTACGACTTCCAACTGATAGTCATTCCACGACATATCAAAGAAAGTTGCATTCAATCGGACCCTACCATCCGCCAACACAGACTTGACACCAAATTCAACGTTATCGAGTGAATCTGCAGCAAATGATGGTGGGTGAAATGGTTGACCACGACCACGATTGGTGCCGCCAGGCCGGAACCCTTCTGAATACAGGCCGTAAACCATTACGTTATCGTTGAGGGTGTATTTAAGTGTGAACTTGGGCACAAAATCTGTGTCGTCACTTGTTGGGTGAAGAATACCATCGCTTCCTAGATTGTCAGATGGCTGTTCAACCCAATAAGTTTTTTCCATCGTCCGCTCAAAGTAACGGCCACCAACAGTGACATCCACTTTATCATTTACATGGAAAGTTGCTTCACCAAAAATAGCTTTTTGCACAAAGTCTGAACGATCAAACGAGTTCCACCATACGTCATCATTATTGTAGACCGAAGGTATTGGATATCCAGACCACAGCAGTCTGCCTGCTGCGTAATTATCAATTGCCTGAGACTGTGAGTAACCATCTGTTACTGTAGTGAAATCCCAGTCTTCCGTTGATTTCTCATAAAAAACACCAGCCACCCAATCCAATTTGTCACTTTGACCTGCCAGTCTGAATTCCTGAGCAAATTTGGTGTTCTTCTGTGTATTTTTCAGATAGCCAATTGGATCGTTGTAATAATTACCAACACCTGCCGGCTGGAAGCAATATTTACTATAACCACCCACATAAGGCTGCCAGTAGCCCGCCGCATCGTAACTGCCGCCATAACAGAACGTGCCAAAATAGGAGGCATATGATGTTGTATCCTGGGTATATTCCCAGTCCCGTGTGAAATAGGAAGTTGCCGACACAAATTCGGCAAAACCTACATCGCCTTCAACGGTAAGCGAATACTGAGTCCAGTCCTGATTGTCATACTCTTTGTCAGGACGGAAACGAATAACTTTCAAATCTCCCAAGGTCTGATCCATTTCGGGCCGCCCATCGGATTCAGTCTTCTGGTAAACGACACCCGTGGTGACTGTCCAATCATCATTCGGGAAAAACCGGGCTGTAATCCTGCCGCCACTGATATTGACTTCGTTAAAATCATCCTGCACTACAGATTCGTTGGTGTACAAACCAAAGCGGGGCGTAGTACCGAGCACATTGTCGATAAAACCGCCTTCTTTCGCAGAAAAACCGACCAACCTGATGGCCGAGGTTTCACTCATGGGAATATTTACCATGGCACTAACATCGTAACTGGAGTCGCCTTCGCTCATCGATTTCAGAGAAAAGTCTACATTTGCTTCAAAGCCGGCAGGATCAGGTTTATTGGTAATGATCCTTAAGGTACCAGCCTGAGAACTCGCACCATATAGCGTGCCCTGTGGACCAGCCAATGCCTCTACACGCTCTATATCAACCATTCGAGGATCAGGTGTAGCATTCAAAGTCAGTGATTGCTCATCAAGATAGACGGCAGCCGATGGTTGAGCAATGAAAGTATCTTCAGCATCAGCAATTCCCCGGAAAATAACTTTTGCAGAACCAGGGTTTGCACTAACGTAAGACATGCTCGGAATAAACCGAATGTAATCATCAAGCGACTTCATTCCGGCCTGCTTGATTTCGGCGCTTGAAATTGCCTGAATGCTCTGAGGAACGTCCTGCATGCTTTCGGTACGCTTGGTCGCGGTTACCAGCACCTCTTCGAGGAACCCACCTCTAGGTTCCTCATCCTGATCCTGTGCTACAGCAGTCGCTGCTGGAACGGCCAGAACAGCGGAAATGGCGTAAGATAATTTATTAGGACGAATAGAAAAATACTCTTGAGAATGGTTTGTAGACTGCGACATTCTTGGGCCCTCTGCTAGACTAAGTAATTTGACTTCAACGGATAATAGGATGACTTAAATAAAATTGCAATTCGAAGTTGCAACTCCCAGTCATTTAAATTAATTTATCAATGACTTATATCGATATTCGTGTGATGTCCTACGACGCATCTCGTAAAAGGAAGATAGATAGATAGTACTCTGAGCTATAATTCATAGAAATTTTTCGGCGTCATTTTGGAAGAAAGTTAATGGAATTTGAAGGCACAACAAAAGATTTTGGAGAAGTCGATTCTCAGCCCTTGATTGATGCGATTCTGGCCAGAGACGAATCTGATTGGGCAGCCCAGCAGTACCGGCAAAATGCATATTCAGTGCATGAATACACTCAGTCACTTGTGATGGTGTTCTGCAGTGGCTGGCCCGAGCTTAATGTTACCAAAGAGCCGTCTTGGGATTTATTGAAAGATACCGCTGTACCGTTGATGCACCACATTATTGAAACCTTTTACCCACCTGGTGGCACCATCATTCGTGCCATGGCTGCCAAGCTGGTTGCTGGTGGCATCATTTCGCCACACCGCGATACCCACCAGTCTTTTGTCAATGCACATCGAATCCACATTCCGGTGACGACTAACCCGGGTGTGAGATTTATGATTGATGGTCGGCCACACCGACTCAAAGTCGGACAGGCCTATGAGATCAATAACCAGAAGAACCACAGTGTCATGAACAATGGCAAAGAAGACCGCATCACTTTTATATTCGACTACCTGCCCCTCAGCCATATGCCACAGGTTTAGCTCTGCCTGGAGGTGGTGCTAACCAAGGCAATTCGCGATGGCTAAAAGCTTCGCGATGACTAAAAAGCTTCGCGAGGGTATTTGCGATGCAAATACACCCTCGCTCCTACGCTTCGTTTGACGAAGATGCAGATCAAAGTGTAGGAGCGATGGTGCGATTGCGGAGCAATTGCCATCGCGAATTGTTTCAGTTTTGCAGAGCTTTGGGGCGGTCTTCCTCCGGCAGGTCTATTAACAAAGGCTCGAGAATCTCGATCATCTCACCAAGGTGCTCCTCATAGTTCTTCCAGAAGTTCATCGCGCCTTTATAGATAGGTTGCCTGACCTGCTCTGAACTGGCGGTGTTTATAGCTCTTTCAGTTTCATAAAAGCGCATCACCTGATCTTCCCAGGGCAACCCGCAATACTCCAGCAATCGTCGGGTTTGAGCCTCTTGGTTCAGCACCATTTCCTCATACTGAACATCAAGTACCCTGCCTGGAAGCACATCGTGCCAGTGATCCATAACGCGCTGGTACTGAATGTAATACTGACCCAATTCAAATTGATCATAGGTGAAAGACTGACCACGGTAGAAAAGCTGTTTGTAGCAGCCCATGCAACTATCCAGCGGATGCCTGCGGGCGTTGATCACTTTGGCGTTTGGCAAGATCAGATGCAATAAACCGATACTGGGAAAGTTGTTTGGCATTTTATCGATAAAGTAAGGTTTGCCGGTTCGGTAGCGCATTGTTGATTTAAGATATTGGCCACCCAAGGCTTTAAGATCATCCAAGCTGAGTTCGGCCATTGCCTCTGGAAATTCAATGCGATCTTTTCGTGCCCTGTTTATTTCCTTAATCACGCGAGCCAGGTCCGGCAATTCCATTGTGCCCTCTACCTGGCTATGACTGGCAAGAATCTGTTCAATGAGAGTTGAACCAGATCTGGGCAGGCCAACGATCAGGATGGGTGACGGATCAGGGTCGCCAGAGCCATCACGGCCCTCAATGAACTCACGATCAAATACTTTGATTATCCGGTCGTGAATCACCTGAGTTTGCACCGGATCATATACTTCATGGCCCCGACGCAGATCATTTCCACGCTGGTAATGCTCAAAGGCTTTGTCGTACTCCTTTTCGTTTTCGAAATGCTTGCCCAGAGATAGCAGCATATTGACTTTCGCTTCATCCTCCAAAGTCTCGTCTTCAACCAGTGCCAGCATGGTTTCAACTTCTTCAGGATTGAATTCAAAGGTCTTGAGATTTGCCAGACTCCAGTACGCTTCGCCCAACGCAGGGTGGTTTTTCAGGCATTCCCTGTAGGTCGCAATTGACTCTTCCTGACGACCGATGGTTTTGAGCACATGCCCTTGCCCAGAAAGCGCGCCGCCATGCCCCGGGCTCAGGTCTATCGCTTGTTGATAGGTTTTGAGTGCTTCATCATGACGCTGGGCCTTGGCCAGAATATTGCCCTTAATCACGTAGGTGTAGGGCAGTTTCGCATCCAGGCTGATGGCATGACCAATATGTTCGAGCCCTTCTTCAAATCGCTCCTGCTTAAGGCTCAACATCGCCAGATCGCCCCAGGCTAATATGAAGTCAGGTGCAAGTTTGACTGCTCTTGTGAGCATTTTTCGTGCTGCTCCCCAACGATTGGAATCGGCCGCGATGTTTCCTAACAATCGCAACGCAGTAACATCATCAGGATCATCCGTCAGCACTGAACGCAGAATTTTTTCCGCAACATCTATCTGCCCATCGCGCTGTGCATTGACTGCTTTGGCAACGGCTGCCTTTTTGGGGTCAAGCTCGAAAGCACGGTCGAACGCCTTATCAGCCTCGACACCGTGCCCGGCAGAGGCAAGTGCCCGACCCAGCGCGAATTGGGTTGTAGCACGGTTGGGCAGTTTCTCAGCCGCCAGCTGCAGATACTTCAAGGCTTTGCCAGCCTTTCTTTCCTTCAAATAAGCTTTTCCCAGACCTTCCAGGGCACGTGGATAATCAGGGTGAAGCTTCAGTACTTTTTCAAACCACCGCCTGGCTTCCTGTGGGCGTCGCTGCTTCAAAACCACTTCCGCCAATAAGCTTAGAATATTGGGGTCCGTACCGAATGAAGGCAGCGCTTTTCTGCAAATCAATTCTGCTTCTGCGTCCTCTCCTGCTTGCTCAGTTTTGAGGGCAAGATCATAGACTTGACGTACCGATAAGGAATTTGGGTCTTGCTGTATTTGCATAGAAAAGCGTTCTCATTACTCCGGAGCGGCAAAAGTGTGCCGTACACGGGACATTCCCACAAGGCTATTGTTCGAAAGGAATATGATTTCTGGCATTATTCACTACCTGACGATTAAGCTTGCACTTTCAGTGGATCATAAAATTGAGCAATCACTTTAAAATCAGAGTTAACCCGACTGCGGTAATAGAGCGCTTGCCGATCAATGATCAATTTTTTGCGATTGTCGTTGACGATTTCCTGCTCAACCCTGAAGAAGTGGTGGAATACGCCAATTCTCATCGGGCGGATTTCGAAAAACCACAGCGCGGTTATCCAGGAGAGGTCCTGGATCTGGAGCCTCAATCTCTTGAACTGTTGTTTCAATTTTGGCGGACCGGCTTGAGTCGTATTTTCTCCTTTGCCCGCAGCGAAATTGAAGATTCCTGCCAAATCTCTCTGACCACACTTCTGCCTGAAGATTTTTCCTGGATTCAACGATTACCCCACACTGACCATAGAAGAGATCCGGGAAAGGAAAATATTGCGCTACTGGTTTATTTATTTGACAATCCTGAACTGGGCGGCACAGGCTTTTACCGTTACCGTGATGAAAAATTCTGGCAAAGCGTGTCACGCAAGCAAATTAATGATCCGCATGGCGGATTAAGTATTGTAGAAACGCGTTACCCGATGTTTCGTGATCCACCAAAATACCCCGGAGAATCTGACCAGGCGGTAGAGTTAATCACCAGGGTTGAAGCAAAGTTTAATCGCATGGTGTGCTACTCAGGAGATGTGCCACACAGCGCGATGATCCCCGATGCGTCTTTGTTGGCTGATGATTGTTTAACAGGCAGATTAACCCTGAATGCTTTTGCCAGCGTGTGGCCTAAAAAAAATTAATTATTATTTTTTGGATAACCAGGCCACCAGCATTCGGACTTGAACATCATCCAGGCGGTCGCCAAAGGCGGGCATTTGGCCATTGCGGCCGGTGGCTATAGAGTGAGCAACAGCGTCAATACCATATAGCCAGTCGGCATCTGTCAAGTCAGGTGCACCCAACATTGCGTTCCCTTTTCCATTCGCACCGTGACAGGCTGAACAAAACTGTTGAAACTGAATGGCCCCGGGATGTTCTGATCCTGCGGTAGAAATAGACAGGACATACGCTGATACATGCTCAACGCCCTCCTTCCCAAGGACTGTTTCCCATGCAGGCATGGCTGCCTGTCGCCCTGCCCGGATGGTCTGTTCGATTTGTGCCGGCTCACTACCCCACTGCCAGGCTTCATCCCTGAGATTCGGAAACATATCCGCCTGGCCCTTGGCTTTCGGTCCGTGACAGGCAGCACAATTGCGACTGAAAATTCCCGCCGCTGACATCATTACAGCTGGATTGGCCTGCAGGTCCTGTAAAGATGACTCCAGAACATTTTGCCGTATCGAATCAAATTCATAATCATACAAGGCAAAACTCTCACCCAACCTGCCACCCTGGGACCATTTCAAAGCACCCTTGTAGCTACCCAAACCGGGATAAAGCATCAGGTAAGCAACTGAAAAAACCAGGAACACCAGAATTAACCAAAACCACCACATCGGAGCAGGATTTGAACCCTCACTTAGGGTTTCATCCCAGACCGGCGACTCTTCGTGCTGACCCTCGGGTGAGAAATACACACTGAAAACTAACCAGGCCAGTCCGACCAGACTGATTACAGTGACGAGGGCTATCCAGCCGCTCCAGAAATCTGTCGGCATATCAGCCATCGTCACTCAGATCCCCGGGCACATATTCATCCTCTAAAGGAATTCGCGCAGATTCATCCAATGTGCGTTTGGAAGATTTCATAAAGACCCAAACCACCAGGCCCATCATGAACGCCATGACCAGCAAATCACCTGTGAAGAGAAAAAAGGTCAATGTGCCTCTCCATGCCCATCACCTGCCTCTGCCTCTGGGTCGAATGAGGTTCCCATGCCTTGCAGATAGATAATCATCACATCCATCTCAGTAAGTCCCTCAAGCGCCTCCGGTGCTGCGCTGATTTCTTCATCGCTGTAGGGATGGCCAAGTCTCTTTAAGGCCCTCATGCGTGGAATGATGTCTTCACTTGCATTTGCCATTCGTTCAGCAAGCCATGGATAGGCCGGCATGATGGATTCGGGCACCACAGAACGTGGATTCATCATATGAATCCAATGCCATTCATCTGTGTACTTACCGCCGATCCGGTGTAAATCGGGCCCGGTTCGCTTGGAACCCCATAAAAATGGACGGTCATAGACAAACTCACCAGCCCGGGAATAGGGCCCATAACGTTGAACCTCGGCCAGAAGAGGCCTGATATGTTGGGTATGGCAGACTCCGCAAGACTCACGCATATAAATATCACGCCCGGCCAGTTCTGTTGCGCTATAGGGCACAGTATTGGCTGATGCCTGAGACAGCGATTCCTGAAACAAAGCAGGCATGACCTGAGCCAGGCCACCAATTGAGGCCACGAACAGGATTCCGAAGATCAGCAGTCCGGTGTTATTTTCTAGTTTCTTATGAAGACCGACGCCGCTCATGAGCTTGTTCCCGCGGTATGGGTTAATGGCGGACTGACCTGAACAGTTTTACGCCCACGGACCGTCATATATAGATTAAAAGCCATCAACAGGGTGCCACCCAAGAAGATCAAACCTGCCACTAATCGCAGCAGATAATAAGGCGGCATGCTGGCCATAATGTCGGTAAAGCTATACAGCAACTCACCAAACTGATCCAGGCTCAACCACAACAAACCCTGCGTCACACCTGCTCCCCACATCGCCAGTATGTACAGCATGGTGCCCGCCAGCGCCATCCAGAAGTGCACATTTGCCAGTCTCACGCTATACAGCTCTGTGCCAACAAGCCGCGGTACCAGATAATAAAATGTGCCGAAAGTGATCATGGCGTTCCATCCCAGGGCGCCAGAATGCACATGCCCGATGGTCCAATCGGTGAAATGACTGATGACATTGACGCCACGAATCGCCATCATCGGGCCTTCGAAGGTTGCCAGACCATAAAAGGCGAGCGATAACACAATAAATTTAAGCGCAGGATCAGTCCGAAGTTTTTTTGATGCACCACTGACTGTCATAATGCCGTTGATCATGGTGGCCCAGGAAGGCGCCAGCAAAATAACACTCATTACAACCGCCAGTGACTGAACCCATTCAGGAATTGCACTGAAATGCAGGTGATGAGGGCCGGCCCAGATATAGCTGTAGGTAAACGCCCAAAACGCGACAATCGAGAGCCTGTAACTCCAGATCGGGCGCCCTGAATGCTTGGGCAAAAAGTAGTACATCATGCCCAGAAAGCCACCTGTCAAAAGAAAGCCTACCGCGTTATGCCCATACCACCATTGCAGGATGGCATCCTGGCTACCTGCGAATAAAGAATAAGACTTGAACAAAGTTGCCGGCATCGCCAGGCTGTTAAAAATATGCAGCATGGCAATTACGATAATCAAAGCACCATAAAACCAGTTGGAAACATAAATTGGCTTGATCTTGCGTCTGGCAATCGTGCCGAAAAACACGATTCCAAAACAAATCCATACGATTGCAATGGCGATATCCAAAGGCCATTCCAATTCTGCGTATTCCTTGCCGGAAGTATGGCCAGCCAGCAAGGAGATACCGGCCAGCACAATCGCCACCTGCCACGCCCAGCAAACAAACCAGGCCAGTCGTGGCGCAAACAGCGGCACATGACTGGTGCGTTGAACACTGTAAAAGCCCGTTCCGATTAAGGCTGAAACGCCAAAACCGAATATCACTACATTGGTATGCAGGTTTCTGATACGGCCATAAGACAACCAGGGCGAATCAAAATTAAGTGATGGAAACACCAGTTCGGCCGCGGCATAAACGCCTGCAGCCATCCCTGCAATCGCCCAGAACATGGAAAACAGCACAAGTGTCCTGACTACGCTGTCGTGGTAATACTGCTGCTTGTTGCTTGTTCCGGACATGATTAAATTCCAACCCTTGGCCCGATTCCAAAGCCCCAAAGAATGACCGTTAGCCCTAGTAGACTCACAGCAGCAACCAGCAGGTATCCAATGAGTGCTGATGACATCAGCATCCCACGCTCTGGGCTAATCTGAAGTACGACAGGCAAACCCCGGTACAACAAGAACATGCTCCAGATCACCGTTGGAACCATCACCAGAACATTGACGAAAACATCCGGATAAAGGTGGATAACACTACCCACAGCCAATGGCGCCCCGACAACTGAAATCATCGCGAAATGGATGCCAAGCGAATGGCGGGCACCATAGGTAACTGACATCCAACGCGAAACGATTGAAGTGCTGATGAAGCCAAACATCAAGGTAAAAAAGTAGCCGATGCTGATACCGGCCAATTCGCCTTTTGAAAGCATTAACGGTTCTGTTGCACCCAGACGCCAACCGAAATTTAGCGAACCAAAGTAGGCGAATACCGGAGGCAAGGCGATCATCCAGACGGCAAGCCTGAAAAATACATCACTCGCCGTTGGTCGCGCGACCGACAGGTTTTGAAAAACTTCGCCAGGCCTGAAAACCAGCCTTGCCAGTAGCAGTGGGGAAATTGTATTTGCCATATTTTTCGAAGTATATATTGATTCGCAAACGCAAAAGAAAGCTGTGTACCACAAACCTGATCGAGATCAAGTAGCGGGCTTTAACCGTCCAGGAATTGAATCTGGGACAGTGCTGCTTGCATGCTACATTGCTCCGGGGAGCTTATAGCTTACCAGCCAGATTATTTAGACCAGGCATATCGAGAATGATAATGTTCTTGCGGTTTACCTTGATGATTTTCGAGTCCTGGAAACGTGCAAGCACCCGACTGACGGTTTCGGTGGCCAGGCGTAAATGACTGGCGATATCCTTACGTGACATAGACAGGTTGAACTCTTTTTCTGAATAACCCCTACGTGCAAATCGCCCGGATAAAGACAAAAGGAAGCGGGAGATTCTTTGGTCTGCCGTCAGGTCAAAAGAATTTAGCTCCAAATCAGATATTTGCTCACTCATCATGCGAAAAATTTCAGACTGTAAATCCGGTATGCGCCTGGCCATTTCGGATACTGAAGAAAATTCCATACCACAAACCACGCTCGTATCCAGTGCAGCAACATTGGAAAGGTGGACCCCAGTGTGGATTGCATCCAGACCAATGATTTCGCCTGGAAAGTGAAAACCCAGTACCTGTTCATTACCTTCCTGGTCAACCACATAACTCTTGAAACAACCGGATCGCACCGCTGCAATTGAGTGAAATCGATCCCCGGCCCTGCAAATATGTTCACCACCCTGAATAGGGTGGGACTTGTTGACGATCTGCTCGAAACTTTCCATATCTTTTTCATTGAGGCCGCGCGGCAGGCAAAGCTGCCCTAAAGCACACTGGCTGCAGGCAACCTGAGAACGGCCAGGAAAACGGGAGAAGCCGGGAGAGCCAGGACCGCAGATATTAATTTCCATTACTTGCGTGCCTCAAGTCTTTAAATAAGGAAGCCATACAACAAGTTAAGGTCCTTGATACTCAAACGCAAGGAATACCGCTGTATTGACTGTACTCAAATCACTTTGGAAAAGCTGTTGCTGCGATGGCCGTTAACGAGAAACCGGTCAAAAACCATGGCAATTGCCCTCAAAAGAACCAGACCCATTTCCGTGACTGAAAAACCGTTTTCGGATATTTTGATCAGCCCATCATTTGCCAGGCTTTGAAGTGATTTCATCTCACCGGCAAAATATTCCAGGTAATCAATATTGAACCTGTTCTCAATCTCATCCCGGTTAACGGTTCCATGACACATAATGGATTCGATAATTTTCCTTCTGATGAGATCATCTCTTTGCAGGCTAATGCCACGCCAAATGGGCAGTTCTCCGGATTCGACACTCGCCTGCCATTGGCGAATATTTGTGTAATTTTGCGAATAGCTGTAACCAACCTTGCCGATGGCGCTGGCACCAAGCCCAACCAGATCGCAGTTTCGGAGCACAGAGTAACCCTGAAAATTCCTTTGCAGATTACCGGTGTGCCGCGCTTTGACCAGCTCATCCTGCGGCAGTGCAAAATGGTCCATACCGATATATTCATAGCCTGCTGCGGTCAGTTTTTCGATGGTCAACTGCATTAATTCAAAACGCGTTTGCGAATCAGGCAGGTCTTCTATTTTGAGCATGCGTTGGGCGCGGAATTTCTCAGGTAAGTGGGCGTAGGCATATACCGCGAGACGATCGGGTCTGGCATCGATGACCGAGTCGAGTGTTACTCCGAATGAATTTAGCGTCTGCAATGGAAGGCCGTAAATAAGGTCGATGGAAATCGAATTGAAGCTCTTTTCCCTTGCTGTTTCAACCAGGCCCAGAGTGTGAGACTTGTCCTGTATTCTGTTTACCGCATCTTGTACTGCTGGATCGAAGTCCTGTACACCAAAACTCAACCGGTTGAACCCCATTCCTGCCAGCTTTTCAATTCGCTTTTCATCAACCGTACGTGGATCTATCTCGACTGAAAATTCGCGCTCCTGCGAATTACTAAGATTAAAATTCCTGCCCAGTTGATCAACAAGCTCCTGCAGTTGCAGATCGTCATAAAATGTCGGAGTGCCACCCCCGAAATGCAATTGGATCACTTCCCGGTCAGGATCAAACAAC
Organism: Rhodothermales bacterium; assembly: GCA_047614505.1. Lineage (GTDB taxonomy): Bacteria > Pseudomonadota > Gammaproteobacteria > Xanthomonadales > SZUA-36 > JABDJL01. The sequence goes on along the minus strand of JBLHGQ010000053.1, from coordinate 6,059 downwards.
TTGCCTTGCAATTCTATTTCAGAATGCAGGTGGGCAAGATACTCGTCCGGCATCTTGCTCAAGCCGACAATTTTTTTGTGACAGCCACAGAAATAGCAAAGAGAACGACAAAATGGCAGGTGGACATAAAGTGACAATGGCCTGGGGATAAAATCCTGGTTGCTTTTGGCTACAAACTGTTTGTATGCCTGCGCATCAAAACCCTCGTGAAACTGAGGCGCAGTAGGGTAAGAGGTGTAACGCGGTCCAGATACACCGTATTTTTCGACCAAGCCCTGATCAAACTTCAATGTTGAAGACATTCTGTGTCTCGTCCGCCTTTGTGAGTGAAACTAGACTAGTTCAACCCTCAGGCTCAGTTGTTGATCTACATCAAAAACTTGTGCCCGCGCCTCTAATATTCTGTCGGCATGAAAACTTGGATTGTTTGTCTGGCACTACTTGGATTTACCACTTTCGACGCGTCTGCTCTCGAGGAGATGGACAAAATCGATGAAAAAGGTACGTTTCATGCAGATTTCCGCTGGCGCCTAGAGCAGGTAGATGAGGAACTGAATGGTAAAAATGCCGCCGCAGCACCGCTACGAACCCGACTTAACTACTTCACTTCAGAACGTAGTGGATTTTCCCTGTTTGTTGAATATGACTATATCTCGGATTTTGGCTTGGATAACTACAACGAAGGCGGGGGGAACACAGCGGACCGCGCGCCATATCCGGTGGTAGCAGACCCATCCGGAGGGGATCTTAATCAGGCATTCGTCCAATACAAAAATATGTCAGGTACGCAGTTACAGCTGGGAAGACAAAGAATCATATTTGATAATGCACGCTTCATTGGCAATGTAGGCTGGCGGCAAAACGAGCAAACATACGATGCTGTTTCAATCAATCACAAGATAGAAACCGGCCTTGATTTTAAGTATGCCTACATCGATAACGTTAATCGCATATTCGGAGATGATGTTGCAGCCGGAGATCACGATCAAAGCACGCATCTGCTCAATATCTCCAATGATCTGGGCGACTCGGGAAGGCTCACAGGATATTGGTACGACATCGAAAACAAGGATGCCCCTTCATTATCAAATATCAGTTTGGGTTTTCGCTTTAATAGCAAGGCCAAAGCGAAGTCAAAACTCGCCTACAACTTTGAGTTTTCACGACAATCAGAAGGCAGTAACAATCCCATACCCTTTGAGGCTAACTATTGGCGGGCCGATGTTTCAGCCGCATTTCGGACAGCTACGATTTATGCCGGGTTCGAGTCGCTCGAAGGAAGCTCTGACCGCCCCGGCCAGGCATTTCGCACACCATTAGCGACTCTTCATGCTTTCAATGGCTGGGCCGATAAATTCCTCGCTACCCCGGCCGCTGGTCTGCAAGACATTTTCATTGGTTTAAAAGGAAAGCATGGTACCTGGTCCTGGAATGCGCTTTACCACGACTTTTCAGCCGAAGATGGCAATCAAGACTTTGGTAGCGAAATCGACTTTTCCGCGTCGCGAAAGTTCGCAGAAAAATATGGTTTTTTGCTTAAAGCTGCCAGCTTTCATGGTGACAGTCTGATCTACCAGGACACCAGCAAATTTTGGCTACAAATCACTACAAGCTTCTGAATGATCTGGGTCAATGTTATTCACCCCACCTTCGGGATAATACTCACAAGTTTTATCATTGTTAATCAAAAGCCGAGGACGTTATGAAAAAAATAGACAGGATGCTAGGCGTTTTGCTATTGGCAACTACGAGCAGTCTCATTCAGGCAGATTTGGGTGGCTCAGCAGCGGGCGATCTGGGTCCCCCACAGGGCGAGCCCATTCAAGCAGTATTGACAACTGCGCCCTTTGTGCCGCCACCGGTAAATCGTGACTATCCGGCGAAAGTGATTGTCGATCTGGAGGTACGTGAACTTGATATGGAAATCTCCGAAGGTGTCACATACACCTTCTGGACATTCGGTGGCACCGTGCCGGGTAGTTTTATCCGTATCAGGCAGGGCGACACGGTTGAGTTTCACCTGAAAAACCATCCGGATTCAAAAATGCCGCACAATATCGATCTGCATGCTGTTACCGGACCGGGTGGCGGCGCTTCGTCGAGCTTCACAGCGCCAGGCCACGAAACAGTGTTTAGCTTCAAAGCCCTGAATGCCGGCTTGTTCGTCTATCACTGTGCAACCGCACCGGTTGGTATGCACGTAGCTAATGGTATGTATGGCCTGATTCTGGTTGAGCCACCGGAAGGACTACCACCGGTAGATAAGGAGTACTACGTCATGCAGGGCGATTTCTACACGGTAGGAAAATATCGCGAAAAAGGCCACCAGCCTTTCGATATGCAAAAGGCGATCGAAGAAAATGCCACTTATGTCTTGTTCAATGGCTCTGAAGGCGCCTTGGTAGGCGATAAAGCCATTAAGGCGACTGTTGGGGACACTGTGCGGCTATTTGTAGGCAATGGCGGTCCAAACCTTGTTTCCAGCTTTCATGTGATTGGTGAAATCTTTGATAAGGTTTTCTGGGAAGGCGGAACGCATTTTCAGGAGAATGTGCAGACGACACTCGTACCAGCAGGTGGATCTGCGATGACAGAGTTTCGGGTTGAAGTTCCCGGTACTTTTATCATTGTTGACCACTCGATTTTCAGAGCCTTTAACAAGGGTGCTCTGGGCATGCTCAAAGTAGATGGCGACGACAACCTTGCCGTTTATTCCGGCAAGGAAGTTGATAATGTTTATCTGGGCGACAAAGTCATGGCCGAAGACCTGTCCATCATGAGTGATATTTCCCAGGCACAGTTAGGCGGCACGGCAACCTCCGAGCAACAAATTCAAGCCGGCATGGTGTTGTACAACGGAACCTGCTCTGTCTGTCATCAACAAAATGGCGAAGGGCTTCAGAGTGTTTTCCCACCGTTGGCCGGGTCTGATTACCTGATGGAAGACAAGTTAAGGGCAATTGAAATTGTGCTCAATGGATTGAGCGGTCCGGTTACAGTGAATAGTGTGGACTACAATTCCGTGATGCCGCCTATGAGCCAGTTGAACGATGATGAAATCGCCAACATCCTGTCATTTGTCCTTAATAGTTGGGGCAATGAAAATGACGTTGTCAGTGCGACGGAAGTCGCAGGCATCCGCGCCGGTACAGACAGACCCAAGGGTGCTGCTCATTAATTTCTATGCGAAACCTCCACTCGCTAGCGTGTGTTCTGTGCTTTGCTTTTAGCATTGCACAGAACACTTTTGCCAACGATTTTGTCCAGATACCGGGTGGTGAATTCGAGTCTGTTATTCCAGAAGCTGAGGGTGACAACCTCATCCGGGTTAACGGTTTTTTCTTACAGGAAACGCCCGTCTCCAATGCAGAGTTTTTGAGGTTTGTTCTGCATCAGCCACATTGGCAACGTGGGAAAGCCGCTTCACTTTTTGTCGATGATCAATACCTTTCAAGCTGGTCACATCCCATTTCTATGGGCACTTACGAAGCTGAACTGCCAGTGACGGGGGTCAGTTGGTTTGCTGCCAATGCCTATTGCCAATGGAAAGAGGCACGCTTGCCAAGCTGGTACGAATGGGAGTTTGCCGCTGCTGCGAGTGAAACCTTAGCCGATGCCAGGTCATCGGATGACTGGCGACAGAAAATCCTGTCGTGGTATTCGGAATCCAATGCAACCCAAATGAGCCCGGTCCATTCCGGTGAGGCCAACTTCTATGGCATATACGATCTTCATGGCCTGGTCTGGGAATGGGTGGATGATGCCAATGCCTTTATGATCACTGGAGACAATCGCGAGCAAGGGGGAGCGGATCAGCTTCAGTTTTGCGGAGCGGGCGCAATCACCATGGAACAGAAAGAAAATTATGCAGTGCTGATGCGTGTTGCGTTGCTCAGCTCGCTTGAGGCACGATATACGACCAAAAATCTGGGCTTTCGCTGCGCCCGTGACGGCCAGAAAAACCAATGAACCGCCAATGAACAGCTTTGGCATCCTCAAGCACGCTCGCCGGGGGGGCGGTATTATTTCGCTGCTTTTGTGTATTTCACTGCTGACTATTGCAGTCACCGCCCCGGCTCAAGAAGAAATGCTGCCGCCCGATTCGATTTATCATCTGCAGGCATCGCTGGAAGACCAATCAGGGAAATTCACCAGCCTGGATTTGTACCAGGGCTCTCCCGTATTAATCACCATGTTTTATGCCAGTTGCCCTCATGTCTGTCCAATGTTGATCAGCACCATCAAGTTGATGGAATATAGCCTTACTGCGGAGGAGCGTGCAAAGCTGAGGGTGTTAACCATCAGCATAGACCCTGATGGCGACACGCCCGAGGCATTACTTGAAACCATGACCCGCCATGCTGTAAATGACAGCCGCTGGACGATGACAAGACCATTGAATAAGGATCTTCGTAGTATTGCTGCGGTGCTTGGCATCAAATACAAGAAGCTTCCCGACGGGCAATTCAATCACACGACACGCGTTATTCTGCTTGATCAGAGCGGTGTGATACTTGCTAAAACAGACCAGATTGGCCGTTTTGACCCTGCTTTCCTTCAGAGTATAAAAGCCAGCCTGCAATAACTCCCTCCCCTAGCCAACCTGCCAGGCTAATTTGCACTGCTCTTTCAAATCAAGGCTGGTTTGTTTGGCTATCCAGCCTTGAAAATAATACGATACGCGCTGATTCCCTCATCCACGAGGGCAAGCAAAAACGAGTGGAATAAAATCCAGTGAGCGAATCCCGGCAAGACCTGACCAGAGGGCCAGTAAGTGGCCACTTGCGGCGTCAAGCCACACCAATGGCTTTGTCACTGATTGCTATTTTTTCGTTTGAAGCAATTGATATGTTTTTCATCTCCCGCCTGGGTGATGAGTCGCTGGCAGCAGTCAGTTTCACCTTTCCTGTTATCTGGTTAATTTACGCCATTGGTATTGGTTTTGAAGCCGCAGCAGCCTCATGTGTTTCCCGTGCGATCGGTCGTGGCGATCAGAATCAGGCCAAACGACTAACCACCGATACGGTTGTGCTTGCCACGGCAGTGGCTTTTGTTCTTTGTTTTGCTGGACTGGCCACCATCGGGCCTGTTTTCAAATTGCTGGGTGCAACTTCTGAATTAATGCCAATTATTTCAGACTACATGACCACCTGGTACTGGGTTGCGCCATTGGATGTTGCCCTGTGGGCATCACTGGCATCCGTGCGTGCACGGGGCAATACCCTGCTGGAAAGTAAATTTATTACTGCAGCAGCTTTACTAAACCTGGCACTGGATCCGCTTTTGATTTTCGGGCTTTGGGGTTTCCCTGAGTTGGGTGTGCAAGGCGCTGCGCTTGCCACGGTCATTTCAACCGGCATCATTTTGCTGTTAGTCCTGTTTCACCTGCATGTGCGCTTGCATGTTTATGCCAGTCCTTTTGCTCCATTCAAAGACATTCTTGAATCCTGGCGGCATATGCTGACCATCGGCATCCCCGCGATTATCACCAATGCCATCATCCCGGTCTCAAATGGAATCGTAGTTGCGATGGTCGCGGCCTATGGCGTCAATGCGGTCGCTGGTTTTGGCATAGCGATGCGAATTGAACCCATGTTCCTGATTCCGTTTTATGCACTGTCTGCCGTGTCCAGCCCGTTCTTCGGTCAGAATTCCGGTGCTGGTCACTTCGATCGTTTGCTTGAAGCACGGCGGGTTTTGTCCAGATTCTGCGCGATTCTGGGTCTGGTACTTGCCGCGGTTTTGATGACCTTTTCCGGGCCCATCACCGGACTGTTCAGTGAATCACCGCCGATCCAGAGTGTGGCTATTACTTACCTATGGATCGTTCCAATTTCCTACGGCGCCTACGGTCTGGTGATGTCAATGAACTCGGCATTTAACGGAATGGGCAAACCAATGCCGGCGGTGGCAATTTCATCCATGCGGGTGATTTTTGTATTTTTACCGCTTGCCTTTCTGGGTCGCAGCCTGTTTGATCTGCCCGGTCTGTTTGCAGCAAGCACAGTCTCAAACCTGTTGCTTGGGGTGCTTGGTTATCTATGGCTGGGCCGACATAT
>JBLHGQ010000052.1:0-18748 GCA_047614505.1 Rhodothermales bacterium | reverse complement strand
TCTCCATGGCGGGTGCATATGAAGTGGGTGGTTAATTACAAACCACTTCACGACAACCCTCGCTATCAAGCAATGTTAAAGAAAATGAACCTGCTGCCATGAGATTAGTTAAAAAAATAGTTGTAGGAGCGAGCCTTTGCTCGCGAGCTTTTTGGAAGGAGAATTAGGTTGAATTTTTTCGAAGAGCTAAAGAGAAGAAACGTTTTCCGGGTAGGCATTGCCTATGGCGTTGCCTCGTGGCTGTTGTTGCAATTATCAGACATTCTCGCGCCACTGCTTAACCTGCCGGAAACTGCGCAAAGATATGTGTTGTTTGCCCTGGTCATTGGCTTTGTTCCGGCTCTGATTTTTGCCTGGGCCTTCGAGATGACACCGGAAGGACTGAAAAAAGAAAAAGATGTCGACCGCAGCCAATCGGTGGTACCTAAAGCTGCCCGTTCTCTGGACCGGACCATTATTGTGGTCCTGGCGTTGGCAGTTGGCTTCCTTTTGTATAAACAAATGGGCCAACAGTCTGATGAGACTGATCATGTCGCCATAGAACCGCCGATTGAAAGCATTGCTCCAGAGCAAGTCCAAAAATCCGTGGCTGTCCTACCTTTTGTGAATATGTCCTCTGACCCGGAGCAGGAGTATTTCTCAGATGGATTGTCAGAAGAACTGCTTAACCGCCTGGCCAAGAATGATCAACTTCATGTTGCAGCACGCACTTCGGCGTTTCAATTCAAGGGTCAAAATCTCGACATTAGCGATATCGGCCGGCAACTGAATGTTGCCCATGTGCTTGAAGGCAGCGTACGCAAGGCCGGCAATCGTCTGCGAATTACGGCACAGCTTATTCAAGTTGATAACGGTTTTCATCTTTGGTCGGAGACATACGAGCGCGAAATGGATGATGTTTTCGCCATCCAGGACGAAATTGCCGTAGCCATCAGCGAGGCGATGGAAATTGAACTTGGAACTTCGAGCAACCTGGTAGCTGGCTCCAAACCAACCAGCAACCTGGAAGCCTATAACCATTATCTGCAGGCCCGCTTTCTGCTTGCCCAACGCGGTGATGAGAATATGCGCAAAGCAGATGAGATGTTTAATAAGGCCGTTGCACTTGATCCGGAATTTGCTGATGCCTGGTCCGGTATGGCCTTTAACATGACCTTGCTTTATGGCTACAGCCCGACAATGTCTCTGGAAGAGTCCTTTAGCAAAACCATGAATGCTGCTGAGCGCGCACTCGAACTGGATCCCTTGAATGCTGAAGCATATACGGCCATAGGGCGGGCTCATACTGATAATTTCAACTATGTAGCGGCCGAAGAATACTTTGACAGGGCTTATCAGTTGGGCCCTAACGATGTTGGAGTTCTTAACTTATACGGTGACTTCATGGGGGATATCGGCGATTTTGACAGGGCGATTGAATTGAAAATGCAGGCCATTGATCTGGATCCACTTTCACCGGTGCATGCTTCTGATCTTGCCGGAGAACTGATCAATGCCGGGCGATATGATGAAGCCGTGGTTTCGGCGCGTAGGGGCGTGAGTCTCGCGCCAGAATCTTTTGCACGTTTTGCCTCCCTTGTTGAAGCACTGATCATGGCAGGTGAATTTACTGAAGTCAGGTTGATGTTAGAGCAATCGGCAACAAGCTTTCAAAACGATCCGGAAGCAGATGACCACGTTGCCCGATCTATGGCGATGATTTATTACCGAGAAAATAACACCGCAGCCTTAAGAGAAGTCATCAACCAGGCGATTGAAGATGAAAAGGAAGGGCGTGATTCACTGGGCGTTGTTCAGATTTCATTTTTCCTGCTGGCACTCGATGGAGCCGAAGCAGCGCTTCCATGGCTCGAAAAAGCGCTGACAGACAAAGAAAACAATCTTCTTTGGAGCTTCATTTACTACCTGCCTGAGAGAATGTCGCAGGACCCGCAATGGTTGGCGTTTTGGGACCACCCTATGCTCAAAGAATTACTCGATATGCGCCGGGCCAATCCCTATCCAACAAACGGATTGTGGATGCCGAAATCAGAACCTAATGGAATGACTGAATGAGTTTTTTTGAAGAACTAAAAAGAAGAAATGTCTTCCGCGTGGGCATTGCCTACGGCGTTGCCGCATGGGTATTGCTGCAAGTCGCTGACCTGGTGCTGGAGAACATCAACGCCCCTGACTGGGTAATCCAGGCCATGATGATGATGGTCGGTTTGGGCTTCATTGCAGCCCTGGTGATTGCCTGGGCCTATGAAATGACCCCGGACGGCATCAAGAAGGAAGCCGATGTCGACCGAAGCCAGTCGGTCACCCCTGATACCGGGCGAAAGATGGATCGCATCATTATCGGGTTCCTGGTGATTGCTGTCGCCGTACTTCTCTACCGGCAATCAGGAGATGTTGAGAGTATTGAACCTGCCCCAAGTGTCGCTGCAGAAGAAATTACCGAACCTGCAGCCCCACCGGAGTCGGAAGAGAAGTCCATCGCGGTGCTGCCTTTTGTCAATATGTCCTCAGACCCCGAGCAGGAGTATTTCTCTGATGGGCTTTCGGAAGAGTTGCTCAACCGGCTGGCCAAGAATGATCAACTTCATGTTGCCGCACGCACTTCGGCGTTCCAGTTTAAAGGCCAAAATCTCGATATTGCCGATATCGGCCGACAACTGAATGTCGCTCATGTGCTTGAAGGAAGCGTGCGTAAGGCGGGTAGTCGCCTGCGGATAACCGCGCAGTTAATCCAGGTGGATAATGGCTTTCACCTGTGGTCCGAGACCTATGAGCGCGAAATGGATGACGTTTTCGCTATACAGGACGAGATCGCCGTAGCCATCAGCAGGGCAATGGAAATTGAACTGGGAACCTCGAGCGATTTGGCATCGGGCTCCAAACCAACCAGCAACCTTGAAGCCTACAACCTTTATCTGCAGGCCCGGCACCTGTTGGCACAACGCGGTGATGATAATATGCGAAGGGCCAACGAGCTTTTTGCCGAAGCTGTTGCATTGGACCCGGGCTTTGTCAGTGCCTGGTCCGGGCTGGCATTCAACATGTCGCTGCTCTATAGCTACAGCCCACAGGTATCTCTGGAAGAGTCACACGCTACAACCATGAGTGCCGCACAGCGCGCCATTGAGTTAGACCCGGACAATTCAGAAGCCTACACAGCAATCGGCCGGGCACTTGCGGCTAACCGGGACTGGAAAGGAGCAAAGGAGTCGTTCGAGCGAGCTTATGCACTTGGGCCAAAAGATGTGGGTGTATTAAATCTTTATGCGGACTTTCTGTGGCAGACCAATAATATATACAAAGCCAAAACTCTGAAAAAACAAGCCAACGACCTTGACCCGCTTTCCGGCGTACTTGCAGGTGACTTTGCTGAGATGTCTGCTGAGGCTGGTCAGTTTGACGAAGCGCTGGTTGCCGGGGAAAGGGGCATAATGCTGGCGCCGCAATCATTTGAACGTATCAACAGTTTGTGGGCGGTACTTGTGACTAAGGGTGACTATGAAAATGCCTGGTCTTTGGTTGAAGAAACAAGGCAATCACTTGGCGAAGACACGGCGCTTCAATACTTCCTGCCCCGCTGGCAAGCCGCACTTCATTATCGGCAGGGCAATGAAGAGTCACTTCGAAAACTGTTGGACAGCCATATTTCTGTACATCTTGGCGAGTCGGAAGCTACTCATGCGCTCGAACCTGCACTCATAGGGTTCTATATATTGAGTCTTGATGGCATCGAGGAGGCTTTGCCATGGTTTGAGCAGGCTTACCAGGAGAAAGGTGAATTTCTGGTGAATACGTTTTATGTCTATCTGCCAGAGCTGATAAGCCATGATCCGGAATGGCTGGCCTTTTGGGACAAACCCGGGCTTCGGGATTTAATGGAGATGCGCAGAGCGTACCAATATGACTCTCATGGTCTGTGGAAGTCCGATTCAGAAATTAACGAGACCAATAAATGAGCTTTTTTGAAGAATTAAAAAGAAGAAACGTGTTCCGCGTAGGTATCGCTTATGGCGTGGCCGCATGGGTATTGCTGCAAGTCGCTGATCTGGTGCTGGAAAACATCAACGCACCGGATTGGGTGATCCAGGCCATGATGCTGATGGTCGGGCTTGGTTTTATCGCCGCTTTAATCATCGCCTGGGCCTACGAAATGACGCCCGAGGGCATCAAGAAGGAAGCCGATGTCGATCGCTCTATCTCAGTTGCACCGCAAACCGGGCAGAAGATGGATCGCATTATTATCGGTTTCCTGGTGGTAGCGGTTGCTGTTTTGCTGTTCCGCCAATCTGGCGATGAGCCTTCTGAAACGCAAACTACTACGGTTTCAAATGAAACGGAAGTGAGCACCGTAGCGAAACCTGTCACCGAACCGGATCGAAAGTCCATCGCAGTGCTTCCTTTTGTCAACATGAGTTCCGACCCGGAACAGGAATACTTCTCTGACGGTATCACCGAGGAAATCCTCAATCGCCTGGCGAAGATCCCGGACTTACAGGTCGCCGCTCGGACTTCCGTCTTCTCGTTCAAAGGCCAGAAGCAGGATATTCGCGAGGTCGCAGAATTACTGGGTGTTGCCACCATGCTCGAAGGCAGTGTCAGGCGCGATGGTGAACAGGTCCGTATTACCGCTCAGCTCATCCGTGCCAGCGATGGGTTTCACCTGTGGTCGGAAACTTACGATCGCGAAATCAAAAGTATTTTTGCCGTGCAGGATGAAATTTCGCAGCGAATTGCCGAGGCTCTTCAGGTTTCACTGGGAATAACTGATGGCCCTTCGACGGCTACCATCGATCCTGAAGTTTATGACCTGTATCTGCAGGGACGTGCTTTGCATCGCCAGCGCGGTGCGGAAAACCTTCTAAAGGCGCTGACGCTGTTCAAAGGTGCTCTGAATATTGATCCGGAATTTGCGCCCGCCTGGGCCGGGCTGTCACATTCCCTGAACGTCGTCACAGCGTATGCCTCACGGGAAGAGATTGATGAGTTGGGCGATGTTGACAATCAAAGCTTGCAAGCCGCCCGAAAAGCCCTGGAACTCGACCCTAATCTCGCCACGGCATTGCATGCGGTGGCCAATAATCACCTGGCACGGTTTCATTGGTCAGAAGCGGAAAAATATTATGGCCAGGCGCTGGCACTGGACCCAGAATCTACCGACATCATGGAAGATTACGGCCACTTTCTGCTGTATTCATGGCAAACGGAGGAAGCACGCCAAGTGGCAGACAGAATGATTGCCCTGGACCCCTACGTGCCCGTTTTCAGGTACATGGCAATGCGGGTTTACCATACGCTCGGCGATATTGAGCGTTGGGGTGAACACATCGAGGCCGCCACTAAGATTAGCGCAGAATTGTTCAACGTTCAGATACAGCAACTTTTCTATCTGCTGACCAAAAAGGACTTTGAAAGCGCACGTGAGTTCGCTGGGCACATGAATTTGAAGGACTGGACAACACCCGAAGCCATGCAATCCATGGTTGATTGGGTGGCCAATCCATCGACTGAACCAACAGCTGTTCAAATGGATGCACTTTCATTCTTTCAAGCTGGCTACCTGGTGGCCGGAAAGTACAGCATGTGGCTGGACCGGGTGTTGGACAGTGAATATGACGCCTGGGAAGATGTTCTGGTTTACCTGTCACACCTGTCTTCATTTGCAAATGAGGAACAATTTGTGAATCTGCACGCAGACCCCCGCGCCAAGAAATGGTTACAAATGTCCGGCCTGCCGGATTATTGGCGCGAGGTTGGCTGGCCTGAACGATGCCGCCCCATAGGAGCAGATGATTTTGTGTGCGAATAAATATGAGCAATACGGCCCATCCTTGGGCCGATTGCATGTCGCTACGCAGACGCGTGAGTCTGCTCCGCTCCTGCGCTCGCTTATCGCGAGCGTTGGCACATCCATGTGCCAAGAAGGTATGAACCTATGAGTTTCTTTGAAGAATTAAAAAGAAGAAACGTCTTCCGCGTGGGCATCGCCTATGGTGTGGCCGGCTGGGTAATACTTCAGATTGCAGATCTGGTTCTGGAAGCCATCGAGGCCCCCGCCTGGGTACTCAAAGCGCTGTTATTGCTCGCCGTGCTCGGATTTGCAATCGCGCTGGTCATCGCCTGGGCGTACGAGATGACGCCCGACGGCATCAAAAAAGAGGCTGATGTTGATCGTAGCCAGTCCATCGCCCCTGATACAGGCCGAAAAATGGACCGTATCATTATTGCCTTCCTGGTGGTGGCTGTCGCAGTCCTTCTTTATCGCCAATCGGGTACTGACGACAATGAACCAGCACCAGCAAGCGCAGAGGTCTCGCAGGCAGTAGCAGTCGAAGCACCACCCGAAGTAAGTACCGCTCCAACCGATACTCGGCAATCCGTTGCAGTCATTCCTTTTGTCAATATGAGTGATGACGCTTCGAATGAATACTTTTCCGATGGTATCTCCGAAGAACTCCTTAATGTATTGGTCAAAATTGAAAGCCTGCGCGTACCCTCAAGGACCTCGTCATTTACCTTCAAGAACAGCGGCAAGAAAGTCTCGGAAATTGGCCGCGAATTGAATGTTGATCATGTGCTGGAAGGATCAGTGCGCAAAGCAGGAGATCGCATCCGGGTCACTGCCCAGTTGATTGATGTAGAAACTGATACGCACCTCTGGTCCGACACCTACACCCGCGAACTGGACGATATTTTTGCCGTGCAGGATGAAATCTCCAAGGCCATTGTAGAAGCCTTACAGGTAACACTAAGTGGTTCGGATCAGGAAAAACTTGCCAATCATTTGACGGACAATGTAGAGGCCTACAACAAATTCCTGCTGGGCCGGCATTTGTGGAACCTGCGGACCACGAAATCATTGCTGGATGCAGTCACTCCTTTGCGTGAAGCAGTCGCACTTGACCCCGAATTTGACAGAGCCTGGGCGGCCCTGGCCGATGCTTATATTCTGATTCCTGAGTATAGGGGTGGCAGCATGGCTGAATACGGCCCTTTGACTAAAGATGCTGTAGAAAAAGCGCTGGCAATCAACCCTGATTCCGCTCGCGCACTGACCACCCGGGGGTACTACAGGGCCACGCATCTATTTGATTACGAGAACGCAATTGCTGATTTTAAAAGAGCAATCAGCATTGACCCGTCCTACCCCACAGGTCATCAATGGTATGGAGAGGTGCTCAATTTCTTGAGGCGCCCGAAAGAAGCCATTGAACAAATCCGAATAGCATTGGAGCTCGACCCGTTGGCGCCAATCATTCATCAGGTGATGGGGTTCGTGCAGTTGGATTCAAATGGCAATGAAGACGGTTTTACATATTTTGCGACCGCCTTGAGGTTGAATCCAAACATGCCTGGCCCGGTAAATAACCTCATTCGCTATCATTTAGAAAGCGGAAATTTTGAACAGGCAAGGGTTTGGGCAAAGCGAAAGAGCGAAACTATGGGTGAAGACATATCCCTGCTACTTGAAGTTATTGATGCCATTGAAAAACCTGCGCTACGCAAAGAAGTGATCAAGAAACTGCAAAACTCCGGAACGTTGAATGCCGGTGTAAATTTTGTGGTCAAAGCCTACGTTTTACTGGGGGAGGATGAACTGGCCATCGATGAGCTTGAGACCGGGCTTCTTGAAGGAAACCCATATTCTGTGATTGCAAACGTGGGTCCAGTTTTTGAACCCCTTCGTAGCAACCCCCGCTTCCAGGAATATTTAGGGAAGATGAACCTGTGGCCAGAATCAGGAGGCGGGAATTGAGCTTCTTTAAAGAATTAAAAAGAAGAAATGTGTTCCGCGTGGGCATCGCCTACGGTGTGGCTGCGTGGGTATTGCTACAGGTCGCCGATCTGGTGCTGGAGAATATTAACGCGCCTGAGTGGGTGATTCAGGCCATGATGCTGATGGTTGGACTGGGCTTTATTGCAGCATTAGTTATTGCCTGGGCATATGAGATGACGCCCGAAGGCATCAAGAAGGAAGCTGATGTTGATCGCACCCAATCCATTGCCGGGACTACCGGCAAAAAACTCAATAAAGTTGTTTTTGGCTTTTTGGTGCTTGCTGTAGCAGTGCTTTTGTTTGAGCGGTCTATGGATAAAGGGCCTTCCATACAGATCGCCGACACTCCACCGCCTGTTCCTCATATTTCAGAAGGGGCCAAAGCAGAACTGAACGTAACGACCGATTTGACTTCAGTTGCGGTGCTTCCTTTTGCCAACATGAGTGCAGATGCCGATAACGAATTCTTCTCTGACGGCATTTCGGAAGAATTACTTAACCTTTTGGTGCGCGTAGAGGGTCTGCGGGTTCCCTCGCGCACTTCCAGTTTTGCCTTCAAAGGCATGAACATGGATATCAAGGAAATCGCCAGACAATTGGAGGTCGGCCATATCCTGGAAGGCAGCGTTAGAAAAGCCGGAAACCAGGTACGCGTTACCGCTCAGTTAATCGATGTCAGTACCGACACCCATCTATGGTCAGAAACCTATGATCGCCAGTTGGAAGATATTTTTGCCATTCAAGACGAAATCGCCTCTCACATTGTCGATGCATTAAAAATCGCGCTGGGCACTCAAACGTTAGTTTCACGTGCAGATGAAAAACCAACCGAAAATCTCGATGCCTATCAGGAATACCTGCGCGGCCGTCACCTTTTTATGCAGCGCGGTCTCGATTCTCTTCACTTAAGCATGCAACTTCTGCAATCTGCAGTTTCCCGCGACCCAAAATTTATCGAAGCCTGGGCACAGTTGTCCCAGACAGCCTCCACGCTACATGGCTGGAACCCTTATAACGCCGTAAATGCCAATTCAATTGGCATTGAAGCCGGGCTAAAAGCTTTGCAGTTAGATCCTGACAATGCCAACGCAATGGCTGGACTGGCACTGGCGTACTACGACCAGAAACGCTGGCGGGAAGCTTTGGATCTGTTTGAAAAAGCCGAGTCCCTTGCCACAGATTCCAACCCGGTTTACTGGTATGGCCTGTTGCTACAGGGTGCTGGTTATTTGGACGAGGCCAGAAAAAAGTTTATGGCCGCGGAGAAAATGGATCCGGTTTATCCTCAATTACAGTACTGGATCGGGCTTAGCGACATGGTATTTGGACGCACGGACGATGCCAGAATTCACTTTCAGCGGGCAGTGGACGGATCAAACCCCAATGGCGCATACGGTATGACCTGGCTGAGTATGTTTTCAGACAATAAAGACGAAGTCGCGTATTGGCTCAATGCGGTCAAGATGCAAGCGGAGGCCGGATCTATATCTGTCGCCAACGTGGAAAATTTCAAAATCATAAGTTCTGCAATCGCTGACCCATCTCTTAGGGACAGCGGAGTAAAAGCTGCTGTTGAGGAAGATTATATTCAGGCATTAGCCTATTTCGGGGCATTTGAAGAGATCTTCCAGGTTGAGGCGCGAAGACTTGATTCCGGAAATACCTCTGAACCACTAAATGATATGGGTATTTTCTTCTGGTCCCCTCAGTTAGAGCCACTTCGGCAAATGCCCGAATTCAAAGAACTGGCCACTGAGCTAGGATTAGTAAAGCTCTGGAAATCTCGCGGTTGGCCGGATATGTGCAGGCCGGTCGGAGACGATGATTTTGAGTGTGACTAATAACTGTAGGAGCAAGCTTCCCGCCGAAGGCGGTAGCTCGCGAATTGCGGAGGTAGCCATTGAGCTTCTTTAAAGAATTAAGAAGAAGAAACGTGTTCCGCGTTGGCATTGCTTACGCGATCACGGGCTGGCTGATCGCGCAGATTGCAGGCCTGGCTGCAGATAGCTTCGGCGCACCCGACTGGGTGATGAAAATGATCATCACCATTCTGATGCTCGGCTTCCCAATTGCCATGGTCATGGCATGGGCGTATGAAATGACCCCGGAAGGCCTGCGCCGTGATGACGGAGACGAGGCCGGCCAATCTGCAAATACCACCAAGCTCGACCGCACCATCATCTTTGCCCTTGTCGCAGCACTCGCCTATTTCGCCTATGACAAATTTGTGCTGGATCCAGGCCGGGATGCTGCAATGCTGGAGTCGGCTGGTTTGCAAACCACGGAAGCTGAAGTCGCCCCACAAGTGGAGATAACCAAAGCACAGGTTCAGTCCATAGCGGTATTGCCTTTCGTCAATATGAGCAAAGACGAAGACAACGAATACTTCGCCGACGGCCTTTCCGAAGAACTACTCAATATCCTGGTAAAGATTCCGCAACTGCGTGTTGCTGCGCGTACTTCCTCCTTTTCATTCAAAAACCAGGACCTGACAGTCTCAGAGATCGCTGAGAAACTGCAAGTCAGCCATGTATTGGAAGGCAGCGTTCGTAAATCCGGCAACCAGGTCCGTATAACCGCGCAGCTAATTAAGGCGGATGATGGCTTCCATCTTTGGTCGGAAAATTTTGATCGCACCCTCGACGACATCTTCGTGATGCAGGACGAGATTGCATCAAAAGTGGCTATGGCTCTTAAAGTCACACTTCTTGGTAATTCCAGGGCCGAACGTGGAATTAACCCAGATGCGCATATTGCCTATCTCAAGGGCCTGCATTACGAGTCACTGGGTGGCCCGGAAAACATTGAGCGTGCACTGCCGTTTTTGGTGCAGGCTACCGAGCTTGATCCTGAATATGCTCAAGCCTGGGCAATCCTGGCAATCGTCTATAACCATCTGATTTCCTATGGAGAACTCGAATACAGGGAAGGTATGCCCCTGATCAATCAGGCGCTCGAGTTAGCCAAAGAACTTGATCCGAATCTCGCCCTGGCATGGGTCATTGATGGCTACATACAGAAAAACCTGGGCTGGAACTGGGAAACCGCGCAGCAACTCACCAAAAAGGCCATTGAACTCGAACCCAATAACTCTTATGTAATTGAAGGTCGTGCCTCTGTGGTCGGCTCAGTGGGTAGATTTGAAGAGTCCGTCGAATTGTACGAACGCGCATATTCCCTGGATCCACTGAGCATGTCCTTACACTCTGCGCTGGGCCTGTTGTATTGCAAGGTCCATCGCTATGACGACGCGATAAAAATATTCAAAAGCCAGGCTGGTCTCAACCCCAACTATCATTGGGTTCACTACAATCTGGCAAAAAGCCTCCTCTACAAGGGTGAAGCAGATCAGGCCTTACTGGAAATCCAAAAGAACGCGGACAATTTTTATAAATACGCAGGTCTGGCTATGGTTTACACGTCCCTGGGGCGGGAAAGTGACGCCCAGGCTGCCCTTGAAAGGCTTGTGACGATGGCCGGACCAAAAGATAAAGTTTTCATCGCCCATGTTTACGCCTGGCGTGATCAGAAAGATGAAGCATTTGAATGGTTAGAAGAGGCGATCTCGGAAAGATATACCGGCATTGCCTACATGCTCGGGGATAACATGTTTTATTCCCTGCTCGATGACCCCAGGTGGGCTGAGCTTCTTAAGAAGGTAAAACTGTATGATTACTGGCTAGCTATGCCGGCTAAATACGGAGGCCCGCAGTCTTGAGCTTTTTTGAAGAATTAAAAAGAAGAAACGTATTCCGTGTGGGTATTGCCTATGGCGTGGCTGCATGGGTGCTACTGCAGGTGGCCGACCTCGTATTGGAAGCCATTGAAGCGCCTTCATGGGTGTTAAAAGCGTTGATGCTGGTGATCGGGCTGGGCTTTATTGCTGCCCTTGTTATCGCCTGGGCCTACGAACTCACTTCTGAAGGCATTAAGAAAGAGTCAGAAGTCGATCGCAGCCAATCAGTGGTCACTGAAACGGGCCGCAAGATGGACCGCATTATTATTGCCTTTTTGGTGGTGGCAGTTGCTGTGTTGCTTTACCGGCAATCAGGGGTCTCAGAAAACGCAGAAACGGCAAAAAGGGGGTCAGAGCCCATTTCTTCAGTAGCTTCGGAGCAAGCGCCCAGCGATGAAAGCGAAAAAAGGGGTCTGACCCCAAACGATAAATCCATCGCCGTACTGCCCTTTACTACCCGCAGCACATCCGAGGATGACAAATTTTTCTCCGACGGTATGCACGACGACCTGCTCACACAATTGGCCAAGATTGGCAGCCTGAAGGTGATCTCGCGCACATCCATGATGGAATACCGGGAAACCACCAAGAACCTGCGCCAGATCGGTGAAGAACTGGGTGTGGCCAATATTCTCGAAGGTGCCGTTCAAAGAGTGGGCAAACAGGTACGTATTAATGTGCAGTTAATTGATGCCGACACCGATGAACACTTATGGGCAGAAACCTACGACCGCGAAATGTCACTGGATAACCTGCTCAGTATTCAAAGCGAAATGTCCCGTGCAATCGCCAGTGCAATGCAGACAACACTCAGCCCGCAGGAAGAAGCCCTGCTCGATCGAAGAATGACGGAAAATATCGAAGCCCTTGACGCTTATCGCAGGGCTAAAAACTACAGTGAAGTGTTTGATGCCATTGATCTGGCCAGAGCTGAACGGGAAATTCAGCACGCCCTCGAACTTGATCCCAATTTTGTCGCTGCCTGGGCGCTCAAGGCATATATTCACATGTCCACGTATTGGGGCATTTCAGACAAAAAAGAACACCGGGATGCTGCCCTTGCAGCCATCAATCGCGGTCGTGCGATTGAGCCGGATTCACCGGACCTCGACCTGGCTGAAGGCTACTATTATTACTGGGGATTTCTGGATTACGAAGCAGCGCTCAAGGTGCTTGAACCCGTGCTGAAGGTCTATCCAAACGATGTCGAATTGCTGAAAGTGCTTTCCTATGTGAATCGCCGCTATGGAGAGTTTGATACCTCATATGACTACATGGAAAAAGCATACGCTTTGGCACCACGCGACATCCGACTAATCTACGCAATGGGTGAAACGAAAACCTGGATGAGCGACTGGAAAGTTGCACAAAATTTTCTGGATCAACTGCAAAGCCTGGATCCAATTCACCCCAGAACCTTGCAACTGCGCGCCGCTATTATTTCCTTGAGGGATAACAAATTCACGGAAGCTGCCCGTATTTACGCCATGGTACCAAAAGAGACACTTTCACTGGGCTCTAATATCTGGACTATGTTTATTTATGCGCAAGATTATGAGTCTGCAATGGCAGCATCAACATTCGGTGAAGACAAGGAGTCCGCGGATGGCCCTATGCCGCCTGCAATGACTCAAGGTATTACTTATCTTCTCGCCGGAGAGCATGAAAAGGCCTTACCCCTTTTAGAGCAAGCCAGAGATTTTTTGCAGCAGTGGTATGCCGAAGAACCTGACGATTGGTACTTGCTGCGCTCCCTTTGCATGACAGTGGGCGCTTTAGCAGATCGTGAGATGACAAAAACCATGTGCGATAGAGCAGCCTCAGAAATTCCGAACGATGCTTTTGACCGGTCGTTTAATTATGAGTTGATTGCTAATGGTTATGCCATGGCTGGCCTTGAAAATCAGGCCATAGATCTTTTAGAAAAAATCGCCGAATCCAGGGTTACAGTCCCGGTCAGCATGATCGCCGCCAACCCGATGTTCGAATCCCTGCATAATACAAAGCGCTGGCAAGCTCTGATGCTTGAACACGGAATTGAGCAGTGAGACATTCGGTGTACTTACTTATGATTGTAGGAGCCTGGACCACCAGGCGAATTGCATCGGTTCACACAATCGTCAATCAATGCGTAGGAACGATGGTGCGCTTGCCTGTAGGAGCGATGATCCACTTGCGGAGCAAGCGCCATCGCGAAGCTTTTTTTGCCATCGCGAATTGTGGAGTTAGCCATTGAGTTTTTTTGAAGAACTAAAAAGAAGAAATGTCTTCAGAGTTGGTGTCGCTTACGGGATAGCCGGTTGGGTGCTGTTGCAGGTCGCCGACTTGGTACTTGAAGCGATTGAGGCCCCCGTCTGGGTGTTAAAAGCCCTGCTGCTGGTTGTTGCATTGGGCTTTGTTGCTGCTCTGGTCATTTCCTGGGCTTACGAGATAACCGCTGATGGAATCAAGAAGGAAGCAGATGTTGATCGGTCCCAATCCGTCACTCCCGAAACAGGCCGGAAACTCGACCGGATCATAATCAGCTTCCTGGCCGTGGCCGTGATACTGCTACTGGCCGATCGCTTTATTCGCTCGCCTGAATTGGGGTCAGAGCCCTTTTCTTCAGAAACTTTGGAGCAGGTTTCCAGCGATGAAGACGAAAAAAGGGGTCTGACCCCAGTTGAAGAACCGGTCGTCAAGACCCCTGAAAAATCCATTGCCGTCCTGCCGTTCACCAATATGAGCGATGACGCTAGTAACGAATTCTTTGCTGATGGCATATCAGAAGAGATTCTTAACGCTTTGGCCAAGGTAAAAGAACTTAAGGTAGCCGGCCGCACTTCAGCCTTTGCCTTCAAAGGCCGTAACGAAGACTTGCGTGAGATCGGTGAAGCACTGGGCGTCAATCACATTCTGGAAGGCTCAGTTCGAAAGGCCGGAAATACCGTGCGCGTTACAGCGCAGCTAATCCAGGTTTCAGATGGTTTCCATCTTTGGTCAGAGACCTTTGATCGTGAATTGACCGATATTTTTGCCATTCAGGATGAGATCGCAAACGCGATCCTGGCCGCAATGAAGGCAGAGCTGATTGGTGGCCAGTCCATCGCAAGCACTCAGGTTGATCCGGCCGTCTATGAGAAATACCTGCTGGCAAAACAGCGGTCCTACACCCGTAACCCTGTCGACCTTAAATTGGCAGCCAGCTTACTCGAAGAAGCCACGGAGGCTGACCCGGCCTTCGCCCCAACCTGGGCCCAGAGGGGCATTGTGACGTTGCTGATGGCGGATGATTCTTACGGCGATATTCCTCACGAAGAGGCACAGCAAATTGCGAGGCCCTACCTGGACAAGGCACTGGAAGTCGACCCCCAATCAGCCGAAGCACTTGCCGGATTAGGCCTTTGGTACCGAAATGAACCCGGAGGTATGGCTTCTGAGGAAACTGCAATTGGCTACCTGAAACGTGCGCTCGATATCAATTCCTCGCTCATAGATGCCAGCAACTGGCTACAACTCGCCTTTGCCAATACGGGACGGAATGCGGAGTCCTTGCGGATTCTTGAAGACATGTTCAATCGTGATCCCTTGTATAAACCCGGCACTGGAAACCTGATCTGGACTTATGCAGGCCTCGGGCGGTTTCAGACTGCTCGTCGTATGATCGATCAAATTCGGCCTTACATTCGCGATGATTCATACATCTCCAGGTTTGAGGGCAATATTATGCTCATGGAAGCGCGATTTGGGGAGGCTTACCCCAAACTTCTATACAGTTACGAGCTTGAGCCCGATGATGCCAATGCCAGTTTTTCTCTGATGTGGGCGATGCAGGAACTGGGCATGAATGAAGAATTGCTGGCATTTGATTCCACCAGTCCCTTTTTGAGGCTGAACTCAATGATCCGCCTGGGTCGCAAGGAAGAAGGGCTGCAATTTGCTCAAAAATGGGCGGACAAATCGGGTAACCCTGCCTGGATGATTGAGTACTACCACAAGACACGCCAGCCAAATCAATTGGTGAAGTTCATTGAATCGCGCTGGCCCGACCTGGCGGATCTCGAAAAACAACTCACTTTTCTGGGCGGCTTTGGTCACATTGATATGGTCAGAACAGCCCATGCTTACAAGCTCACAGGAGACCTGAACAAGTTCAGGCAGGCCCTCGATTTTGCCAGGGTTGTACATGACCGGCAGCTGGCCGATGGCCATAACACTGCATTAATATATTTTGCAGAAAGCCGGTACTGGGCAATCGCCGGCGACCTGGATAAATCCATGGATAACCTGGAACTCGCACTTGATAAAAACGGCCTTTTCCCTTTGAGTGACCTGGCCATTTTTCCGGAGTTTGACCCCCTCCTGGGAGAGGCGCGATTTACCGAACTGAGCATGAGAGCACATGAGCAATTCAATACACAGCGCGTACTGGCCGGGCTTGAGCCGATTGATCCGGAGCAAGGCCCATGAGCTTTTTTGAAGAACTGAAACGCAGAAACGTTTTCCGGGTAGGTATCGCCTATGCGATCTCGGCCTGGGTGTTGCTTCAGGTTCTGGATCTGGTGCTGGATAACACAGAAGCGCCGGACTGGGTCATGGATGTCTTCATGATTGTGGTTCTTTTGGGTTTCATCGTCGCGCTGGTAATCGCCTGGGCGTACGAAATCACTCCGGAAGGCATTAAAAAGGAGGCGGATGTTGACCGGTCCCGCTCCGTTACTCATGAGACATCGAAGAAACTCGACAAAATAACCCTGGCAGCACTGGGCGTGGTTGTTGTGTTGGTGTTGGCGGACCGGTTTATTCGTTCGCCAGAAAAGGGGCCGGATACATTTTCTGGTGAAAACATGCCGACCTTATCTGATACTACGGATCAGAAATTGTATCCGGCCCCTGTTTCTGAAACGCCGGAGAAATCCATCGCTGTACTACCATTCACCAACATGAGTGAAGACGCCAGTAACGAATTCTTTGCTGACGGCATTTCAGAGGAAATCCTCAACGCTTTGGCCAAGGTAAAAGAACTGAAGGTCGCAGGCCGCACCTCTGCCTTCGCTTTTAAAGGGCGGAATGAGGATTTGAGAGAGATTGGTGAGGCGCTGGGCGTCAATCACATTCTGGAAGGCTCCGTGCGAAAAGCCGGGAATAAAGTCCGTGTAACTGCGCAGCTAATCCAGGTTTCAGACGGTTTCCATCTCTGGTCCGAGACCTTCGATCGTGAGCTAACCGATATTTTTGCCATTCAGGATGAGATCGCAAACGCGATTCTGGCCGCGATGAAGGCAGAGCTACTTGAAGGCCAGTCTATTGCCAGCACCCAGGTCGATCCTGTGGTCTATGAGAAATATCTTCTGGCCAAGCAGCATGCCTACACGCGCAATCAACACAATCTGGAGTCGGCCGCAGAGTTACTACGCGAAGCAACCGATATCGATCCGGGATTCGCTTCAGCATGGGCCCAGCTGGGAATTTCGACTTTGTTACTGTCGGATTCCATCTACGGCACCATCCCGCGTTCCGACGCACAGAGCATCGGCAGGGTTTATCTGGAAAAGGCGTTGGAAATAGATGAAAACAACGCCGAAGCCCTTGCCGGCATGGGTCTTTTTCACAACGCTGAACCCGGCGGACGCAACACAGGCGTTGCCGCCATTGATTATCTTGAACGGGCGTTGGCCATCAACCCCGCCATGAATGATGCTAGCAACTGGCTTCAACAGGCCTACGGCTATGTTGGGCGGGACAGCGATGCCCATCGGATACTTGAAGAAATGTTCGACCGGGACCCGCTGTATAAACCTGGAGTAGGTAACCTGGTAGGCAGTTATACCTTGCAAGGCCGATCAGAAATGGCCGAGAGGGTCCTCGAACGAGTCAGACCTTTTCTGAGAGATCAGGCGTTCATTTCTCGGGCCCACGCCTTTATTTTGTCCAACTCAGGTCACTACGGCGAAGCGCTGGCAAAAGCCAGGTTCAGTTTTGATCTGGACCCAAACGACACGAATGCTTACGGCTCTGTGGCTTTGTCCATGTCCTTACTTGGAATGGACGAAGAGCTGTTGGAAATTGAGGCTCCGTTTCCTTACTTTCGTCTAATATCACTGACTCGGCTGGAGAGATACGAAGAAGGCCTGAAACTCGCTCAGGACGCTTCAGACAGCTGGGGTGACCCCGCTTACATTATCAGTTTCCATCATACCGCGAGAAAACAGGAAGCGCTTGCGTCCTATCTCGACAACCGGTGGGCAGATCTGGCTGAACTGAAGTCTGAACTCATCATCAATGGAGGGTATGGGGATCCAACGATGATCGAGGTTGCCTACGCATACAAGGTGAGTGGCGACCGGGACAAGTTCGAAGCTGCAAGGACTTATGCCAGGGCGGAACATGATCGCCAGGCGCAACAGGGTTTCGACTCAATGTTTTTCCACTTTGCGGAATCTTCTTACTTGGCCTTGCTTGGTGATAAGGAAAAAACTCTCGCCCAACTGGAACTCTCGCTCGGAAAGGGTATGTCTTTCCCAATCAATCGGCTCGCCTTTTTTCCCGAATTCGACGAGTTGCGGAACGATGAGCAGTTCCGCGAATTGGCCATGAAATTTCATGAGAAATTCAACGAACAGCGCATTATCGCCGGGTTGGAACCGATTGAAGCGGAGTGGCCACAATGAGCCTGTTTGAAGAACTCAAAAGAAGAAATGTATTTCGGGTAGGCGTGGCCTACATCGTGGCCTCCTGGGTGCTGTTACAGGTCGCGGACCTGGTACTCGAAGCCATCAATGCGCCGGAGTGGGTGATCCAGGCCATGCTGATGTTCGTAGTGCTGGGCTTTATTGCGGCGATGATCGTGGCCTGGGCTTATGAAATCACGCCCGAAGGCATCAAACGCGAATCCGAGGTTGTGCGGGATGCCTCCATTACCAACAAGACGGCTGCCCGACTGGACAAGATCACTATCGGTTTGTTGGTGGCAGTGGTTGGCATCATGGTGGTCGAGCGATTTGTGCTGGCACCACCAGCGACTGAAACCCCTCATCAAACACAAGCCGTTGCAGAACCCGTTGTGGAAACCTCTGCTCCAGTGTCCCAAAAAGCGGCAGCCAATAATTCGATTGCGGTGTTGCCTTTCGTAGCCATGAGTAGCGGGGAAGATGATGAGTACTTTGCAGATGGCCTGACTGAAGAAATCCTGAATTCACTCGCTCAGCTGCCCGAACTATTGATCACAGCCCGCACATCATCATTTAGCTTCAAAGGCC
>JBLHGQ010000051.1:0-19377 GCA_047614505.1 Rhodothermales bacterium | reverse complement strand
GGCGCGACATGTGATCATCGTCGATCGCGCCGACCAGCAATTCATTTAATCGCTGCCAACTACGCGGGAAGCGATCGATAAAGTCCTGGCGAACAAACAGGATGGCACTGTAGTCAGGGAAAAACCCTTTGTCATCTTGCAGCACGTGAATATCAAATTTCTGCAACTTTCCGTCAGTGGAATAGATATCGATCAGATCAATTTCACCATTGGAAATAGCATTATATTTCAGCGCGTGATCCATAATCAGGGTGTCGGCGAGTTGCAGATCATAATGCTGCTTTATGCCGGGCCAACCATCCGGCCGGTCGAGATATCCGGCCCCGAAAGCTGCTGTTAATTCAGGGTGTTGACGCAGATCCGAGATTGTTCTCAGCCCCAAAGTTTCGGCAAGAGTTTCAGTCACAGCCAAAGCGGAAGTGTTGTTGAAACCGATGGAATTGCTGATGGTCAAACCGCTTCCAGCCAATCTTGCGCGCAACTTGTCGATATCTGTCGCGTCCGGGTCCTTTAGCAGGGCAAGTTTAAGCGTGCCGGTGTACTCGGGATAGATATCAATCGCCCCGTTAGTTAGTGCTTGATAGAGAATTGCTTCAGATCCAAGACCCATCTTCCGCTCAACGCTGACTTCTCCGGTTTGCTCAATGATCTGCGCGATCATTTCACCAAGAATAAAGTTCTCAGTGAAAACCTTTGAGCCGACCCGTACAGTCTCTTCAGCGGCGGAAGTCGTGTTCAGGTAAAGGGCGAAAAGCAGGGCCACAGCCCGCATCACCGGCTTGGCACCGACCAGAATGCGTACGGTAGTGTTGATAACCTTTGAGCTCGTCATCATCGGCAACTATTGGAGGTAATCCTGAATTTTCAGCGGGAGTTCCTGGGCACGGAGAAATTCAGAAACGAATCCATTGGCAGGCCTGCTCGCCAGGTCTTCGAAAGAGCCGTGCTGGACCAATCGCCCACCGGTCATCAATGTAATTGTATTGCCAAGAATTGCTGCCTCCCGAATGTCATGCGTCACCAGCATGACTGTTTTACCAAGTGCTTCGAAAATTTCTTTGAGCTGAACCTGAAGACCATCGCGCACGATCGGGTCTAGGGAACCCAATGGTTCATCAAGTAACAATATGGGAGGGTCGAGCATCAGGGCACGCATGATACTGACACGCTGTCTTTGCCCGCCGCTTAATTCGGTCGGGTACTTTTTCATGATGGCATCGTCAAAGCCAACCAATTTCACCAGCTCCGCTGTACGATGTGAAATCCGTTCCCGCGACCAGTTTTGTGCCTCGGCGGCCAGGGAAACATTTCGCTCATTATTCAAATGCGGGAACAAGCCACCCTGTTGCACCACGTAGCCCATTTCTGAAACCAGTTCACGCCGGGTCAGACTGCTCATGGGCCTTCCTTCAACCCGCACCCAGCCCTCATCAGGTGGCACCAGGCCAAGAATAAGGCGTAACAATGTTGTCTTACCGCAGCCGCTGGATCCCAGAAGAACATGTGTCCGGCCCTGTTGGAACTCGCAGGAGAAATTGTCGACTGCCAGAGCCGTACCGTAATGTTTTGTGACACCTTCAAAATTGATCATAGAAAGACATCATAGTTGCGCACCGTTGCCAATGACACCAAAACCCGGAATTCAGTCGCGGACTTGAGAAAACCACGGCGCCACTGCCAATGGTTACCTAATTTTTTGTGGAATGTTTGGCATAATAATCAACCAGGAAGTTTTTTCGCTCTAATGAACGAGCATAATTGGGACTGGTTTGAGGCGGTAATTCTAAGACATTCAGGCCACCCATCAGCGCCTGACGATCAGCGATGGTTTGCAGCGAAACTTTGTCTCCATTCGTTAAAATGTCATACATAACCATAAATTCGGTAGAGCGACCGGTACCATCCCAACACTGAAAATACAGATTGACGTCCTGAGCAGATACCTGCTTGATCAACGATTCAAATTTACTGACCTGTTGCTCGGTCGGAACGACCGAAACATAAAACCGTTTATATTGAGCGCCATTGCTTTCCATCATTTCGGCATTGCTTTGAGCCGACTCGTGGCCAATCAGTTTTGTATTGGTAACATCGTAGTCCTGGCCACCAGTCCATATAACACTGTTCACCGAAACAACCGGCGTTGCCATGAGGAATTGACTAAAATCATTCTCCAGGGTTTTCATATGTTCACTGCCAAGATCAATATCAGAAATTTCAGGCCTGTACCAGGTGATTGGAATACCGGCGATATAGCTGTGAGGTTCTTGCCTGAAATCAAGCACAATGACCGGTTTTTCGCTGAGCTTTACGATATTTTTAATCTGCTTCTGCGATGGTTGGCCGCCTCCCATCATATTCAGTTCGCGCAATCCGGTTAACGCCTCTTCGCTTAAATCCAAGGGCATGTCCGACGAGCGAAATCTTTCCGGCCATTCGTCGTCAAAATTGGATTCTTCGACGATGATGAATTGATCTTCTCCACCTGCATATTCAGCATGATCGGTAGACTTAGCCTGGCTCACACCAAAAATCAGGCAAATCGCCAATATTCGCAGCCCTCTATTGGACATGCTTTTCGGTTCCAAGCAATTTATTCAAGCGCATGGTTGCGTGCTGAATTTCTTCATCGTCACCAGTGAGCTGAGCGGCTTTAAGCACACCCTGAACTGAAAGACGTCTGCCTCGATGAAACAAGGCCGACAGTTTGTAATAACGAAGGGCCTCGCCGTACCTTTCCATATCCAGCAAAATATCCCCCAGCAATTCGTGAGTTGGCTTGATGATCAACGGAACACCATGCTCTATAAAAGAATTTTCCTCATCCTGAGCGGTTTTTCTCAGCGAAGCCAAGGCCCTTTCTGTATTGCCCCCATAATAATCAGAAAGCGCGTTCAATTGAGCTTTCATAATTGCGACTTCATCAACAACGGAACGAGCCTGACCCTCAACGCTCACGTCCTTATCGATACGTTCTATCATTTTGTGGGCTTTGTTTTTATCACCTTTGTTAAACGCATCCCACGCCTGAACAAATAAATAACCGGTTTTGTTTTCCGCATTTACCTGCGAAACATCAAAAGGCATATCGATAAGAGTTTGACGGTGAGGCGTGTCCTTTGGGCTTTGAAGAATAAAATCGGCGATGACATGAGTAAGATAATAGTCGCGGCGGCCAGATTGCTTACTCTCCAACATATCCTTGACGCCTGCATAAGCGCGTGAATATTGCTCTTGTTGCAACCATGCATAAATCGCCCAGCTATAGCCATGATATTCACGCATGTATTCGTCAAGATCCAACTGCTGCTGTTGTTGTTTAGATTGGCTCCAGGCATTTTCATTAATTTTAATTAACGCATCCCAATCGCCACGATAATAATAATAATGCGAGGGCATATGCAGGCTATGGATCGTGCCAGGTGAGTATTTGGCATACGTTTCACCAGCGATTTTAGAGCGCCATGATTGCCACCTGTTTTCATAAGAATGCAAAGTCAAATGCAACAAACCGGGGTGTTTCGGAAACATCGTTATCAAACTTTCAACTGGTGTACCTGATACCAGATTGGTCGAGAAATCCTCAATCCCAAATCGCGTACCTATTACAGCCAATGAATAAAATGTTGCAATATCCGGATCATTCGGCCATTTTTCATGAACCCTCTGCATTGCGTTTCGATAATAAAATATGGAAGAACTTTCATCGGTTCCGTCAGCTTGCTTGTCACCTTCGGTAATCAGTACACGTGTTGCATCTACTAATGCGCGTTCTTTTTCATTGATGTTTTCCAGCTCTGAAAATTGCTCCATGCGGGCATAAATGTCACTTGCTGATTGATAATTCAAGGCAAAAAATATTATTTTCAAATTGGTCATTGCCTCCCCCCAATAAGCAAAAGCACATGAGGGTTCAATTTCTTGCGCAGACTGAAAATTGAGTAGCGCGAACTCATATTCAAAACTATGCAGCAGGCCCAACCCTGCATTGATTAATGCCTGGGTATCGCCTTGCCTGCAACTGGTCTTAAAATCGACTTCACCGATGTTTTCGACGCCTTGCCAGCTAACCGGCTGGTGACCTCCATGTTCATGCGCACTGCCTTGCTGCCCAAACGAAGTAGTCACAGTGGCCAGACCAAAACTCATTAGAAAAAGAGGGATAAAAGCGGGTTTTATTTTCAGCATATTAGAGACCTATAATTTTTTTCCTTGCAGGTTGAATTACAGCTTAATTTTCCTGGCGGTATATTTGTTAAGACTTGCAAGCGTGGACCAGGTCACAGCAATCATGAAGAACAATATCGGAACGCCGGATAATGTCGCCAGTTTTTTGATGGCATCCATTGGCGCGACACCCCCTTCGGAACCACTGGTCAATGTCAATATAGCCAGCATTCCCATCAACACACCCCAAAATATTTTTAATGATCCTGGGGCTTCTTCGCTTTGCTCAGACTGACCATCATTCGGCTGATGTGTAGTCAATGATGAAATTGTGCTGGTTAAGGAATCCGCCAGGGTTGTAAAGGATAGAAAGATGGCAATCAATAACACAGCGGTAATAAAGGTGTGCAAGGGAAAGTGTTTCAAAAATGCGAATAATGAAGCTTCAACACCCTTGCTTTGAATGATTTGCCACAGTTCACCGTTCCCTTGCCAATCAAAAAATATCGCGGCACCACCAAAAGTCCAAAACCAGATCATGCCAAAGGCTGCCGGTAACACTAAATTCATGGTCATAAATTCGCGAATGGTTCGTCCGCGCGACAATCGTGCCAAAAACATTCCTATGATTGGCGCATTGGCCATCCATAAAGACCATTCAAATATCGGCCAGTCTTGAGCCCATGTAGAGCCATCCATAGGGCTGACCCAAAAATATCGTTGCGCAAAAGTATCTAAGAAGCTACCGGTTGCCTGAGTACCAAGATTAAAGATAAATGCTGTGGGCCCCAGAACCAGTACATAAATCATCAGGAATAAGAAAATTTTTGTATTTAAGCTTGAAAGAATTTTTATGCCTTTATTTAACCCGGTGTAGCTTGAAATGACGTAAGTGGCCGTGATGGCGCAAATTAAAATGATCCACATCGTTGGTCCGGCTTGCAGACCAAACAATGTTTCAAGCCCACTGGCAATCTGCAGAACACCTTCCCCTAAAATTGCAGCAAGAACACCGGCAATAGCATAAATACAAATTGCATCAATGAATCCGGCAAAAAACTTCGACATTTTGCTGTCTGACGAAGGGATTATTGTTGCACTGATGCGAAATGGTAGCTTCAAATTATAATGACTGTGGGCAACTGCCAGGCCACATATGGCATACAGGGCATAGGGAGCCAGGGTCCATTGTTGCAACACCGATGCAATTGAAAATACTGCTGCTGCTTCTGTTCCGGGCAGGAGCCCTAATTCAGCGGGTGGAGCACTAAAATGATAGAGAGGCTCTGCTGTTCCCCAAAACAATATTCCAACCCCCACACCTGCCGTCAATGAAATGGCAAACCAGTTCCAATAACCCATCGTTGGTGTAGCGCTATTTCCGCCGATGATGACGTTGCCGTAGCGTGAGGAAAAACCAAGATACAAACATATGAACATCAAACTGAAAGTGACTAAATTAAATAACCATCCCAGATTGGTGAAAGTGGATTTAACCAGTGCCACTTGAGTATTATAAAAATATTCGGGACTTATGATGCCAACCAGGGTTGTGGCAATCAGTAGTGCTGCCACCGGAAGAAAAACACCCCATCTGATATTAAGCATATGACTGTCCCTGCATGTTCCTGATAATTGTGATTTGTCACGCCACCTGGGGGGAAGAAGACCCAAACGCAAACGCGCATGTCAGCGATTAACTTATTGCCAGCGCTACCGGTCCTGCCCCAGCTCTGTCAGGGCCTGGTAAGTGGCGACTTTCATCATGTAACGCAATTCCCAGGGATAAGCGAACACCTGGGCCATCAGTACCACGACCAGATCCTCTTCAGGGTCAATCCAGAACTTTGTGTCAGCTATACCACCCCAGGAATACTCGCCTTTTGATGAAATAACCTGACTGAACTCCGGATCGGTAGTCACTCCAGCGCCAAATCCATAATTCTGGCCGGGGTACAGATGCGCGGCGGGATAGTCACTGGCACCATTGTCGCGAACCTCTTGCCTCAGACGTGGAAGCATCATGTATTGAACCGTCTTGGGCCCAAGAATTCGAACGCCGTTATAACTACCACCATTGCGTAGCATTTCAAGAAAGACAGCATAATCCATAGCTGTGGACAGCAAGCCTCCGCCCGCCTGAAACAGGGTTTTCCCGTACACCGGTGGATTCCATTGCGGTGGCAACAAAGACAGTTTTTGTTCTTCGCGGTTCCAGTAATGGTTGGTCACGACCCGGTCAAGCTTATCCTCGGGAACATTAAAGAAGGTGTCATGCATTTCAAGCGGCTTAAAAATTCGTTCAGCAAAGAAATCTTCCAGGTTTTGGCCGCTGATCCTTTCTATGATGATGCCCATCAGGTTGAAGCCAGCAGAGCTGTAGTGATAACGAATACCTGGCTCATAGCGAAGCGGCAAGGCGGCAGCTTTGCTCGCATATTCGTTTGAACCTACGGATTCGCCGAGCTTGGCTTCCTGATAAGCCGTTTCAACAGGATGATCACCAGTCGTCCCGTCAGTCATGCCTGTATTGTTAGTCAGGAGTTGTTCAATCGTCATAGCCGAGCGTGGAGCAAGCAACTCGCCATCGCGCCAGATCTTTTGCTCTGCAAATTCCGGCAGATACATTGCTACCGGGTCATGGAGTTGAAAAGCGCCTTCTTCGTACAAAATCATTGCTGCCACGGCAGTGACCGGTTTTGTCATTGAAAAAATTCTAAATATCGCGTCCTTGTCCATAGGCTTTTCATTGTCAATTCCGTACTGACCCATTGAATTGTAATGAACAATTTTTCCATGCCTGGCCACGATGCTGACGTAGCCTGCATGCCAGCCCTTGTCCAGATTTCGCTGCATAAATTCATCGATTTTCTTTAACCGTTCACTTGAAAATCCAACCGATTCCGGTTCCACCTGCTCTAGTTCGGCAGCCATTACCGGAAAACAAATTAGCAACATCAAAAATACAAGCAATGTCTTTGTCATTATGTAGTCCTGGGATTTGTCGATCTGAAGCAGCCAAGGGTACCCGACTGGCCGATCGCAGGAAATATAAATTTGCTGCAAGGATATCCGAGTAAGCTCCTTTTACTCTTTTTGTCGTAGTTTCGGCATTTTAGGAACTCCTGACTTGTTAGTTCAGGGTGTCCACTAAACCGTCGGAACTACGGAACAAACTCGAACGTTTTCTTATGCGGCGACGTTGATAATTTCGACTGTAGATAAGGGTGAAGGAACGCACTCGCCTTGCTCCTGAAGCCCTTGAAGGTGAAGTTCTATGGCCTCCTGAATAAGTTGGACTACTTCGACCCTTGTTTCACCAACGGCAATACAGCCTGGTAGATCAGGAACATAAGCACCAAAACTTTTTGGGCCTTTTTCAATGACGACTGCATATTTCATCTCTTAATCCTACTCCAGCCCAGCCTGTTTTTGAATGCTTCTCAATGTACCAGGCGGAATTTCCACACTTAGTTTACCAGCGACAGTTACAGTTCCAGGTTTATGGGGATGCTGGAATTGGCGATGGCTTCCTTTAACTCTAACTTGCCTCCAAACTTGAGTTTTGAGTTGCTTAATCATGGCTTTCACTTTCACTTAGCCTTTTTAGCAAGGCTGTGGCTATTTGATTATCAGTTTTAGCAGTGAATTCTTGTGGTCAAAAAGCTAAGCCACCATCAAGAACCAAAAGCATAACGTCTGAATTAACCGGCGCGCTTTAGCGCGTCCGAGTTTAATGATTTGTTAACTTTCATGCTCAGTACTTCTTTGCAGCTTATATTGACGCAACAGTCTTTCACTCCGCATGACGTGAAGGATAAATACCCTATCATCTGTATATCGATAGAAAATCCGGCAAGGTGGCTCAACAATCTGTCGGTAACGAGAACCTTCAATTTCGGTGGGCTTGGAGCCGATTCGAGGATGTTCATTCAACTGCCCAACGTGCGTGAATACCCGACGAACAAACTTTTTTGCTGCCGCAGGATTCTCGATCGTTATGTAGTCAGCAATTGCTTCCAAGTCAGAAAGAGCTGGTTCGGTCCAAATTACTTCAGCCATCTCGACATTCTGGTCTGAGCTTCCTCATGCGTAAGCGTTCGGCCCTCTTCTAGGGCGCGCTCACCACGGGCAATTCCTTCCAAAATATTCATTCGGCCTTGCAGCTGCTCGTAACTTTCTACATCAACTAAATAAGCTGATGGTAGACCGTGTTGCGTAATCAAAATTGGTTCTTTATCTCGCGCAATTTCAGAAAGTAAATCAGTAGCCTTTCGTTTAAGCGTTGTTACAAGTTCAATTCTCATAAAGTGATACTAAAGTAGCACTCTCCTTAAAGCAAGAACAAGTAAAGTTAACTAGTTATTAAGTGAAAAAAGGTCATGTAAGGCGTTTTTTTTGGCTTCTCTTAACATTTTTCACTTATACCTCATTGTAATTACGGTCTTTTCTTTCAGGTTTCGCCCCGTTATAACGCGGAAATGTTCTTGTTAATCCCGTGTTTTACCTACAAACGCGGAATTAACCATTTGCCTAACGCATCAGTATAGACGCCGACTTCTTTCCCGTCTGTGCGCGATTTGTGCCACGTTGACTGACACTCATAGATGTTAACTGCTATTTACTGCCACTATTGAATTAGGCAGGCACCATATGCGACTGGTTAACAGCAATAATAAAAATAAAACTATCGCTCTTTTACCCCGACCAACGCACGAGTAAAGACAAAAGCATCTGATACTTGTGACTCGTTTTGTTCGAACTCAATCAGGGTGTTACAGTTCGGACGCGGAAACGATCAAGGGAAACTACTATCTCAAACCTGACTGACTCAAATACAGACACTCCAGCATTTACAGATTGGGGAATATTTACCCCCACCCTGATTCTGGTTCTATTAATCGCTGCTGTGATGCTGGTCTTTGGTGAAGCTTCTGCTAAATACGCAGAAATCGGGATGAAATTTATCACCGCCAAGTTCGGTTGGCTTTATCTGACCGGTGGTCTCGCTGCATTGGGCTTTTGCATGTGGATGGCGTTTGGTCAATATGGCAACGTCTTACTGGGCAACCCTGGAGAGGCGCCGGAATATTCCACGCTGCACTGGATCGCCTTGATGTTCACGGCAGGAATAGGCGGTAACCTTGCAGCCTGGGGCTTTGCAGAACCCATCTTTTATTTACAAACGCCGCCCATGGGGTTTGAACCGCTGTCATCGCAGGCGATGGAATGGGCGCATGTTTACCCAATGTTTCACTGGGGCATTATTCCCTGGGCAATTTATTGCCTGCCTGCTATTCCAATCGCCTACATGCTTTATGTAAGGAAAGATCCGATTCTTCGGATCAGTGCGGCTTGTGAAGGTGCCCTGCCAAAGAGAGGGCGGGAAGGCGCAAAATCAACGATCGACATTTTGGTGGTACTGGGGCTTATCGGAGGCACCTCGACATCACTTGGCTTTGGTGTTCCCTTTGTATCGGCCCTTGTGACTGAACTGCTCGGTATTCCCGATTCTGTGATCATGAAACTTTCAGTATTGACGGTCTGGACATTGTTGTTTGGTGCCAGCGCCTACCGCGGTTTGAAGAAAGGCATCAAAGTGCTGGCAGATATCAATGTGGTTCTTGCCATTCTTAGTATCATATTTATTTTCTTTGCCGGGCCAACACAGTTCATTCTCTCAATTACCGTCAATTCGGCTGGCCACATGATGGACAAGTTCTGGATCATGTCGCTGTGGACGGACCCAATTGAAAAAAATGGCTTCCCGGAGGCATGGACTATTTTCTATTGGGCATGGTGGCTGGCTTATGCGGCCTTTATGGGTTTGTTTGTGGGACGTATTTCGCGTGGGCGAACAATAAAACAACTGGTTTTAGGTGTGATTGGTTGGGGCACACTTGGAACAGTGTCATTCCTGGCCGTAGTCGGCGGATATGCATTGCACCTGGAATCAAGCGGGCTCATGGCAGCGTCCGAAATGCTGCGTGACGAAGGCATGTTTACGCTTGCCGCCTCAATGTTTCAATATCTGCCTTATCACAAGATTATTCTGGGCATCTTTACCGTCATGTGCATCATTTTCTATGCGACCACTATTGATTCGGCAGCCTATGTATTGGCCAGCATTTGCACCCGCAATTTACGCAATGATCAGGAACCACCCAAGTTCAGCCGTCTGGTCTGGGCAGGTGCTTTGGCTTTACTCAGTGCAGGGCTGGTGCTATCAGGAAGTCTAAGCACAGTTCAGTCGAGTACCATTCTGTTTTCCCTGCCGCTCATTCCGATCGTGGTAATGATGTCGATTACCATTGTGAAATGGCTGAAGGAGGATGCGGCACTTAAAGCTGGACTGTGATCATTTCCTGATCGACTCGAGAAAGTCCTGCGGAAGGTCTGTGTAATCGCGTACCACCATATCTGCCAATCTGGCTGCAGTTTCCTTTTCTGCACAGCGAAAACTGATGTTTACCACCTGCATTCCGGCATTTTTGGCTGACTGGATGCCCGCAACGCTGTCTTCAAATACCATACACTCAGCCGGGTCAATATTGAGCATTTCTGCTGCTTTCAGGTAACCATCCGGCTCCGGCTTACACTTTTCATAATCCTCAAAACCGGCGTAAAAACTGACGTTCTGTGCAACATTCATTCGGCGAATGGTTTCCGTGATCGATTCCCGACCACTGGAAGAGACGACTGCAACCGGCATGATTTGACTCGCGGAAATCAACATTTCCCGGGATCCATTGATCAGTGGAGGCTGCATGCTGATCAGAAGATCATTAAATAGCGTTTGCATTCGTGCCGTGAAATCAGCTTTGCCGGCAAGTTGCGGGTAGTAGTCAATGATCCTGCGTTCAATTTCCAACCAGGAATGCCCAAAGAATTGTGTGCAATCAATATCTACGTTTTCGATACCAAGCTCTTCACACAAGGTCACAACCGTAGGTTCAGTCAGCGTTTCACTATCGACAAGCGTGCCGTCCATATCAAAAAATATTGCAGAGACTTTTTTAATGATTGGCATAAGGTTTCCAGATGCACTTGCGTTATTTCTAGAGGTCAGAGTAGATTACATTGATCAATCAGGTACTCCGATTTAGCAAAGGTACAGAATCATAATGGCAATTGAAACCACCTGTATCGGGGCATACCCTAAACCATCTTATTTAAAGATCGGTAACTGGGCAGAAACCGAAGAGAGCAAAGCTGACGAAGAGCAGGCGCGAACATTTTCGTATGTAGCTGACAGGCCTGACGAGGATGATACCGACCTATTGGATCTGGCAACCCGTGAGGCGGTGCTGGACCAGGTTGCCTGTGGCATAGACATCCCCACAGATGGCGAAATGCGACGCGAAAACTATATTCACTATCATTGCCGGCACCTTGAAGGTTTCGATTTTAAGAATCTAACATCAAAAGTGCATCGCGATGGCGCCGCGGTAGCTGATCTACCCACCATTACCGGCAAAATTGTGCCTATGGGCGATCATTTCCTGCCCCGGGACTACGTCATGGCCCAGTCCTGCACAGATCGACCGGTCAAGATTACTGTGCCCGGGCCGGTGACCATCATGGATACCACTGCAGATGCCTATTACCACGATGCCCGGCGTCTGGCGTTTGATCTTGCTGATGCATTGAATTTTGAAATTCGTGCACTGGCAACTGCTGGTTGCCGCCATATTCAGGTGGATGAACCCCTGTTGGTGCGGAACGTGGATTACGCACTGGATTTTGGTGTGGAATGCCTTGAGCGTTGCTTCGACGGCGTACCGGATGAGGTCGTACGCACCATGCATATGTGTTGCGGCTATCCCGGACATCTGGATGATGAGGATTACCACAAAGCTGACGCGAATTGCTACATGCAACTGGCCAGAGCACTTGATGAATCCTGTGTTGATCAAATCTCAATCGAGGATGCACACCGCCACAATGATTTTGAGCTGCTTGAGCGATTCTCAAAGACGACTATTATTTTGGGCAGTATTGCAGTGGCAAGCAGCAAGCTGGAGACGGTCGAAGATGTCGCAGGCCGGCTGGCGGCGGCCTTAAACCATATTGATCACAACAGACTGGTTGCAGCACCGGATTGTGGACTGATGATGCTGGACCGTGATCTTGCGATGTCAAAGCTACGCGTGCTATGCCAGGCAGCTCGAAGCGTTTAAACCTTATTTCGCCAACTCTTGGCACTCTCGAATTGGAATTTATTG
The DNA here is from genome assembly GCA_047614505.1 of Rhodothermales bacterium. Lineage (GTDB taxonomy): Bacteria > Pseudomonadota > Gammaproteobacteria > Xanthomonadales > SZUA-36 > JABDJL01. The sequence goes on along the minus strand of JBLHGQ010000051.1, from coordinate 6,985 downwards.
TCAGCTTTCGGCTAGTAACGATAATTGGGTTAAACTCGATCCAAATGACCACATCAAACTCAAAGTGATCGCCCCAATCGATTCCAATTGATTCCAATTGATTAGATGAGTCGATCCTCGAACTATGGGTACGCTTAAATACTAGCCATGAAAATAACTGAAATCTGGCGATACCCGGTCAAGTCAATGCTGGGGGAGCAATTGGAGCAAGCCAACGTCGGTCCCGGTGGTATCGGTGGAGACCGACAATGGGCAGTAGTAGATGCGGAATCCAACGTGTCGTTGAGTGCAAAACGCTACGCCGACTTACTATGTTGTCGAGCATGGACGATAGACGGCGAGGTGATTATCAGATTGCCGGATGGTCGCGAACACCCGGCTGGTTCAGCCGAGGTAGCACTCGGTCTCTCTGAACTTCTGGGACGCCAGGTCGCGACCCGTTCTGCGCAAGATATTGAGACAATACAGCATGAGTTTCCGACGGCCGTTACCGAGGGCAAGGGAGAGCCTTTCCTGTTTGAACCGGGAACAGAAGGTTTTTTTGACTGCTCACCATTGCAATTATTGACAACTGGAACTTTGGCTAAATTACAGCAACTGTTGCCAGCCTCAATAATCCATCGCGCCCGGTTTCGTCCCAATTTTTTGGTCGAAACCAGTGAAATCGGCTTCATTGAAAACCACTGGGTGAACAAAGACGTGAACCTTGGATCATTGAGCTGTCACATTTATGACCATACAAGGCGTTGCGTTATGGTTGCCCGGGGTCAGGGAGACCTTCCGCTTGACCCCGACGTAATTCGAACGGTTCTGAAACGCAATAATGGAATTGCGGGAGTCGCACTAAAAACACTGGACTCTGGCACTTTGTGTTGTGGAGCCAAGGTCGAAGTTCTCACTTAGTTCGGTTTAGTCCACTCTGCCCTTTATTCCGGTAATAATCTTAATCTGCGAACTGTACGCGTAACAATGGACTATTTACGGCATCCCAAAGTATGCGGATGTTGTTACGGATGCTACCGGCTCGCTGTTCTGCGAAATCTAAAAGTCGGTCCAAAGTGGAGCGGTCGAAAAACTGCCCATTGAAGAATAATCCTTCTATTTTCTGTGTGTTACGAATATCTCGCAATGGGTTAGCACTAAGAAGGATCATATCGGCAGCCTTCCCGATCGCGATCGAACCGAAATCGTCCTGGACACCGCTGAAGATCGCCGCATCGATGGTTGCTGTTCTCAATGCATCTGATGGCGACAAGCCTGCAGCGACGAGGTCCTGCAGTTCGTCATGCGTGCTGAAACCGGGAAATACGTAGGTGTCGAAGGTATCTGTTCCAGTGAGTATTCTCACACCGGCTTCGTGAGCCTGCCCGACGTTTTGCAGCGCCAGCTCATACATATCGACGTAAACATTGCGACCCGTCTCATCGGCACCATTTGCCATCATCCGATCAGCATCGGGAGTCCACATAAGCTTCTCAAACAGATAAGGGATGTACTTTAGGCGAGGATCGTCCCGATACGTTGGGTCACCCGCCCGAGCGCCCATTTTCAAAGTCTGCAAGGTGGGCGTCCACCATGTATTTGAGTTCGCCATAGCGGTCATGAGTATCTTGCAACGCTCTTCATCGTGCTCATCGACCAGACGCGCCCGTAATTGCGGCGTGTAGGCTGCAAATGGTTTGGACAACGCGCGAAAATCAGCTGCACCGTGAAAACACTCCAGAAGAAACAATCGTGCATGTTCGATACTGCCTTGACCCGCTGATAGGGCAGTCTCAAGCGACACCCTTACCGGACGATGACCCTGCAGCGACAGACCTCGGCGACGTGCTTCCTCTGCCATAGCTGCATAGGCTTCAACGGAAAGCTCTGAATAGGGCTTTAGAATGTCAGCACCCGCGTCAGCATAGTAGTTGACCAACTGGCGAGCTTCTTCAGCGTTCCGGGCTTTGAAGAACTCCGGATAACCCTCGGGTACTTCGTTACCACCATTGATTTGATAACTGCTCTGTCCGATGTAGCGAGGCGAAAGACCGCTATGATTAACCAGGGCATTATTCCAATTTTGGCGATCTTCAATACACGCGAAGAAGCTGTCCGGTTCCGACATGCAGCCCCACAAATCACGTACGCCTGTGATTCCATTGGCGATAAACAGCGGGTGTTGGTACTGCGAAGAGAGTTTCGTGGAGTGTGTGTGCATGTCCCACAGGCCGGGCATCAAGTACTGACTCGTGCCGTCAATCACAATCAGTGGCTCTTCAATTTGCGAGGGTTCATCAGAACCAATCGACGCGATTTTTCCACCTCGAATCACCACATTCTGATTGCTAGTTACCAGCCCATTCTCTACATCGACAATGGCAACATTGCGAATCAGAATATCTCCGGAAAGGCCTTCCTGTGGCATGTCAGGCAATGGCCACGCTATCAGCGCAGCAAGCAATAATACGAGCCCAACAATGAGGGCAACAATTGCCAACAGAATTTTTTTAATCATGGTATTGGTTCGAATCAGTCGTGTTTGTAGCCTAGCAGCTAAGCGTTCGAAAATCGCGAAGGGTTACAGCATAAGGGGTGAGAGCCATATTTATCCGTGCTGTAAGCACGCCAACATGTGATTTCAAAGCAACTTCTTAAAATTTTTTCTCTGGACTAACGCAAACATTCCGGGATTCAGTTGCCACGGTAAGTCGTATAGCCATGCGAGCTGAGCAACAGTGGCAACACCATGTCTTGTTCGCCATCCCAACAGATATCAATACAGATTTCGGAGTAAAACGTAACCTTGTTGTGTGCTTTAAAATAATCTCCTGCTTGCACGAGGACCCGGAATTCAGGTGTCGGAAATTGACTATGCGATGCAATATGGGTAGTGAAACATCCATCCTTCCTGGTAATACTATTGTGAATCAGTTCATATTGAAGACTGGACGTCAAGAACGAGACCGATGCCTCGACGCCAGCCCCTGGCCGACCTGTTTCCAAATCTAATACAAACAATACAATTTTACTCATAAAGGCCCGGGTCTACTGCATTCTCTAGCCAGCAGGCGAAAATCCCGCGTTCATGTTCCGTCATTCCGGTCACGTTAGCAGGTGGCATGGTTTTGTTTATAAGGACCAGATTCCGGGCCTGAGTTCTAAGCGCTAGCAACTCGTTTGGATTGCTCCAAACCGGCACGTTTTGAGAATCGACAGAAGCTCTAGTCCCGGAATTGCTGTTATGGCAGGACTCGCAACGACTGGCGATGATTTTTTCTACTTGTTCCTGTTGAAGTTTTTCCTCGCACCGGAAAACTGTCCGCGCGTCAGATGATGAAATCAATATGGCTGAAGTTAAAACGATTAATCCAGCCAACAAGTATCTAATTGCAGGTGTTTTCCTTTGAATGCAGGTATGGAAGTGCTTTAAGAGTCCCATTGCAGTCACCAGCAGCGCCGCGACCAACCAGCTGAGACTGCCATCAAAATTGACCGGTGCATGGCCGCTGAGCATCAAAAACAGGACGGGCAATGTCATGTAATGATTGTGGCGCGAGCGAAATCCGGGGTGTGAACGATAAATTTCATCCAGCGGTTCGGAACTCGCGATCGCCGAAACAAGGCGCTTATGCCATGGAATGATTGAAAAGAACACGTTGGCACTCATGATAGTACCCATTGCAGCGCCAATATGCAGAAATGCCGCACGCCCATTGAATAGCAAACCATAAAACCAGGCCAGCAATGCCACTACGAAAATACCAACAAGGGCTGACAGGCCAAGATTGCGAGCCAACCTGGTGTTGCAGTAAAGGGCGTATGCCAACCAAATGACTAATAGTGAAAGTACACTGGCAGCAATCGCCTGGAAAGAGCCATCCAGAGGAGAACTTTGATCGAGCAACATGATTGACGCGTTGCTGTAATAGAACACGCACATAAGTATAAAACCGCTCACCCAGGTGAAGTAAGCCTCGTATCTGAACCAGTGTAATTCTGCCGGCAGTTGCCTTGGTGCTGATTTCAGTTTTTCTACTAAGTAAAAATCACCGCCTTGTATAGTCCAAAAATCCCCCTCGACACCTTCGCGCAGATTTCGCAGGCGATTGAATTTATTTTCCCAGGAAATCAGGTAAAAAGACGCACCGATCCACGCGATCGCAACCAACACGTGTGCCCAACGAAGCAGGACGCTGATCCATTCGAATAACAGAGCCTCTGTCATGCCAAAGTGTTTTCCTGACTCAAGACATCAGCCTTCAAAATAACATGAAAGCAGCGTGTTACTGCGTAATTAATAGTTCCGCGCTTCAAGCTTCAGGCCGTCATCAGCGAAGCGCTGATCCAACAAACGTTCTCTGGCCGAGGGAATCTGCTTTATCGTCAGGTCAAAGAAATCCAGAGCGAGTTCGCGCTGAATTTTATGGGCAATTTTCGGGCTCACCAATTCAAACTCCACTTCCGGTTCAAATGTCCGTTTTTGTGTGTCCGATTTCAATTCCGGCCACCAGAAGCCTCCTGATACGCCCAGGGCTGAATGGCTAGCGTCTGCCAGCAATCCCCAGACAACCGGTGCTGAACTGGCCTCATAGGCCTCTCGTATTAAGGGGTGTGGATTTTCCCGGGTTGGCAAAGTGGTGCCATAGGAGTTGGCCATTGCCTTGCTAATGCCAATCAATAAGCCATCCTCTGCACCACTCAGCAGCAACATCGGTTTTTTGATTTCAGTGAGTGGAAACGCGCCATCTGCGGACAGCATCACCGATTCAGTTCCTTGCTCGACCAGTACCTGCGGTGGAAGCGCTGCCCTTGGGTCGGGAAAACCGGGGGGAACTACAGAAAAACCAGCTGTGAAGCGGGGTTCCATGCTCAGGCCCATGATGGTTGTCACCCCACCGTAAGAACGGCCAAATAAGCCAATCCGCTCAAGGTCCAGTCGACCCGCGAATAAGCCATTACCATTCATGCGATCAAGTCCAGCCAAAGTCGCGCGTAAGTCATTCAAGCGCTGTAAAAGCGAGTTATCCAGGTCACGCAAAGCCTGTATCGGGTCCTCGTTTTGTGATAATGGTGTATAGCTTTGACCAAACTTTTCACGCTTTCCATAGGTACCGTGTTCACCAAGCACCGCAAGTACATCCGCCATTTTGCTGCGAAATTCTGCGTTGCCTTCCGAATCACTCAAGGCAGGGTCATTTCCGGTCATTGAATACGGTGAATTACCTGTGTGCTCCGGGGCAATCACCACATAGCCATGACCGGCAAGGAACTCGCAGGCAGTTTCCATGTTATAGCGACTGCCGGCATCGCCATGGCTCATGACCAGCACAGGCCATGGCTGGTCGCCTTGTGCCAATGGTGCATTTACAAAACTGTTGCGGGGACGATAAAAAAGTTCGTCAATTGCAGCATCGATTTGTTCCTGGCTTACATCTTCGCGAACCGTTGCTGGTATCAGGTGAAAAAAGGTTGTTTCCGTCATCATCAGGTGATGCACAGCCTTATTACCAAATACATAATCGCCGTAAGTGGCTTGACGATAGTTCGTTTGCCCTTTCGCCACATCCTGATGATCGACCGGATACCAGATCTCGGTGATCAGGGTCCGAACACCGGTATTAATACCTGCGACCGAGTCGTATGGCCTGGAACCATCATGGATAAAGCGGGTAGTGGAGCCCACCGCAAAAGGTGTTTCGTGTTTTATAACTGAAGACTGGGTAACTGACACCGGTTCAACTTCGGTTCCACAGGCGATCATCATTATGCAGAGCAATACTAAGACTAGATATGTGACCTTCTTCACAACGATCTCCAGTGGAGCTTCAATCGGCAATCTCTCTTTGAGCCACACCAATACGCTGCCTTTCCCGCCATTGTTCATCAACCCAATACGGGGATTCGTCAATTAATGGCTGTCGACCTCGAATCATATCCGCCGCTTTTTCTGCGACCATGATGGTTGGTGCATTCAGGTTGCCGTTGGTGATAACCGGGAATATTGACGAATCAACAACCCGTAATTTATCTATCCCCCGTACACGGCACTGCGGGTCAAGAACAGCCATTGGGTCATCAGTAGCACCCATCTTTACGCTACAGGAAGGATGGTAGGCGCTTTCAACATTCTGACGAACCCAGGCATCAACTTCATCGACCATGTTGAAATCCAGCGCAGGTTGAATTTCATCTCCCCGATAAGCATCCATCGCAGGTTGATGCAAGATTTCCCGCGTCAATTTCAGGCATTGCCGCCAGTCCAACCGGTCTTTTTCTGTTGACAGGTAGTTAAATTGAACCAATGGTGCTGCATCCGGTGCTGGTCCTGAGATTCTGACCGTACCGCGACTTGTTGGCTTGTTCGGGCCCACATGCATCTGAAATCCATGCCCGTCAAAGGCGGCACGACCATCGTAGCGCATCGCTGCAGGCAAAAAATGATACTGAATGTCAGGCCATTCGACCCCGGCATTTGAACGAATAAAGGCACAGGATTCAAAATGGTTGGTCGCGCCCAGGCCGCTTCGCGTCAATAGCCATTGAGCACCAATGAGAAACTTGTTAAAGGGGTCCAACTTGCCATTCAGGGTAATGGGCTGCTTACAACGATACTGAAAATACACTTCAGCGTGGTCTTGCAGGTTTTCACCCACCCCGGGGAGGTCGCAAACCACATCAATGCCTGCAGACCGCAGTAATTCACCCGGCCCGATGCCGGAACGCTGCAAAATTACCGGTGACCCGATTGAACCTGCAGATAAGATAACTTCTGAACGCGCAATTGCCTGCTGCGTCCTGCCGCCAACGGTAAATCGTACGCCTTTGGCTGCGCCATTCTCGATGTCAATGTGTTCAACTGTGGCGTGTTGGATGAGTTTGAGGTTTGCCCGCTTAAGCGCCGGGTGCAAATAAGCCTTCGCCGCAGAACATCGGCTGCCGTTGCCCACGGTCATGTGCATGGGCCCAAAGCCTTCCTGCTGATGCCCGTTATAGTCCTCGG
>JBLHGQ010000050.1:0-20015 GCA_047614505.1 Rhodothermales bacterium | reverse complement strand
GGAATCGAGCTTTGGTGCCGCTGGGATATATCGCCGGAGTGCACGGAGTTAAGGGATGGGTAAAGATTCATTCCTTCACCCGTCCTAAAGAAGCAATCCTGAGCTATCAGCCATGGCTGCTTGGAGATGACCAAAAACCGGTAAAAATCAGAGCCGGCAGGCCTCAGGGCAAGACAATTGTTGTGTCATTGCCAGATATTGAGAATCGGGAACAGGCTCACAAACAGATTGGTCTGGAAATAGCGGTCTTTAGAGATCAGATGCCGCAACCTGATGATAATGAATATTATTGGTCTGATTTGATTGGACTGCTTGTAGAAACAAAAGATGGTGTTGGACTGGGGCGCATCACTAAAATGATGGAAACCGGTGCGCATGATGTCATGGTTGTAAGTGACGAAAATGCGGAAAGTGAACGTGAACGGTTAATTCCGTTTATCCCTGGTCACTATGTCGTTGCGGTTGATCTTGAAGCCGGCAAATTAGTAGCGGACTGGGAAGCGGATTACCTGACGTAACTACAATGCATATTGAAGTCATTACGTTGTTTCCGGATGCCTTTAAGGCAATGAGTAGCCTTGGTGTAACCGGGCGCGCCATTGAAGATGGTAAAGTTGATGTCAGGGTAAAGAACCCACGCGATTTTGCTTTGGACAGGCACCGTTCGGTCGATGATCGCCCTTATGGCGGTGGGCCGGGAATGGTGATGACTGTCGAGCCTTTGAGAAGCACGATTGGTGCTGCGAAGGCCGAATTGCCAGAAGGATGCAAGGTCAGTTTGCTCAGTCCCCAGGGGCGGAAACTTGACCAGGACGTAATTAGGGAATTGGCAGCACGGCCGGGTTTGATTCTGGTGTGCGGCAGATACGAAGGAATCGATGAACGCTTGATCGATCTTGAAGTCGATGAAGAATGGTCCATTGGTGACTATGTCATTAGTGGTGGTGAATTGGCGGCCGCAGTGTTGATTGATGCTGTAGCCAGGTTGATTCCCGGGGTTTTGGGAGATGAAGAGTCTGCATTACAGGACTCATTTATGGATGGTATTTTGGATCATCCACATTTTTCCAGGCCTGAATGTATAGAAAGTTTAGTAGTACCGCCGGTTTTGCTGTCGGGTGATCATGAAGCGATCCGAAGATGGAGAAGAAAACAGGCATTGGGCAGGACGTGGTTGAAACGGCCCGAACTGCTGGATAAGACAGAATTGGATGAAGAGGCCCGGTTGTTACTCAATGAGTTCAGGCGGGAAATGGAATTGGAAAATGATATTACCGGTGACTAGAACCGGCTTGAGAAGGAAAGAGCAATGAACAGCATCATTGACGAAATCAATAAAGAACAAATGGGCCGTGAACTGCCGGAGTTTTCTCCTGGCGATACCATTGTTGTGAACGTGAAAGTTATAGAAGGTACTCGCGAGCGTTTGCAGGCTTTCGAGGGTGTCGTTATCGCGATTAAAAATCGCGGTCTGAACTCGGCATTCACCGTTCGTAAAATGTCGCATGGCACTGGCGTGGAACGAGTATTTCAAACATATAGCCAGCAGATCGACTCTGTTGTTCTGAAACGCCGTGGTGCGGTTCGTCGTGCCAAGCTTTATTATTTGAGAGAACGTGAAGGCAGATCTGCCCGTATTCGCGAGAAGCTTAAATAGGGTTAGCTATCAATTATCAGAAAAGGCCTGCGCAAGCGGGTTTTTTTTTGCTCGAAAAACCGATTTACAGTTGAATATTAGCCTGCCGGCCCTATCTTCAGGCACACGGTGAAACAATTCATCAGAAAAATTTGGCGAGGCAGGCAAGTATGAGCAAGAAAAGCAAACCACAAAAACACTCATTTCAGGCAGAAGTGCGCGAAGTACTGAAACTGATGGTGCATTCGCTTTATTCAAACAAGGAGATTTTTCTTCGCGAGCTAATTTCAAATGCTTCCGATGCCTGTGACAAATTACGCTTTGAAGCCTTGCAGGATGAGTCTTTATTGGCAGGTGATTCAGAATTTAGTATCGACATAGAAATTGATGAAGAAAAGCGCGAAATCACCATTCGTGACAATGGTATAGGTATGAATTTGGATGAAGTGACCGAGAACATCGGCACTATCGCTAAATCAGGTACCCGCCAGTTTTTAGAAAACGTATCCGGCGACTCAGACCTCGACCAAAAACTCATCGGGCAATTCGGTGTCGGTTTCTACTCTGCCTTTATCGTTGCAGATCAGGTCACATTGCTGACCCGCCGTGCAGGTGACGAACCGAAAAATGGCGTTCGCTGGACATCTGATGGTGACGGTGAATATGAAATTAGCGATGAAAGTCGCGAACATCATGGCACCGAGATCATTCTTCACTTGAAAGAGGAAGAATCAGAGTTTCTTCGTTCATGGACATTACGCTCGCTGGTGACGCGGTATTCAGACCATATTGGTTTCCCGATTCGTCTGAAGGAAGAAAAGCAAAATGAAGAGGCCGAAGCTGAGGAAGCAGATGAAGCTGGCGAAGCAGACAAGAAAGCAGAACATGTCTGGACTACGATAAATCAGGCCTCCGCGCTCTGGACATTGCCAAAAACAGAAATTACCGATGAAGAATATCAGTCATTTTATAAGCATCTAAGCCATGATATGGAAGATGCCCTGGACTGGACGCATAACCAGGTCGAGGGTAATCAAAATTACACCAACCTGTTGTACGTTCCGACTAACGCACCATTGGATATCATGCTTCAGCGCGATGAAAGAAGCGGGTTGAGGCTATATGTTAAACGCGTTTTCATCATGGATGCTGCTGAACAGTTATTACCCCACTATCTCCGCTTTGTTCGTGGTGTGGTCGATTCTGATGATTTGCCACTGAATGTATCGCGTGAATTGTTACAGGAAAATGATGGCGTCCGTAAAATTCGTGCTGCCGTCGTAAAGCGCAGCCTGGATTTGCTGAAGAAAATCGCAGATCGAGGTGAGCAATACAACACATTCTGGGATGAGTTTGGTGCCGTGATTAAGGAAGGTGTGGTCGAGGACATGGGCAATCGGGAAAAAATCGCCGCACTGTTGAGATTCGCCTCAACACATGACGGTTTGTCCGAACAACGAACCAGCCTGGAACAATACCTGGAACGAATGGCTCCGGAGCAGGATACGATCTGGTATGTAACTTCTGAAGGTCACCAGGCGGCTTCAAACAGCCCGCACCTTGAAATATTTCGCAAGAAGGGCATTGAGGTCCTTTTGATGTCCGATCGGATTGACGAGTGGATGATGGGATATTTCACTGAGTTTCAAGGCAAGGCTTTTCGTTCAGTTGCCAAAGGTGAGATTAATCTTGGCGACGATACTGAAAATAAAGATGAGGCGAAGGAAAACCAGGAAGAAAAAAATGATGTTCTTAAAAGGATGTCAGAACTTTTAGGTGAAGAGGTTGGCGAAGTGCGAGCCAGCAAGCGATTAACTGATTCTGCCTCTTGTCTTGTTTTTGGCGAACAGGAGCTGGCCTTGCACATGCGCCAGATGTTATTGCAGGCCGGACAGGAATTACCCGATTCAAAACCAGCGTTGGAGATCAACATTGATCACCCGCTTTATGCGCGTCTGTGCGAAGCAGGCGAGGGTGATTCGTTTGGAGATTTAACGCACTTGTTGCATGAACAGGCTGTGTTGTCAGAGGGCGGGCATTTAAAAGATCCAGCTGCATTTGTGCAACGCATGAACCGCTTGATGCTTGAGGTTTCTTAACTGAGCTTTGATTCCTGATCAGTCAGTTCTTTCAGGTCGAACAACAGATCCATGGCCTGTCGAGGGGTCATATCCTCCAGCTTGGCTTGACGAAGTTGGTCGCGGATTTCGTCAGGCTGATCCGGCACAGATTCGATCTCGACCGGAGGGCTGAATAGGCTCATTTGAGGTGAGTCGGGCTGCCGTGCCTCCAATTCCCGAAGGTGTTTACGTGCATTTTTCAATACCGGCTCAGGAATGCCAGCCAGTGCTGCGACCTGTAGCCCATAACTCTGATTGGCTGGTCCTTCTCTTACGGCGTGTAAAAACACGATTCTATCGCCATGTTCAACCGCCTGAAGATGAACATTGCTAACATTTTCGAGCAAGTCAGCAAGGTGGGTCAGTTCGAAATAGTGGGTGGCAAAGAGTGTATAAGCATTAATTTTTCGTGCCAGGTAGTCCGCGCAGGCCCACGCGAGTGCAAGGCCATCATAAGTGCTGGTTCCACGACCAATTTCGTCCATTAACACAAGGCTGTTTTGCGTTGCGTTATGGAGAATATTAGCTGTTTCGGTCATTTCCACCATAAAGGTCGAGCGTCCGCGGCTTAGATCATCGCCAGCGCCTATGCGGGTAAAAATTCTGTCCACCGGCCCAAGAGCTACCTGTTTTGCCGGCACCCAGCTACCCGCGTGCGCCATAAGCACAATCAGCGCAGTCTGGCGCATATAAGTGGACTTGCCGCCCATATTCGGTCCGGTTATTACCAGCATGCGACGTTCAGCCGATAAATGCGTGTCATTGGCAGTAAATGGACTGGCTTGAACATGCTCTACAACCGGATGACGACCTGCCTCAATATTAATACCCGGTTCATCCCGAAATTCAGGGCAACAAAAATCCAATTGCTCCGCACGCTCAGCAAAACCACATAAAACATCCAGCTGAGCAATTGAACGGGCCAATTCCTGTAGTGCCTGCAAAGATTCCTGAAGTTCACTGATGAGTTGCTCATAGCAATGCTGCTCACGTGCCATTGCACGTTCCCTGCTGGACAAAACCTGATCTTCAAAGGTTTTTAGTTCATCAGTGATATAACGCTCAACGGCCTTGAGTGTTTGTCGTCGCGTGTAGTGCTTAGGTACGCGGTCTGCCTGCAAACGCGATACTTCAATGTAATAACCATGCACCCGGTTATAGCCGACCTTCAATGTTGCGATGCCGGATTCTTCGCGTTGGCGTTGTTCATATTGCTGTAGAAATTCACTGGCGTTATCGGAAAGGTTTCGCAACTGGTCCAGTTCTTCGTCGAAGCCCTGTCGGATTACTCCACCAGTTCGTGCCAGTACCGGAGGCTCATCCACCAAAGCGTTTTGCAGCAATCCATGAATCTCGGGAAACAATTTCAGGCTTTTCCCAAGGGCAATAAGACTTTCCAGGTTTTGCTTGTCGATCAAAGCACGCAATCGGGGAACCATTGCCAGAGCACCTCGCAAGGTCGACAGATCCCTGGGCCGGGCGCTGGACAGCGCGACCCGGGACATAATTCTTTCGATGTCGCCAATGCCCCGTAAAAGCTCACGAATATCAATGAGCCCTCTGGATTCCAATAAAGCGCCTATCGTCCGGTGCCGCCACTGCAACTGATCACGATCGCGAATCGGGTTGGCTATCCATCTGCGTAACAGTCGTCCACCCATTGGAGTCACCGTAGTATCCATTACGCCCACCAGCGTGTGCTGGTCCTGCCCCATGGGGTGAGTCAGTAGTTCGAGATTCCGGCGAGTTGCCGCATCAATGTGTAAATTGGCGTCTTGCCGCTCAAGGCGAATTCCCAGCAAATGTGGAAGGGTAGAGCGCTGGGTTTCCAACACGTATTGAAGCAAAGCACCCGCGGCAGAAATCGCGGGATTATCTGCTTCTATGCCAAAGCCTGACAGATCTTTGGTTTTGAACTGCTCATTGAGCAGATCGTTGGAAGACTCCGGATCAAAATGCCAGGGTGCCCTTTGCCGGCATATGCTGCTGTCAGTCAAATGTTCTTGCAATGGTGAATCTTCAGCAAGTAATAATTCTACCGGAGCGAGCCTCTCCAACTGGGCATCGAGGTCGACTATGGAGTCAATGTTCCGGGCAGTGAACAGACCGGTTGACAGGTCAAGCCATGCAAGCGCGAGTGTCTTTCCATCTGCATAAACTGAAGCCAGCAAATTATCGTGCCTTTCTCTTAGCAATGCCTCGTCAGTCACTGTGCCGGGCGTGATGACTCGTACAACTTCTCTTGCTACCGGACCTTTACTGGTCGCCGGGTCGCCAATCTGCTCACAAATTGCTGCTGAGGCACCCTTGCGAAGCAGGCGTGCGAGATAGTTTTCGATGGCGTGATAAGGCACACCGCACATAGGAATCGGTGAACCGTTGGATTCTCCACGCGTTGTCAGGGTAATATCGAGTAATTGCGCAGCCCGACGGGCATCGTCATAAAATAATTCGTAAAAATCACCCATCCGGAACAACAAAAGTGAATCCGGGTGATCGGCCTTAATGCGCAGAAACTGCTGCATCATTGGCGTGTGACCGGACAGACTGGCAGTTGCTGGAGAAGGCATCGCTAGAGTGTAACGTAATGGGAATACTTGATGAATACTCAGACCACAGAACTCGATGAGTTAATTTTGAATACTACCCATAAAGTGGCAGATGCACTTGTTAGCAGAGGCTGGTCGCTGGCAACTGCAGAGTCCTGTACTGGTGGGTGGATTGCCAAGTGCTGCACTGACCCGGCTGGCAGTTCGCGCTGGTTTGATCGTGCATATGTTTCCTATAGTTATGAGGCAAAAGAAGAGCAACTGGGCGTGATTCGACCGGACCTGGAAGCACACGGTGCGGTTAGTGAAGAGATTGCAGCGCAAATGGCATTACTGGCCCGGCAGCGAAGCGGTGTTGAGATGACATTATCGGCGACTGGCATCGCCGGCCCGGATGGGGGGTTGCCGAACAAGCCGGTTGGCCTGGTCTGTTTTGCCTGGTCAATGCGCGGCGGTGTACTGCGAACTGACAGTGTTGTTTTCAAAGGTGACCGGAATGAAGTACGCCATCAAACTGTCTTGCATGCACTGGAAGGTATCCTCAAAACGCTTGAACAATAATATTTCTCTTTATCGCAATTTGAGAATGTTGTCTGAAATAATGGATTTTCAAGAGTTATTTCCAGGATCCTTGTAGGAAATTTTAGCTACCTCATTAACAGCCCTTATTGCACTACACAGGCTATGTCATAATGCTGCGAAAGTGGCTTTTGACCAACAAATTACTCAGGAGAGGAAGGTGGACGAGAATAGAAAACAGGCGCTTTCAGCGGCCTTGACACAAATTGAGCGCCAATTTGGAAAAGGCGCGATTATGCGCATGGGCGACGGTACTGGTATCGCAGATATAGATGTCGTTTCCACTGGCTCACTAACGCTGGACCTCGCATTAGGAATAGGTGGTCTGCCAAGAGGCCGGGTGGTTGAAATCTACGGGCCGGAGTCGAGTGGCAAAACCACACTTACTTTGCACGTGGTTGCCGAAATTCAAAAATTGGGTGGCACGGCTGCTTTTGTTGATGCCGAGCATGCCCTTGATCCACAGTATGCAGAGCGCCTTGGAGTTAATGTTGAAGACCTGCTGGTCTCGCAGCCCGATACCGGGGAACAAGCCCTGGAGATCACCGATATGCTGGTCCGGTCCGGAGCTGTTGATATTGTTGTCATCGATTCGGTTGCAGCGCTAACTCCCAAAGCGGAGATTGAAGGCGAGATGGGTGACCATCATGTTGGTCTGCAGGCACGGTTAATGTCGCAGGCATTACGGAAACTGACGGCAAACATTAAACGATCAAATTGCCTGGTGATCTTTATCAATCAGATTCGTATGAAAATTGGTGTGATGTTCGGTAGTCCGGAAACCACATCTGGCGGTAATGCGCTCAAGTTTTATTCATCAGTACGCCTGGATATACGCCGGATTGGTGCCCTCAAGAAAGGCGATGAGGTGATCGGTAACCAGACCCGGGTCAAGGTGGTTAAAAACAAAGTCGCGCCTCCATTTAAACAGGCAGAATTCGAAATTTTGTACGGCATAGGCATTTCGCTCGAAGGTGAGCTGATTGATCTGGGCGTGAGCAATGGGTTGGTCGATAAGGCTGGTTCCTGGTATAGCTATCAGGGAGATCGAATAGGTCAGGGCAAAGAAAATTCCCGTGAATATTTGAAAGAGCATCCTGAAACCGCAGCAGATATCGAAAAGAAACTGCGTGAACTATTGATGCCTTCAAAGCAGGCTGATACTGAAGGCGCTAACAAGTCTGTAGAAGATGAATTGGACGAGGCGGTTAGCAAATAGGCGGCTTCGAGCAAGACCCGTGTAACCCGTCATCTGATGGTCAGGTGACGGTTTCCGATGTGCGGGAAATTGCTTTCCGATACTTGACCAGGAGGGAGCATTCTCAAAAAGAGCTGCGTCAAAAACTTTCCCGCAAAGGCATTTCTTCAGAGCTTATTCTTGACACAATCAAAGAGTTGGTAGATGAGGGCCTGGTCAGCGACCAGCGTTTCGCGGAAATGTTTGCACGCAGTCGAATTTCCAGGCTGTACGGCCCATTGAAAATTCGAGCGGAGTTGATGAAGCGCGGTGTTAATTCGACATTAATTGATAGCACACTTGAACTTCATAGTGAGCAATGGCCTGAGTTAGCCCGGCAATGGGTGCTTAAGCGTAACCGAGGCGGGTTGGATCGAAATGAAAAGGCCCGTCTCTACCGCAGCGGGACCAGTAGAGGGTTCAGTCACGACAATATGATGCGGGCCATTGACTGGCTTAAAGAGTCTCAATAGCGAATCACCTTTTATTGAAGCACCCTACATCCCTGACCATGAATTGCTTACACTTAACCGCTTATTGCATACTGCCGTCATCCACCAACAAAAGGCACCAGATCTTTGAAATCAACCGCTGAAATCAGACAGCAATTTATCGAGTATTTTGCGGGTAAGAGTCATGAAGTTGTGGCTTCCAGTTCGCTGGTACCCGGCAATGACCCCACCTTGTTGTTTACCAATGCTGGCATGGTCCAGTTCAAAGACGTATTTCTCGGAGCTGAGCAACGCGGCGTGCCACGAGCAGTTTCATCGCAAAAATGTGTGCGTGCCGGAGGCAAACACAACGACCTTGATCAAGTGGGCTATACCGCTCGCCACCACACATTTTTTGAAATGCTGGGAAATTTTAGTTTCGGTGATTACTTCAAAAAAGACGCGATTCACTACGCCTGGGAATTACTGACCGATGGATACGGCCTTGATTCTGATCGTTTGTGGGTGACAGTTTACCAAACTGATGACGAGGCTTATGGCATTTGGAAAGATCAAATCGGTATTCCAGCAGGGCGAATCGTACGCATCGGAGATAAACCCGGTGGTGCTCCATTTGAAAGCGATAATTTCTGGGCCATGGGGGATACCGGCCCATGCGGGCCCTGTACAGAAATATTTTACGACCACGGAGACACCATTCAAGGAGGCCCGCCAGGATCAAAGGACGAGGACGGCGATCGGTTTGTTGAAATCTGGAATCTTGTATTTATGCAGTTTGACCGAGCTGCTGATGGAAGCATGGCGCCGTTACCCAAACCATGTGTTGATACAGGCATGGGGCTAGAGCGCATTGCGGCTGTTTTACAAGGCACCCATGATAATTACCAAACTGACCTGTTCAAAACACTTATAAAAGAAACGGCAGGGGCCACCGGCAGTAGTAATTTGCAGAATAAATCCTTAAGGGTTATCGCAGACCATATTCGTGCCTGTTCATTTCTCATCTCCGATGGTGTTTTGCCTTCCAATGAAGGAAGGGGCTATGTGCTACGCAGAATCATCCGGCGGGCGGTGCGTCACGGCTTCCAGCTTGGCTGCAAAAAACCATTTTTCAATAAACTCATTTTTCCATTGGCTGAATTGATGGGGCAGGCTTATCCGGTGTTGGACAGTCAAAAAGAAAAGATTCAGTCGGTGCTTGAAGATGAAGAACAGCGTTTTGCGCGCACCCTCGATACCGGTCTTGGCATTCTTCGGAAAGTGATGGACAAGGCTGCTCAAGAAAATGGGCAAATAGATGGTGAAACCGCATTTCTTTTGTACGATACCTATGGCTTTCCACTGGACCTGACCCAGGATATCGCGCGTGAAGCGGATCTGTTGGTTGATACCGATGGATTTGAGCAGGAAATGGCTAAACAAAAGCAAAGGGGCCGTAGTGCTGGTAAGTTTCAACCGGCAGCTGCTTTAAGTGCGGAAGCAATTAAAGGGTTGGAAGCAACAGTGTTCACAGGCTATGAAGAAACTGAAACAGCTTCTGTGACTGTTACGGGAATAGTAATTGATGGAAATGTAGTTGGTAGCTTGGAAAATGGCCAGAACGCCATACTGATTTTGGATCGAACGCCGTTTTATGCTGAATCCGGCGGCCAGGTTGGAGATACCGGAGTGCTAACTGGAACCGGATTCAAATTTACTGTTCAGGACACTCAAAAAGTAGCAGGTGTATTCCACGGCCATGTTGGGATGTTGACTGAAGGAAAACTGTCAACGGGCGACACCTTGACGGCAACTGTTGATGCAAAACGTCGACACGCAATCGTGCTCCATCATTCAGCTACGCATCTGTTACATGCTGCACTGCGTGAGCAGTTAGGGGAGCATGTCGAGCAGCGCGGTTCCTTAGTAGCACCTGATTATTTTCGTTTTGATTTTTCACACCCCCAGCAGCTTAGCAGTAAGGAATTGCAGTCGATCGAGCAACAGGTCAATGAGGCAATCAGGCAGAATCCCGATGCCACTTCAGAAATTATGAGCTTTGATGAAGCGCTCGAAACTGGCGCCATGGCTTTGTTTGGAGAAAAGTATGGTGACCACGTGCGGGTACTTCGTTTTGGAGAATTATCCACAGAATTGTGCGGTGGAACCCATGTGGCGCGGATCGGTGATATTGGTCAATTCAAAATAATTGAGGAAACCGCAATTGGTGCAGGTATCCGAAGAATCACTGGTGTGGCGGGTGAGCCTGCGGTGCAGTTTATCCAGCAAATGGAAATACGATTGCAGCAAGTGGCGCAGACTTTAAAGGTTGCTCCGGATGCAGTCGGTGATCGCCTTGAGCAAACATTGATGCGATTTCGAGAGCTTGAAAAAGAACTGGAATCACTAAAGTCGAGCGTGGCAAGTTCAGGCAGTAATCAACTTTTGGACAAGGCAGTAGAGATTGAAGGCATTAAAGTGCTCTCCAGTAGGCTTGATGGAGTAGACGCAAAAGCACTTCGGGATAGTGTTGATCACCTGAAAGATAGCCTGGGAACCTCTGTGGTGGTGCTTGCTGGCGTTGAAAGTGGTAAGGTTCGCGTTGCTGTGGGCGTTTCAACAGATCTCGTTGCTCGGATACGAGCCGGAGATCTGGTAAACTTCGTCGCCGAACAAGTTGGTGGTAAAGGCGGGGGACGTCCTGATTTCGCTCAGGCAGGAGGCAGTAAACCAGAGAATTTGGATTCTGCATTAACTTCTGTGTCGGCTTGGGTAAAGGGTAAAACATGAGTGTCAGCATGAAGCGAAAGTCTTCATAGAATTGACACCGAGTCCATAACTATAGAAATCGCAGGTATTTAGATGCCTGGTACCAAAGGAAGGTCGCCATGCTTATATTGACCCGACGAGTGGGAGAAAAACTCGTCATTGGAGAAAATGTCACAGTCACAGTACTGGGCGTTAAAGGTAATCAGATACGCATCGGAATTGATGCGCCAGATGAAGTTCAGGTTCACCGGGAAGAAATTTTCAAGCGAATTCAAGAGGAACGGAAAGCAGCAGGTAATTCGTATAAAAGCGATTAATCTGAAACTACATCTTTACCCTTTATCCATCTAACGTTATTCTTGCGAACTCCGGAGAGGTGGCCGAGTGGCTGACAAATTCGCCGGGAGCGAATTTGAATGAACGAGCCGCGCGAGTGAACCCGAAGGGCGAGGCGCAGGATGCGTCGAGTAACGCGCTCCAGGGAGCGCCGCTCCTCCAGTTATCGAACTGGGTAAACAAAACGATGATATATCAGTTTACGGAGAGGTGGCCGAGTGGCTGAAGGCGCTCCCCTGCTAAGGGAGTATGGGTCAAAAGCCCATCGAGGGTTCGAATCCCTCTCTCTCCGCCAAATATAGAACCCGCCCTTGTGGCGGGTTTTTTATTTGTTGGAAAGCAGGGTAAGAATCATCCCATGCGCAGCATGCCTAGGGTTCGACAAAATTGTCTGGAACAATTTTGAATGAGCGTAGCGAGCCCGTAGGGCAGGCTACATGGATGTAGCCTGTAATCCCTCTCTCTCCGCCAAATATAGAACCCGCCCTTGTGGCGGGTTTTTTAGCAATTTTCTTACGGATATTCCCCAGAATTACGGATTCGCAATAAATCAAAACCCTGATTAACTAATCGGCAAGCGTCAAATCATTCGCGCTCCGTGATCAGGGGGAGATCAAAATGCGTTCAACTCAAATATTCAGTCAATTTTGCTTTTTACTTTGTCTAGTTTTTCTATCCTGGGCATCCATCGCACATTCGGTCATCAACCCAGGTCCTACTTCGCCTACCTGGGTTGGCGAATCTAACATTTCAAGCGACGATGGCTATGCTGATTTGGTCTGGGAATTGCCCTCTGGTGAGTACGCACCGTTATTTCTCGTTACGGAAACAAGACCTGGCGAGCCTTCCTCAGAGTTTTATGTGTATGAGACCAGTGCTCGAATTTTTAGACTTACACCTGATCGATATGGTTTCCGGGTTAGTGCCTGTGAGAAAGATAGTGATGGATATCCTATTTGCGGCAACCCCTCAAACAAATTACATTTGACCGTTACTGATCAAGCCATCCCTCAAGCCAACACGCTCATTGCACCGGTACCTGACGCAGCACCAATTATAGTTGCTGACGGGCCAAGTCAACTGCGACCAGGTGGTTGGGTAAACCCGAATAAAGATGCACAAGCGTGGTATTTCTACTGGGCGAATCGATTGTCCTTGCCAGAGACTGATCCAATGTTTGCAAACGTATATGATCTGGTCGGTATCTGGTACACGTTTGAAGCCAAAAGCGTATTTTTTGATTCAGAGGTCTGTCAATGCAATTTGTATAGTGACTATCTACCGGTCACCGCAGAATTGAAATTGGTTAAGTTGAATGCGACCACCTACTCCGGTGGATTGTGGATTACACGAAATGGTGTCGCTGCACAGGTAGGTGGTGCCAATGTCATCTTTGGTGTTGATAGTACCCATGCGACGGTGAATTGGTCAGCCACTTTCAAGAACGAAGTAATCACTGCAACGTCGGACGGTATCACCAATACCGTAAATTCTGACCCGGCTTCAACAAACAACCACAGCCACTATGGCGGCCAATGGCAAAAAACGGGCAATAATACATTTTTTGTTGACGACTTGATTACAGACTGGGTTGAAGTAGTCAATGTAACATTTGAGGATTCTGTTGGGGACCCTGTTTGGGTACAGGCAACCAGTACTGTATTACTCGACAGTAATGTGAATTTTTGTCTGCAGTATCTCAATAACGGCTATCGCCCTAATCAGGGTAATAACTCCGGAACTATTTACAACAGTTGGTACGAGAATGGCTGCGATGCTAACCAGGCAAGCTCTGGTACAAATCGAAATGGTCGTCGATATTTTTCAGGATTTGATAGCGAAAGGCTCTGGGCGACGTTTACGCTGCCAGGAACGACCTACTCAACTGGTTCGGTCACAATTGGGTCCAGCTCTAATCCTGAGTTTTTGGATAAACTCGCCAATTATCATGGTATTTTTTTCAGTGGTGCCAACTCTTGTCAAATTAGTACTTCGACCCCTAGTTGTGATGTTGACCTAACCTGGTTCACAGATAGTGACTACCCTACTGCTACTGCCTTTGCATTCAACACTACAACAGGCGTGCGTACTGCCATATTTACATCTCCAGACCCTGCCGAAGTTAATTACATCCATGCCTTAAACACGGCGGGTGTTTATGAGTTCGAGTTGCGCATGGGCAATACTGCAGGCTCAACTTTAATCGCAAATTCCGGCAACTTTAGCGTTACACAGGTCACTTCGAGCGTACCTGTCGCACCGACCAATCTTAGTGTTGCCTGGACCAATGAGCCCAATCGTGATTACCAGTTGCAATGGCAGCATGCCAATTCATCCAATGTTGATTATTACCAATTGCAGGAAACCTTGCCGAATAGTTCGATTGTTAATCACAATATTTCGCCATCGACAATAAAATCAAAAGCTTTCAGCCGACTGGCTGGTCCGTTCGGATCTTATAGTTATCGAGTCAGAGCGTGTAATACACATGGGTGTGGCTCCTACACATCTGTAACTCCCTGGACGGTTACCCAGCCGGCGCCATCAACTGAAGAACATCCCTGGGGCGATAACCAGTACGGCGCTTTAAATACTGGTAATTCTGGAAACTATGGCTTGGGATACCACTTCAAGGCTTTAGTTGATGGTCAGATTACACAGTTAGGCGGGTATTTCGACGGTAATCATGAAATCAAATTATTCATACGCGGTGAACCCGAACTGGGCAAGTTGAGAAGTGCAATGGTTGCTTCGAACAACTCATGGAGTTATGTGTCGATAACGCCGATCAATATATCGGCAGGGACCGAATATACGGTCGCTGTTTATACCACTGGCGGCGATTATTCTTATCGCTCCTCTGTTGGTCTGCCGGATACCTATGGTGCTATCCAGATTCTTGCCTCAACCTGGATAGGTACCAACAGCAACCCGGATGCGATACCGACCAATTCAGTGACGGACCATATGTATGGCCAGGTAGACATTGGGTTTGTAGCGGGCATTGTTAATGAACCGCCAACAATAACCAATCCGCCCGCAAATCAGACAAACAAGAATGGTGTTGTGATTTCAATAGATATTGATGCCACAGACCCTGAAAGTGAGGTGCTGTTTTTTAATGCTGACCCATTTCCTAGTAATATTTCTATCAACGGTGTAAGCGGTCAGATCAGCGGCACGCTTAACGACACAGTCGGTATTTACAATGCGCAGGTCTTTGCCCACGACCAAACTGGAAATTTGGATTCAGCACCATTTACCTGGACCATCCAAAACACCAATCCGGTGGTGTTTTCACCCGGTAACCAGTCAAATGATGAAGGTCAGATGGTATCGCGGCAGATCAGTGCATCTGATATTGATCCGGGTGATACCTTGAGTTATGGCGCAACCGGTTTACCGACTGGGCTGTCGATTAATACCAACAGCGGTTTCATCAGTGGCACGGTCGCTGTAGGTGCCAAAGACTCTAGCCCGTACTCGGTCACAGTGACAGTGAATGATACCAATGGCGGCAGCCAAAACACCGGGCCGTTCACATGGACGATTTTCGGCAATACGCCACCTGTCATTACTAACCCTGGCAATCAAGTCAATCAAAATCACGATGCAATTATCAGAACCATTGTGGTAACCGATCCAGATGCGGGAGATGTAATGAGCTATTCAGCCACTGGCTTTCCTGCCAATCTATCGATCAATGCTTCCAGTGGCGTGTATACCGGTACATTGAATGACTTAATAGGAGTTTATTCGGTAACTGTTACGGTTGATGATGGTAATGGTGGAGTTGACTCAGAACAATTTACCTGGATCATTACAAACGCCATTCCAGTTGTGCTTTCACCGGGTAACCAGACCGATGAAGAGGGCCAGGTTGTATCGCTGCCGATCACTGCATGGGATGTAGATCCAGGAGAAACACTCACTTATAGCGCTACTGGTTTGCCGACCGGGCTTTCGATTAACACCAGTACGGGATTGATCAGTGGCACGGTGGCTGTAGGTGCAACAGCATTGAGCCCCTTTATCGTCACTGTGACAGTGAATGATTCTAACAATGGTTCGGGTAATACTGGCCCATTTAGTTGGGCAATTGGAGGCAACACACAACCCACTATCAACATTCCCTCGCCGTTGCCAACTCGTGCGAGTGGAGTGGCAATCGCACCGGTTGTCATGGCGGTTACTGATGCTGACAGCGATCCGATGACTTGTTCTGATCCAACAGCTTCTTTACCAGCTGGCTTGACGGTAGCGATTAACGCAGGCAACACTCAGTGCGAAATTACAGGTACGGTGTCAGCACCTGATGCTGCTTATCCGGTTTCGATTACAGTTGATGACGGCAAAAGTGGAATAACACCATCTGATTTATTCAATTTCACGATATCGACAACTAGCCCAGGAACTCCAGAGACACCTCCTTTGCCGGCTAGTCCTCCAGATATGACACCTACCATTGCATCTTCTGAAGTTGGAGCAACAGCGGGACAGTTCAGGGTTGATGAATCCGGCAGCGCAACTTATAGCATTCCAATTCTTACTGCGCCCGGGTCAGGTGGAATCGCACCTCAAATCTCATTAAATTACTCCTCACAATCGAGTAACGGCCCGTTGGGTGTTGGTTGGAGCTTGGGTGGTATATCAGCGATCACGCGTTGTTCACAGACCATAGAGCAGGATATTCCGCCAATTACACGTGGAGTTAATTTGACCACTACAGATCGGTTCTGTCTTGATGGTCAGAGATTGTTCTTGGTTTCAGGGACATACGAACACAGTGGAGCAGAATACAGAACCGAAATTGATGGAATAGCGAGAATAAAATCTGTCGGAAACGCAAACAGTCCACCTACGTCATTCACAGTTGAGCGCAAAGATGGCTCAACCAGTCATTATGGAAACAGCACTGACTCTCGTATTGAGGCAGGTTCTGCGGTCTTGACATGGGCACAGAACCGCTTTGAAGATAGCGCCGGAAACTACATCCTCTACCATTATGATGAAACTTCCAGTCCCGTTGAGTTTGTGATCGACCAGATTGAATATACGGGAAATAGCAATGCTGGTTCCGCACCGTATGCCAAGATGGATTTCATCTGGACCAGTGGCAGAGGCGATACCACTAACGCGTACGTTAGTGGTACCAAACTGCAACAGACCAAGGTTTTGGCCCGTATTGATTCACAAGCCAGGAAAGATGCAGGCAGTGCTTACACAAGCTTGAGGTCCTACTTCCTCACCTATGCAAATGACGGCATTGGAAGGCGCTCATTAAGGTCGATTGAAGAATGTAATAACGTTTCTAAACAAGCGTGCCTTAACTCGACTGATTTCAACTGGCTCAATAGCCTGCACCGTATAGACGGGTCGACGAGCGCATTCACCATTTGGCCGAATAATACGGTGCTATATGGCTTACAACTCGCCGATATTAGCGGCGATGGTCGCCCGGATATTCTTTATACCAATAAAACTGGTAACGGCAATAAAGCTAATTACAATTTTAAAATTAAATTAGCAAACTCCGCCGGCGGTTTTGGTGATTTGATTGATACTTATAATCTTCCAAAAAAGGCTGACGGATTGCCGCCTAGAGTATTTGGTATTGATTTGAATGCTGATGGTTTTCAGGATGTGGTTTATCGCAATCATCTGGGTTCTAACAATTACTCTTGGATAGGTCGGTTATCAGATGGCACAGGTTTGGGTGGAACCACAACATTGTCGACCTCCAATTTTGTGTTTGATGACAGTGATCCGGATGTGGAATCGAACATCACCGTACTCGACGCCAATGGTGATGGACTAAGTGATCTTTTATACAATCGAACAGATCCACAAAATGGCGACCAACATGATTTGGCGGTAATCATCAATACCTACTCACCAGGTGGACCGGTGGGGTTGGCCAATCCCCAGGTCATTAGCTCGGATTTCTCAAATTTATCAGGTAATGACTTGTTCCCTCTGTATGCCGAACAAGGCACGTTTGAACTTTCTCCGAAGTTAACTTCATATGAAACATATGAAACTTTCTCAAATGCCCAAACCAGAGCAACTAATAGAGTATTTGACTTTAATGGCGATGGTGCGGTGGATATTTTGTTACACGTATGGCGCCAGTACGATAGTTGTGATGGTCCCTGTACCATTCAAAGCCCGGTCACGCCAACCCAATTGTCAACGGCAATAACCCCCATCATTAAGGCGGCACCGAAGGGCGAGCCACCTAAAAATGCATCCTTTTGGGTGTTGATGATTTCAGATTTTAGCGAATCAGATGGCTATCGCTACGAAGTGGTCGGAACAGGTCGAGAATGCAATTTGGATTTCTGTTTGCAATATCCGGGAGTGCCCGGTGCATACCAGATGTGGCCCGTGGATATCAATGCAGATGGCTTGGCTGATCTGGCATATGCAGGCACCGGAAATAGTTGGGCCTATCAGATCAACACCGGTGCTGGGATGGGAACTCCGCAAACGATTACTGCCAGCCCAATACCATTGATTGAACAACAACAGGTCCGGTTTGAAGATATGAATGGTGACGGGTTTACCGATCTGATTTACCCCTCTGCATTGGAAAGTCAATCTGCAAGTTGGATGGTTTTATACAACCAATTTGGTTCTTCATTTTCCGCTCCATCAGTCGTTCCGAACATCGTAGCGGGTCACATCGGTAGCGAAAGCTCTCAGGGTGACCTCAGCATCTTTGCGGATTTTACCGGTGATGGTAAAAGTGACAATTTGTTTATCGATTACAATCACCAAGGCAAGATTGGCGCTTCTACACTCAAGCGAGGTGAGAATGCAAGCAACTCAAGTGCTGCCATTGCACCCAGCAATGTCATTACCAGCATTAGCAATGGGTTTGGTGCGTTAACCAGCATCAACTACCTGCCATTAACTGATAGTAATGTGTACTCACGTATGCGTGACTCCAGCAATGCCATTAATTGGGGTGCAGGCTCTGTAGTTTATGACCTGATGGCACCAATTTATGTCGTTAGCCAGGCATCCAACAGTTCGCCAATATTTAGCAACACAAGCGCCACCAGCAGAGTTGAATACCACTATGTGGGTGCCAAAATGCAAGCAGGCGGAAGAGGCTTCCTTGGCTTTGGTGAAGTGATCTCTTATGACCCGCGAAACGATATTCGTACAAACACCCGATACCGGCAAGATTTCCCATATACAGGACTGCCGGTCGACACGACTCAATCATTGGTCATCAATACGCAGAAATTTGACACGGTTAGCAATACATCTGCATCGAGTCCGGTGAACTGGGGTTCGGTGACGGCAACAACTGCGAGCACCAATCCAACAGGCACTGAACTAAGTTATGCGATCAATGAATGGAGTAGTCTCGTTACATCTGGTGGAGCGGTATTTCCATACATTGCTGATTCGCTGGAGCGAAGTTATTCACTGTCCGGTGTCTTAGACCGCAAGGTGTTAACAAACAACACTTACGGTGCCAATGGCAACTTGAGCAGTGCCACCTTTAAAACCTATGCCAGTGATGGCAGTACCGTATTCGCCACCCAAAGTACCACCAATACCTATGACGACAACACGACAAACTGGCACTTGGGTCGATTGAACCTAAGCACCGTCACTCATTCGCGTAGCGGACAGGCGAACATTGTCCGCCAATCGAAGTTCAGCTACGACTCGGGCACTGGCATTCTTGAACAGGAAATCATTGAGCCGAATAACAATACCTATAAAGTGACTACTGATTACACCCTCGATGGCTTTGGCAACCGTACTAATACCAGGGTCACCAGCTTTGGTATGACAGCTCGCGATGCCAGGGCCACCTACGATGCGCTCGGCCGTTTCGTGATTGAAACCCAAAATGATCTCAATCATGTTACTCAGAAAGTTAACGACTGGGATGCATTCGGCAATGCACTGGAAGTGGAAAATATTGATGGTGTGCTGACGTTTGCTGCAGCTGATTATATGGGCAGACCTTTTGTTTCATATACCGAAACCGGCGGCTTCAGCAAAACGTTACACAGCACCTCAACATCAAGCTGCCCGAGTGGTACAGTGATCAAGACCACGACCACCGGTGGTGGTGTACCCGATCAGATTCAATGCCAGGATGTTATCGGGCGCACCATCCGAACAGCTTCAGAAGGATTTAGTGGTGCCTTGATCTTTGTCGATCAGTATTTTGATGATTCCGGAAGACCGGAACGAGTCTCAGAACCCTACTACTCTGGTTCAACGCTGTACTGGAACCTGTCTTCCTACGATGCCATTGGCAGGCCAACAGCTCTGGTGGCCGCTGGCGGTGATGACCAGATCCTTGAGTATGACAATGATCCGGGCATT
>JBLHGQ010000049.1:0-20416 GCA_047614505.1 Rhodothermales bacterium | reverse complement strand
CCTCGAGCCTGAAGCTTATGCGGCGCACGCTGATGCCTGGATTGAGTCAGGTGCGAGCATCATTGGCGGGTGCTGCGAAGTGGGGCCGGAGCATATTGCCAGACTGAGACACTTGATTGACAGCAATGTTCACCCCTGACCTTGATTTGTATGACCTCAACCGTGTGGAAACACTTCGTGGGCCGCAAGGCACGCTTTTCGGTTCCGGTTCAGTGGGTGGAACGATTCGCTACATCACAAATAGACCGGACGTGGACGCCTTTGAAGCATCTGTTGAACTGAATTTGAATTCCGTCACAGATGGCGGAAGCGGGAATCACGCCAAAGGCATGGTCAATATTCCTTTATCAGATACTGCGGCGTTACGTGCGGTGGCTTACTCGACCAATTATGGCGGGTTCATCGATGCACACGGAGTGGACGGAGCTTTCTGGGAAGATGTTAACAGCGGCAGCAGAAGCGGTGGCCGCTTCGCATTAAGATTTGAAGTGAGTGACACTTTAACCATTACGCCAAGAGTCATCTACCAGGAAATAGAGACGGATGGTTTTAACCGCCAAGAAGTTTATAACCTGTATGCAAATCCATTCACTACTACAGTTCCTGCAGTTCAGTTGGGCGAACGGGAACAGTTTCTACGCTTGCAGGAAGCGTTTGAGGATGAAATAACCATTGCAGATTTGACGATCGAAAGTTCACACGATAAATTTGACATGACCCTGGTTGCCAGCCTTACTGACCGGGATATCCTGGTTAGCCGTGATGCCAGTGCTTTGACCGGCAGTGTTTCAAACGATGTTGGTATGCCGGATGTATCAATCCTGATTCCGTCCAATTTGTTGGACACAACTGCTGTTGAGCAAACAACACTAGAAGTGCGTTTTGCATCTAATGGTGACGGTCCTATGCAGTGGGTAGGGGGATTGTTCTATTCTGATACTGCTCGTGATTACGCGCAGAGATTACCGACACCCGGATACATTCAGGCAACTGATGATGCTTTGGGTGCAGGTACTTATGCTGCAACCATTAATGGTTATGGGCCCGATTCCCCGTATAACGCTGACCTGCCATACGACCTGGAACAAACCGCCATTTTCGGTGAGATCAACTACGACGTTAATGATCAATTGACGATGACGGTTGGCGGTCGCTGGTACGACTATGATGAAGTTCGCACCATCACGCAGGGTGGCTGGTTCTCGTCCGGATTCGCGGGAATTGTTGACCAAACTTCGGCCGATGGTTTTATTCCCCGTGTTATGGCCAGTTATGAGCATAGTGACAATGTCACATTCAATGCGCAGGCCTCACAGGGTTTCCGTCTTGGCGGTGTTAATGATCCGTTAAATGCCAGCTTGTGCACAGGAGACGACATAGCCATATTTGGTGGTTTCCAGAACTATGGCGACGAAACGCTTTGGAATTATGAAGCAGGCGTAAAAATGCGCACTGACAGCGGTGTAACGATTAACGCAGCCTTTTTCCACACCAAGATTGACGACCTACAAGTTACGCTGGATGCGGGTTCTTGCTCATCACGGATCTCTTTCAATGTACCTGACGCCCATACCACGGGCCTGGAATTCGAAATATCAGCAATGCCTGCTGAAGGACTGGAATTGAGTTTTGCCGGAAGCATTGTCTCAGCTGAATTTGATACCACGGTTATTGATGCGAACGGCAATGTACTTGGCGGCGTGGCCGACGGCAACCGCCTGGCGTCTGTTCCAGAGTCGCAGTTTGCTTTCACTGCAACGAAGTTCTTCCCGGTTGATATGTACGGAGGTGCTGAAGCATACGTATCTGGCTCTTATCAGCACATTGGTGACTCCATTACCCAGCCAACAGATCAGAACCCTGGAGCAGGTACTTTCTCTCATGGTTTGACCTACGGAGGCGCATCAGGTTCGGAGTCTACAACGGTCAACCTGTTGCTTGATTCATATGACACTCTGAATCTGAGTGCTGGTTTGATTAAAGATGATTGGGAAGTGGTTCTTTATATGAACAATGCCACCGACGAAAATGCCAATCTCTCTTTCAACAGGGAACGTGGCGGCCGCGCAAGATTGGCATATTTCACCAATCCACCCCGTACTGTTGGACTGACCTATCGCGCAAGGTTTGAGTAAGAGCCTGCCTGGGTTTTTCAGTAAATAATAAGAAAACGCCCGGTTCGCCGGGCGTTTTTTTATCCGAGCATAAAAGAGGCTGAGCAGTCGGCTACCAGTTCACCACTTTCTACCAGCCTTGCTTCGCCGATCAAGACAACCAGCCGCCTGCGTTCACTCTCAATCTTGCTGGTCAATACGATTTCCTGTCCAACGCGTAGTGGTTTTCGATAACGAATTTCGCATTTGGCTGTGTATGCCTTTATGTTTTGTAAGAAAAGTAGATTGGCCATTACATCATCCAATGCCGAGAACACAATGCCACCGTGAACCGTGTCGCTAAAGCCCACATGGTTGCCATTGGGTGTGAACCGACCTGTGCACACGCCTTCTTCGACTTTGAACCGAATTTTCAGGCCGATAGGATTGTCCGGGCCACAGGCAAAACACATTGGGGCGGTTTCAATGGCGTTATTTTCTGTCATTTTGAGTCTCTCATTACAAGGCTACATTGCGGGTACAAGGCAACTATCTTAGTATCAACGACATGCCGTTGGTAGCACATAACAATTTGCCCACCTTTTCCCGTCTGCGACACTATGGTCTGGAAATCATGAAGCTTGAAGATGCCCTTCACCAGGACATACGTGAGTTGCACATCGGTCTGTTAAACATGATGCCTGATGCTGCTTTAGCGGCTACGGAACAACAATTCATCCGCCTGGTAGGTAACTGCAACAAGATCGCTCAGTTTTATGTATATCCTTTTTCTGTGCCGGGTATAGAGCGGGGAGAGACAGCCCGCGCGCACATTGCCGAACACTATTTCGATTTTGAGGATTTGAAGGACAGTGGCCTGGATGCCCTGATCATCACCGGTGCCAATGTCATAAACCCTGCTCTGGATCAGGAACCGTTCTGGGATCCTTTGATGGAAGTCGTACAATGGGCTGATGAAAATGTGGCGTCAATTCTGTGTTCCTGTCTGGCAACCCATGCACTGGTAAAAAAATATCACGGTATTGAAAGGCAACATTTACCGAAAAAGCACTGGGGTGTTTACCAGCACCAGGTGCTACAAGTGGATCATCCTCTGGTCAGGGACATCAATACACGTTTCGATGCACCGCATTCGCGTTTCAATACGGTGGAAAAAGAAGAACTCGAAAAAGCTGGTCTTTGTGTACTTGCCGCCGGCGAGGAGGCAGGTGTTCACCTTGCGGTGAGTCCGGATTTGTTCCGGAAAATCTACTTTCAAGGTCATCCTGAATATGATTCATTTAGTCTTTTGAAGGAATACAAACGGGAAGTTTTCCGGTATTTGAATGGCGAGTTGGATGCGCCGCCACCTTATCCTGAGCACTATTTTTCAGCTACGGCTATCGAGATTGCGCAACGTTATATAGAGGATGCAACAGCAGCAAGGGAGCAGGGTTCAGATTTGCCTGAATTCCCGGAAGAACGACTGTTACCACTGGTTGATAACACCTGGCGCGATACCGGCAAAGCCATATTTAACAATTGGTTGGGTCTCGTATATCGCAAGACAAATCTGGATAGAACCTTGCAATATATGGATGATGTCGACCCGTCCGACCCGCTTCAGTTGTTGGGTTGAAATGCTCAGATTAACAGCTGTCTTGTTGATGCCAATTTGGGTCGGAATTGCGTATATCAAGAGCACTCTAAATACGTGTATGATTGGCGATCCCCTTGGGGCGAGCATTGTTTAAATCGAATTAAAGAGGAAATAATTCAATGGGTTTCAGCACCAGACAAATTCACTCAGGCGTTACTCCGGATCCGACCACAGGGTCAATCCTGACGCCAATTTACCAAACAACAACCTACGTACAAAATTCAGTAGATGAATACCTGGACAAAGGTTACTCATACTCCCGTTCTGGCAATCCGACGGTACAGGCCCTACAGCTGAAACTTGCTGATCTCGAGGGCGGTGCCGGATGTGCAGCTTTTGGAACGGGTATGGCAGCTGTACAGGGTGTCATGCTGGCTTTTTTGAGTGCCGGTGATCATGCGATTATTTCTGATGTTGCATACGGCGGAACCTACCGCCTTTGCACCAAGGTTTTGAACCGCTTCGGTATCGAATTTACCTTCGCCGATACCTCAAAGCCTGAAGAGGTTGAGGCTGCAATCCGCGATAACACGGTAATGATTTTGACAGAAACGCCGGCCAATCCGACCATGAAGACCTCAGATGTCGCGGCTATTTCAAAAATAGCTAAAGCCAACAATCTGATTCATGCCGTTGATAACACCTTCCTGACGCCTTACTACCAGCAAGTGTTGAAGTTGGGAGCTGATATTTCAATTCACAGCACAACCAAATATATGGATGGTCATAATGCCACCGTGGGTGGAGCGGTCATCAGCAAAACTAAAGAACTGCATGACAAAGTCGCATTTATCCAGAACAGCACCGGCAGCATCATGTCGCCGCAGGTGGCCTGGCTTACCATGCAGGGATGTAAGACCCTCTCTGTGCGTATGGATCAGCAGTCTGCAAACGCAATGGCTATTGCCGAATACCTTGAGTCACACCCCAAAGTTGAGCAGGTTTGCTACCCGGGATTGAAATCTTTCGCCCAGCATGAACTGGCCAGTACCCAGGCAAGTGGATATGGCGCCATGCTTTGGTTCGAAGTCAAAGGCGGCTTGGCGGCGGGCAAATGCTTGATGGATGGTGTTGAATTGTGGAGTCTGGCGGAAAACCTTGGTTCGGTAGAGTCCCTGATCACGCACCCTGTGACCATGACACACGCAGATGTTGAGGAAGCAGAGCGCAAACGCGTCGGCATTATTGATGGCCTGGTTCGTTTGTCATGCGGTCTTGAGGATGTAGAAGATTTGATTGATGATTTGAAACAGGCATTGGAACAGGTCTGAAGTAGCAAACGTCGGAAAACACCCAATACCATGTCGCGATTTTATGATTTTGACACTCTGAGTCTGCATGCCGGGCAAACGGTGGATGGTGAATTTGGTGCTCGTGCTGTGCCAATATATCAAACCTCCTCCTATGTTTTTGAAGATACCGATATTGCGGCCTCCACTTTCAATCTGGAACGTGGAGGGCATGTTTATAGCCGCATCACTAACCCGACAGTCAGCGTGCTGGAACAGCGAATCGCGGCCCTGGAAGGCGGATCGGCAGCGGTTTGCACAGCTTCCGGTATGGCAGCCACCTTTGTGGCAATTACTGCGATTCTGGGGCAGGGCGATCACATAGTCGCTTCCTCGCAGATGTATGGCGGCAACATCAGCCTGATGAAAAATACGCTGCCACGTTTTGGCATTACGGCCACTTTTGTTGACCCGACTGATATGGACGGTTTTAAGGCTGCGATACAGGACAATACCAGGCTAATTTATGGGGAATTAATCGGTAACCCTGGTCTGGATATTCTGGACCTGGAAGCAGTCGCTGGCATCGCAGCGGAGCATCAGGTTCCATTTATGGTCGATGCGACTTTTAATACGCCTTACTTGTGCCGCTGTTTCGATTATGGCGCAAATATGACCATCCATTCGGTGACCAAGTGGATGGGAGGTCACGGTGTCGCTATTGGTGGCGTGGTAGTTGATGGTGGCAATTTCGATTGGGGCGCGACTGACAAGTACCCGACGATCACCGCGCCGTATGCACCATTTTCCGGAATGAAGATTTGGGAAGAATTCGGCCCGGCCGCTTTCGCAACACGCATTCGTGCAGAAGCAATGAGGGATTTCGGCCCTTCAATGGCACCGATGAGTGCATTTTTACTGCTGCAGGGTCTGGAAACACTATCACTGCGCATGGATAAACATTTAGCCAATACAAGGGACATGCTGGAATTCCTTGAAAATCATGAACAGGTTTCCTGGGTAAATCACCCGGACCTTCCTTCGCATCCCAGCCATGAAATGGCGCAGAAATATCTGCCCAAAGGTGCTGGTTCGATCATCAGTTTCGGCGTAAAAGGCGGGCGTGAAGCGGGTAAAACATTTATCGAGAGTGTGGAACTGGCTTCGCACCTTGCCAATGTGGGTGATGCCAAAACGCTGATCATCCACCCGGCCACCACCACTCACTCGCGCATTGATGCCGATGCACTGGTCGCTGCCGGGATTACTGAGGACATGATCAGGCTTTCAGTCGGGCTGGAAAACGTTGCCGATATCAAGGCTGATTTTGAAACCGGTTTCCGTGCTGCACGAAAGTTTGCCTGAAGCAGACTTCAAGGGCTGATTATGTTGTTCGAAGTCAATGGAAAACAGGTTTTCGCCACTACCGGTGGCAAAGAATTTGACCGTAGCAAACCGGTCATCATCTTTTTACACGGCAGCGGTCTGGACCACACGTTCTGGGGCCTGCATACACGTTTTTTTGCCTTTAGAAAATACGCTGTGCTGGCGCTGGATTTACCCGGGCACACGCATTCTGAAGGTCCACCGTTAAGTTCAATTGAAGCGATGGCTGACTGGCTGAATGATGTGGTGGAAGCACTTGAGATAAATAATATTTCAATCGTTGCGCATTCACAGGGCTGTCTGACAGCTCTGGAGTTTGCATCACGCTATCCGGATAAAATTCGAAGCGTTTCATTAATCACCAGTGGTCTGGCCACACCGGTTAATCCGGCTTTAATAGAAGCTGCCGAAAGCAAGCCTGAATCGGCAATTGCCATGATGCTGGGCTGGGGCTTTGGAAGTGCAGGCCATTTACACCAGGGCCCTATTCCGGGCAATTCAATGGTGGCCGGTGGGCGCAAAGTCATGCGAGGAAATGTGCCGAATGAATTGGCTGCCGATCTTAAGGCCTGTGATGCCTATGCCAATGGCAAGCAGGCAGCTGATCTGATCCGAGGGCCGGTACAGGTCATACTGGCCGGAAAAGATCGTATGGCGCCTGCCAAGGCCACTGCGGAACTGGTTGCTCACTTGAATAACCCTGAAGTACACGTTATTGCTGAAAGTGGACATATGCTGCCTTTGGAAGCCCCGGATGAATGTCGCAGTTTGTTGAAATCATTTATTTTTTCTAACAATCCTTCCTCTTAGTTGCTGATGTATAAAATCAATAAAGCCGCAGTAATCGGCGCCGGTACAATGGGGCTGGGAATCGCCGGGCAGTTAGCCAATGCCGATATCGATGTCATTCTGCTGGATGTTCCTTCCAAAGGTGAAAACCGCAATGCGGTAGCGCAGCGAGCCCTGGAGAGGCTTCTGGATGTGAACCAGCCGGGCCTGTTGCACAAAGATAAACTCCAGCGTATTACCATCGGTAATATCGAAGATGATATGCACCGCCTGTCGGACGTTGACTGGATCGCTGAAGCCGTGGTTGAACGTCTTGATATAAAAAGAGCGCTTTACCGGCAAATTGATGATGTCAGGAAGCATGGATCAATCGTTTCTTCCAATACCTCAACCATTCCCATTTCTCTGTTGGTTGCCGACATGCCTGAATCGTTCAAGCAGGAATTCGCCATTACCCACTTTTTTAATCCGGTGCGGTTTATGCGGCTGTTGGAATTGGTTCGTGGGCAAGACACGCTTCCTGAAGTGATTGATTGTCTGGAAGCGTTTTGTGAGCAACAACTTGGAAAAGGAATCGTGGTCTGCAATGACACGCCCGGGTTTTTGGGAAACAGGGTGGGTGTATTTGCTATCCAGACGGCATTACACAGCGCATTCAATCTTGGGTTGAAACCAGAAGAAGCCGATGCACTATTTGGTCGACCCATGGGTGTTCCGAAAACCGGAGTTTTTGGTTTATACGACCTGATCGGTATCGATCTGATGAGCGATGTTGCCAAAAGCCTGGTTTCAATTTTGCCAGCCGATGATCCTTTTCATTCTGTGTCAGCAGAAATTCCCATCATGACCAGAATGATTGAACAGGGTCTAACCGGAAACAAAAGTGAAAAAGGCGGTTTCTACCGCTTTGAAAATCCACAGCAAAGTACCAGCCGTCAGACTCTGGATTTCAATACTTTTTCCTACCGCGATTCAATGACTGAAAAACCTGCTGTCGCGCTAAAGGCTGAGTTGGCTGGTGACTTCACCCTGCTGCTGGATGATGACAGTAAATTCGGCCAGTACTGTTGGGAAATACTTTCAAATACATTATCTTATGCAGCATGCTTAATTCCAAATGTAACTGTGTCATTGGTCGCAGTTGATGATGCCATGAAGCTGGGTTACAACTGGTTGAAAGGTCCATTCGAAATGCTCGATGCCATGGGCGTTGATTGGTTCATTGCTCGAATGAACGCTGAAAACAGGGAAGTTCCTGAGTTTATTAAGCTAGCAAGCGGTCGTTCGTTCTATCGCGTACACGCGCAGGGGCTTCAATTTCTTGACGCCGATGGTATATATCAAAACCTTAAACGCTCTCCGGGAATTCGACGCTTTAGTGAGGAACGACGCACACTTACTCCTGTTCTGGAAAACAGGGCCGCCAGCTATTTTGATCTTGGCGATCAGATTGGAATTGTCGAATTTCACAGTAAGGCCAACGCGCTGGATTCGGACTCGATGCACTTGCTTGCCAGCGCTGTTGAACATGCATCGCAGAATTTTAAAGGTCTGGTCATTCATAACGATGCTGCACATTTTTCCTGCGGGGTAAATCTGGGTGCAGTCCTTGAGTTCATTACTGATCAGAATTGGCAGGGACTGGAAAATTTCTTGAGTCATTTTCAACAGACCGTACTGGCTATGCGAAATGCCCCGATTCCCGTGGTAGCGGCCCCTTCCGGCTTGTCACTGGGTGGTGGATTTGAGGTTGTCTTGCATTGCGACAAGGTAATCTTCCACGCCAATTCGGTTGCCGGTCTGGTTGAGTCTCTGGTGGGTGTGGTACCAGGTGGTGGAGGCGTTAAGGAAACCCTCTATCGTTGGACAGAAAAAAAGGGCCCCGGTACTGATGCTGCCTGGGAAGCCTTTATGCAGGTCGGTTACGGTAAGACTGCCGGTTCACCTTTGGAGGGCAGGGAACTGACTATGTTCAGGGATGGCATCGATGCCTTTGTCATGAACCGTGATCGCCTGTTGGACAAAGCTGTTGAAGCGGTACATGAGATTGGTCGTTGTAAAACCAGGCCTAAACGTGATCCCCTGGCTATGGCCGGAAGGGAAGTATGGGCAAAGATGCAGGACTGGCTGCAAAAAACCCATGAAAAGGGTTATCTCACACCTCATGATGTGACGACCGGCGCGCAAATCGCCATGATTGTGACCGGTGGTGATGTCGATCAGGGCACGATGATGTCAGAAACCGATATCATGGGTCTGGAAAGGAATGCGTTTCTTACATTGGCGAAAACCGAGGAAACCAAAGCACGCATCAGCCATATGCTGGAATTTGGTAGCCCGCTACGGAATTAGAAAATGATTTATAAGGCACCGGTCAACGACATGATGTTCCTGATCAATAATTGGATCGGGATAAGTCATATCAATTCGCTTCCGGGTTTTGAACACATTGATAGTGAAACTTTTGAGTTTATCCTTGAAGAGGCGGGTAAATTCTGTAGCAATGAACTGCTACCAATCAACCGGCAAGGTGATGAGATTGGCGCCAAATTCGAAAATGGTGCTGTAACAACGCCTCCGGGTTTCAAAAACGCATACCGGCAGTTCAGTGAAAATGGCTGGATCGGCATGGATGCTGACCCCGAACATGGTGGCCAGGGCTTGCCGCGGATGATCAAATTTCTGATTGATGAAATGTTGTGCGCCTGCAACCTTGGTTTCAAGCTTTATACCGAACTGACACAGGGTGCCTATCACCTGATGAACCACGCGGCACCGGATCATTTGAAATCCATTTGCCTGCCGCATATGGTTGACGGGTCATGGTCTGGAACGATGTGCCTTACCGAACCTCATTGTGGTACGGATTTAGGCCTGCTCACAACCCGCGCCAGCCTCAATGAGGATGACACTTACGCAATCAATGGCACGAAGATATTTATCACTTCCGGAGATCATGACTTAACGGACAATATCCTGCACATGGTATTGGCCAGAATAGATGGAGCGCCCGAAGGTTCACGGGGTATCAGCCTTTTTCTGGTTCCCAAGTTTAATTTTGATGAAAAAGGTACTTTGGGCGAACGCAATGGCGTGGTTACCGGATCCATTGAACACAAGATGGGAATTAAGGCATCAGCCACCTGTGTTTTGAATTTCGATAATGCAAAAGCCTTTTTGCTGGGTGAGGTTAATCACGGCCTTCGCGCAATGTTCAAAATGATGAACCTGGAAAGGATCACAGTTGGTATTCAGGGCCTCGGATTTGCTGAAATCGCGTATCAGAATGCGGTTTCCTATGCCATGGAACGGTCACAAAGCAAAGCTCCACCACCGCGGCCTGATAGCTCAAAAGCTTCTGACCTGATCATTCTTCAGCCTGATATCCAGCGTAAATTGTTAACCATGCGTAGCCAGATTGAAGGGGGCAGGGCGCTGGCCGTATACGCGGCTTATCAAACTGATGTGATGGAAAAAGCCACCGATACGGAGCAAAAGCAAGCTGCCGAGGATGTTGTGGCATTGCTGACTCCGATTGTTAAGTCTTACCTTTCAGATCTTGGTGTGAGCAGCACACTGGAAGCTCAGCAGGTGTTTGGGGGCCATGGCTACATTCGCGAGCACGGCATGGAGCAATTGGTACGTGACAGCCGTATTGCAACGATCTATGAAGGCACTAACGAAGTACAGGCTGCTGACCTGGTACTACGAAAACTGAGTGCCAATAATGGACGGATTGTTGAGGTTTTCTTTGCTGATTTAAAGGGGATGCTATCAGATCAGGAGAGCCAGTCTGAGTTCGTTGGGCCGGCAATGGCTGCTTTAGAAAACCTCGTGCAGGTAACGGTGTGGATGCAGGAGAAATTACTAAAGGACATTGCCGCAGTCAGTGGCGCCGCAACACTCTATCAGCGAATGTTTGCACTTACTGTTGTGGCCTGCCTTTGGGCGGATATCATTCGAACCATTGATGGAAAGGAAGGCGATTTTTTTGAGACCAAGCGAAAACTGGCACGGTTTTACATGCAGAATGTACTGCCCGAAGCTGAGAGCCTGGGCCGCGCTGTCACGCTGGGTGCTGATTCTTTGGCCGATTTCGACATTCGCCTTTTCGACGTCTGACGAGAGTCCTTTAGCATTTCAAGAGCGACGCCCCGTGGGTTGCATCCGGTCTAACAAGTACTTGTGGATATTCTCGCTGACAACAGGGTTCTTCGGTCCCAGGATCCCCGTGTCGAAGCCGGCGAGATGTTCCACCGGGTCACCGTTGGTTTCGAACACATAGTGGTCCAAGAATGCCTTCCAGGCATCGCGTTCTCCTGGCGGGAGGTCCCGCAAGGCATGGATGGCATGGACCAGGCAAGTAAAGGGCGCCGCGCTGGCGATCCGTACATGGCTCCAGAAATAGTTGACGAGTATGTTCAGTCGCTCCAATGACTCGATGTGATGCCACCAGGGCGAAGGAATGTGGATGGCATCACCCGGTTCCAGTTCCACAGACAATGCGGCCTCCATGGCCTTTGCAAAGCGCGGAAAGCGATCGAGATCCGGCGCCCGGGGATCTACCAGGCTGACCGGTTGCCCGGCCGGCGTGAAGTCCAGGCGACCGACATACATGTTTCCCACCTGCTCGGGCGGGAACAGGGTGAAACGGCGCCGCCCGCTCACCACGAAAGCAAGGTTACTCGCCTCGTCAAAGTGCGCTGGTACCACGACCTGGCTGCCTATCCATATGGTTGGCGGAATAGTCGGGGGCAGAAAAGGGCTGCTCACTTCGCGCTCCAGTCCGGGCAACAGTTCGGGGATAGCTATGGATTGGAAAGCAAAGTTCGGGTCGCCAGCCTGCAGCTTACGATCGAGTATGCGTCTGAGTCCAGCGGCGATGGTCGATTTTTCCCAGGTGAAATTGATACCGTCCAGGCGGTCGTTATAGGACAAGCGCCCGCCCTCGGCATGCGGTGAGACCGCGAATTCAGCCATACGGCCAGAATCGAAACGATTCAGGTAGTCAACCACTGCCTCAGGTGAATTCTGTGCAGCCTTGACGATGTTCCACTCCCGTCCGACCCCACGCATCACCACCGG
Organism: Rhodothermales bacterium; assembly: GCA_047614505.1. Classification (GTDB taxonomy): domain Bacteria; phylum Pseudomonadota; class Gammaproteobacteria; order Xanthomonadales; family SZUA-36; genus JABDJL01. The sequence continues at coordinate 8,174 of JBLHGQ010000049.1, read as the reverse complement.
CTCGTGAAGGTCGACCACCTTGGCTTTGAAGTTATCTCGGGTGACCCCTGATACTTCTCTGGGACTGGGTAAACCGCTAATCATCAATGCCCATTAATCCTGCTGGTGGTGGCTATTCAAGCCGGATTGCGCAAATCCAGACCCGTTCTGAAGTTCAACGCGAGGATAGGAATTATAAACCACTGAGTCGGGTTCTCAACCCAATCAGGCCTGGTTTTTGTCGTCCAGCATTTTGCGTATTGAGAAAATCATCAGGACGTAAACGACCAGCAAAGGAAGTGAGGCAACAATCGAAGCTGTCTGTAATGGCCTTAATCCACCAATAAACAGAAGCACAGAGGGCAGCATTCCCAGCGTGAGTGCCCAGTAAACCCGGTGCCAGCGGGATGGGTGCTGATCCGGTTTCAGATAACGGGTTGATCCGGCGGCAAGTGTATAAGTTGCCGAATCGTAGGTTGTTGCCGCAAAAATAATTCCAATGACTGCAAGATAGACCAGTAAAAACGAGCCAAAGGGTAAGCGCTCGATAATGGCTGCAATCGCTGATGACGGGCTGAATTCATTGACGTGCTGGACGACCGGGTAAATGTTATTTAGCTCCAAATGCAGTGCATAGTTCCCCAGTACAATGAAAAATATCGCACAGCCAAAACTACCCCAACCCAGCATGCCCCAGATGACCTGGCGCAGCGTTCGACCACGTGAGATCTTGGCTACGAACATTCCCACAAAGGGTCCAAGCGCTATCCACCAGGCCCAGTAGAATACGGTCCAGTTTTCGATGAATGAATCACGTTCCAATGGGTCTGTCCATGACAGCATTTTGAAAAAATTCTGAGCAATGTGCCCAACTGAAACAGTACCCATTTCCACAATAAACCGGGTTGGACCAACCAGTAAAACAAACGCAATGAGGGAAAGCGCCATCACGGCGTTAACCTGGCTCAGCACTTTAATGCCTTTGTCCAGTCCCCGGTAAACACTGAAGGCAATCAACAAAGTGACGACAAACATTACCCCCAACTGCGTACGGTAATCGTCAGGCAGGCTTGAGACTTGAGTAATTGCTGAAGTGACAAGTTCAACGCCAAATGCGAGCCCGGTTGCGGCTGTTCCCAAAAGGCCGACGATGAACAGTAAATCAATAATTCGACCGGGCCATCTGTCTGCATAGGAGCCCAGCACGCCGGAGCATGCCGCGCTCAGCCTTAGAATAGACGCACCTTTATGGTGATATGACAGGCAGAATGCGACTGTAGGCAAGCAATACAGCGCCCAGGCTAGTGGGCCCCAATGGTACATTCCATAGCTTGCTGCCCATATGATTGCTTCATCACTGCGTGGTTCTACAGAAAAGGGCGGGGCGTCATAGTAGAAAGTCCACTCTGTTGCCCCCCAGTAAACCAGCGATGCGCCAATTCCGGTGCAAAACAACATAGAGGCCCAACTGAATTTGGAATACTCAGGCTCACCATCAGCAGGCCCCAGCTTCAAGCCGCCTTTTTTGCTAAGGGCAATGGAAACCAGAAAAATGAAAATGCCGGTGGCAGCCACTACATACCAGGCGCCAAACTGAACAGTGATAAAGGAAAAGGCCAGGGCAATAATGTTCTCGCTCCATTGCGGAGCAAATACGATCGGAATAACTACGGCCAACAAAAGGAGCGTACCCATTGAAAAAATGAACCAGTCAACTTGAGGTTCGTTACTGTGCTTGATCTCTTCGTTCCGAACCGGATCTGACATAAGGTCTCTCTTATCGGGGGCTCACCAATACTACCCTAAACCTGGTTCTCTGGTTTCAGGTAGCTTGGACAAACAAAAGCAGAGTCGCACTGGCTTGCTACGAAATTGCCGGGATTGTCTTCTCCGCCTTGATCCAGGGCCATTCACACACTATTGCCGGGCGTTCTGAGTCGGTCATTTTGATCGTCAATTGCGTGCCGATAGCCGCCAGTTCTGCCTCGATGTTGACAAAGCCGATATTTTTTTCCAGCCGGGGTGAATAAATACAACGCGTAACCCTGCCAACCTTTCTGCCATTATTTAGAACGGTCCAGAACTCGTTGTTGGAGCCCTTCATGGGTTCACCAGGCAATTCAATTCCCACCAGCCTGTATGAGGGTCCTTGCTCCTTGATTTGCTTGAGCGCTTCTTTGCCTACGAATTCATGTTCCTGATCAAGATCAACCAACCGGTCCATACCCAGTGTGTACGGACTATCGTCACGACTGATGTCAGAAAAATAGCTCAGTAGTCCGCCTTCGATACTTCTGATTTGTGATGGGGCAATCGGAGTAATATCCCAGGGTGCTCCTGCTTTCATGATCATGTCCCAAAGCCGTTCGCCATGACGATGGTCGCGCAAGTAAAGCTCAAATCCTAACTCGCCGCTCCAGCCTGTGCGTGAAAGCACTAATGGAATACCATCCAGCGTGGTTTCTTTCATACGGTAATAACCCAGTTCAAGTGGCCAGTTTCCAAACAGTGCCTGTATAACCTGTGTAGATTTCGGGCCTTGTAGCTGCAAGGTTGATACATCCGGTTCGAAGACGCGTATATCCATACCGCTGTTTACGGCCAGTCCTTGCACCCACAACAATGCATCACCGTCACCGGGAGAAAGCCAAAACTGCTCATCATTCAAGTGCAGCATTACGGCATCGTTCACAATGCCACCCTTTTCGTCTGTCAGTAGCACGTACATGCATTTACCGGCTTCACTCGAAGACAGGTTTCTTGGTGTGATGTATTTGATGAAGCGGAGTGCATCAGGGCCGGCAATTTCGATCTGACGCTGGCAGGTCACATCCCAAAGTGTGACACCGTTAACCAGCTTCCAGTATTCATCTGTAGGACCTGCATAAACAGTAGGCATGAACACATGGTTGTAAATGGTGAATGCCTTCGCGCCATAGCGCATGGTTGCCTCGAAAAATGGAGATTTTCGAACTCTCGGCCCAAAGGAAATATTTGCCGTGTAATTTATTTTTTCCAAAATTCCATCCTCAAGAAAATATCTGGTTTTCTTACTCGCTTCAGAGAGCAGATCTGACCAAATTGCGGATGATACGATCACTGTGCCATGACTGCCAAGTCATTTTTTATACGTATGTAGGAATGCCGACAGAGGGTACAATTATTTTATGAGTCAATCCCCCGTCGAAGTGGCAAAGCCAGTCCAAAAAATATTGATAACTGCAGCTGCCAGTGGCATTGGCAGAAGTATTGCGGAAGCATTTTTAGCTGACGGTTGTAAAGTTCATATTTGCGATTTGGACCAGACAGCGATTGATGATTGCCTGGCATCAAACCCCGGGTTGAGCGCAACTCTGGCAGATGTGTCAAATCACAAAATGGTTGAACACGTATTCGAGGATGTCAAAAGCAATCTTGGAGGCCTTGATGTTTTGGTCAACAATGCGGGTATTTCAGGGCCTGTTGCCGCGGTTCAAAATATTGAGCCGGAACAATGGGAACGAACCATTGCAGTCAATTTGAATAGCCATTTCTACAGTGCTCGAAAAGCGGTTCCACTTTTGCAGGACTCAGGTGGAGGTAGCATTATCATGATTGCCTCTACAGCAGCTTTTTTTGGTTGTCCTCTCCGTTCACCTTATGCTGCAAGCAAATGGGGTTTAATCGGCTTAACCAAGACCATGGCTATGGAGCTGGGCCCGTCAGGAATCAGGGTTAACGCAATTTGCCCAGGTAGTGTTGAAGGAGAACGAATTGACAGAGTGATGCGGCATGATGCCGCGACTCAAAATAAAACATTTGAGGAAATTCGTGAAAGTTATCTTGCTCAGAATTCAATGCACACTTTTGTCGAGGCAAAAGATGTGGTCAATATGGTTTTATTTCTCACCTCAGCCTCGGGTGCAAAGATATCCGGCCAGGCCATTGGCCTGGATGGCAACACCGAGTCTTTCTCCCTGTAGAGCACTTTAAGATGGCATTTGAATCAGGAAAACAACAATGAAAGCAGCATGGTTTGATCAATTCGGTGACGCCGCCGATGTGTTACAGATTAGTGAAATACCGCGTCCTGAACCACAGAAGGGTGAAGTGCTGATTGCGATGGCCAGCAGTGGAGTTAACCCATCTGACGTGAAGAAACGAGCGGGATCTTTCCCCGGCCTTCTTGATCAAGGATTCGTGATCCCCCATAGCGATGGTGCCGGTATTATTGAAGCCGTAGGTGAAGGGGTGGCTCAAAGCCGGATTGGTGAGCGGGTATGGGTTTACCAGGCACAGTTTGCCAGACGCTTCGGTACAGCAGCGCAATTTGTTTGTATTGAACAACTAAGAGCAGTTCCATTACCTTCGAGTATTTCATTTGAGGTCGGTGCTTGTCTTGGCATTCCCGCAATGACCGCACATCGCTGTGTATATGCTGACGGTGCAGTCGAGGGACAGACCATACTGGTTACCGGTGGCGCTGGGCGGGTAGGGTACTATGCGATCCAATGGGCTGCCCAGGCTGGCGCAAAAGTGATTGCGACTGCCAGCAGTGATTTGGACGCTCAGTCCTGTATTGATGCGGGCGCATTTGCGGTAGTCAATCATCGCGATGAAGAGTGGTCAAAGGAAGTATTAAGCTCCAATGCAGGGGGAAAAGTAGATCGTGTTGTTGATGTCGAGTTTGGCGCCAACCTGGCCCAGGTTCTCAAACTAATCAAAACTGGCGGCACAGTGGCAACTTATTCCTCAACCCAGGAAATGCAGCCGCAGTTACCATTCCTTGAAATGATGTACCTTGATCTCACCCTGCGCATGGTTATCGTCTACGCCATGCCCGAGCCAGCCAAGTTACAGGCGATATCAGATTTGAACGTATACCTTAAAGATGGGCGTTTGATTCATCGGGTGGCACATCAGGTTCCGTTTGATGACATCGCAAGGTCTCATGAGTTGATCGAGAACGGAGGTTTCCGTGGATGTGTCGTGGTGGGGATAACTTGAAAAATCCAATAATTAGCATTTTCTTGTGGGTTTGTCTTATGTCGCCATTGTGGGCTGATAGCCCGCCACATGTAAAAGCGAACGGTGAGATGTTAACCGGACTTTGGGAAGGCGATGACGGCAAAGTCGCCGCATTCAAAGGAGTGCCCTTTGCAGCAGCACCGGAGGGTGACCTGCGGTGGCAAGCGCCAAAAGCCCATCAACCACGTAACGGTGAGCAATTGGCAACTGAATTCGCGCCTGGCTGCATGCAGGGCCCACATATCACCAACTGGTATGCAGGGGTGGCAAAAGAATTTGGACAAAGCCCTGATGGCGTCGGTAAGCCCAATGGCGTCAGTGAAGACTGTCTTTATGTGAATATCTGGACACCTGATGTAAACCCAACGGAAAAACTACCGGTGATGGTTTGGGTTCACGGCGGCAGCAACAAGGGTGGTTGGTCCTACGAGCCTAACTATGTTGGTGACCGTCTTGCAGCAAAAGGTGTAGTGGTAGTTTCAGTTGCCTATCGCCTTGGTGTGTTCGGATTCTTTTCTCACGCTGCGCTGGACAATGGCCCGGGGCAGGCAGAGGCAAATTTTGGTTACCTTGATGTCATTAGCGCCTTCCAGTGGGTTCGTGAGCACATTGCTGGTTTTGGAGGTGATCCCAACAATATTACCGCCATTGGCGAATCGTCCGGTGCTGGAAATATTGCCGATTTCATCGTCGGTGAAATCGCGGAAGATGCGATATACAAGCGGTCTATAATTCAAAGCACCGGGGGCTCGATTGTCCGTTTTAAAACGCTTGCCGAGGATATGGTAAACGGAAAAAAAGTGACCGACTATCTGGGAATTTCTGAGCAGGAATTGAATACAGAAAGGCTCAGAGAAATACCTGCGGAAGATTTGGTCAAGGCGAGCTACGAGGCTTTGCCGGGGCATTATTTCGACATCGTTGACGATGGGCTGACGTTCAAAGAGCGGCCATTAGAGGGTTTTGGCAATGACGCTGTTTCGGCGGTGGACATTCTCATCGGTCACAATGCAGATGAGTGGTACATGTACATTGACGAGAACACTAGCTGGGAAGATGTTCATGACTGGATTAAAGAAAATGCCCCGGGAAGCACTAGAATTCTGGCCTCTTTGGTTGCGCAGGAAGTTGATCCGCGGCGTGCAATGGATCGCTTGAGAATGGCAAAAGATACCATGTGCCCATCGCACTATATGGCCGCGCGTATTTCGGCTGCAGGCGGCAGGGGTTGGGTTTATTATTTCAGCAGACAACGTCCGGGTCCGGGCGGTGAAAAGTTGGGCGCATACCATGGTACTGAAATTGGCTATGTTTTCGACCAGCATGAATATTGGCAGTCCACCAACGAAGTCGACGATCGTCTAACAGATGTTGTAATGGACTACTGGGTGCAGTTCGCCCGTACCGGTGATCCTAATGTAAATGGCAGGCCGGATTGGCCAAAGTACACCGCTGCCACGCCAAATGTGATGGAACTGGGCGACCATGTTGCTGCCATTCCGTCTCCTGACGCTGATCTTTGCTTATGGCTTGGGCCGGGAATGTAGTTGTTCTGCATACACGCTTTCAGTAAATCAGCAAACGAAGGTTGATTTGGGTATGCTTATAGAAGAGTTCGTAAAGAGAAAAATGTCACAGGGTTGAACCATGCATCATCTTAATTTGTTTGTTCGCTTAACGATTTTCTACGTGTTGGTTTTCGGGGTAATATGGTTTTCCTATTCCGAGTATCCCGATCTTCAGCGCCACCTTCCATTAGGTGTAGTTGAACACTTGCTCACTGAAGATGACCCGACCGGCCTGACTGGCATAGAAATTCATGCGTCCAGCGTCACCACTGAATTTGGTGGCGTGGTCTGGCTGATTGTGGCCATTCTGGGTGCGGTACTCCTGATGATCCCTGTTTCCTGGGTATATATGGCGATAAGAAACCAGTCGAAAATTGACCAGTCTTTATTGGAAACACTGATTATTCTGCCTATTGCTGTCACCGGTATTGTCTTGATTGTGCACAACTCTCTGGCGTTGGCCTTTAGTCTCACAGGGGTTGTGGCAGGTGTGCGATTCAGGAATACCTTGAAAAACACGGCTGATTCGGTGTTTATTTTTATGGCGGTTGGTGTTGGCCTTGCAGCCGGTATCGGCATGTTAATGATCGCCCTGGTCATGTCAATGATCTTCAACTACACCTTCCTCGTTTTGTGGACATTGAACTATGGCTACCATGAAGATGCCAAATCCTATATGCGGTTAAGCAAGGAAGAGGAAGATAATGACCAGGACAGGGGTATTTTTGACTGAACTTGTGATTTTAAGGTGCATTCAATGACATTTCGAATTGCTGCTGCTGGTTTGTCACTGCTTTTGGCGGTTGCCTGTGCACACGGTGAAACCCGAAAAATCGACGATTATCATTGGGATGGCGTGGAACGTGTTGTTGCCATTGGTGACTTGCATGGTGATTACGACCAGTACATCAAAGTTTTAGAGTCTGCGGGCCTGGTCAATTCCCGGGGCAAATGGACAGGTGGCAAAACGCACCTGGTACAAACCGGGGATGTTCCCGATCGTGGACCCAAAACCCTCGACATCATAAAGCACCTGGCCAATCTGAAAAAACAGGCAGCAAAAAAGGGCGGGCAGGTTCACACCCTGATTGGTAATCATGAAGCCATGAACAGTTATGGCGATTTGCGTTACGTAACTGCAGAGGAGTTTCAGGCCTTCACCAACAAGAATTCAAAACAACTTCGTGAGAATCAATGGCAATTCCAGCTAGAGCGAGTGAAGGAGCTAAAGCCGGAAGAGTTTCTGACCATGGATCTGGACCAATATCGGATCGAATGGGAAAAGGAAATTCCGCTTGGTTGGGTGGAGCACCGGCTTAACTGGTCTCCCTCTGGCGAATATGGCGAATGGGTATTGGGTAACAAGATTGCGGTGATGGTCAATGACACGATTTTTTTACACGGCGGATTAAGCCCGGAGTATTGCCGTTATTCACTACAGGAAATCACCGAAATGGGCAGGGCGCAATTGCAAAATTATGACCGTAAAATTAACGGCGTATTGAATGCAGAGGCTGGTCCCTTGTGGTACCGGGGATTGGCACGGGAAGATGAAGCCTATTTCAAACCTGCGGTTGATCAGATTCTTGAAAAGTATGGTGCCAAAAGAATCGTGGTGGG
>JBLHGQ010000048.1:0-20446 GCA_047614505.1 Rhodothermales bacterium | reverse complement strand
GGAGGCCAGGGTCGGACAAATCCGACTGGATCGGATTTGGTCGCACGCAGTGCGCCCGTAGGGCCAATTACAGGGATGTAATTGGACAATCTAACCGGCGAGCGTTTGATGAATCTTGACCGAATTGTACCAACTCTATCGTACTTCTAAGCACCAACGATCGCGGTGAGATACCGCCGGTGTTCTACCTTGTCACATCCCAGTGGGCCCGTAGGGCTCATTGGGATGGAGGCCAGGGTCGGAATCGAACCGGCGTGGACGGCTTTGCAGGCCGCTGCATAACCACTCTGCCACCTGGCCAGGCGTCGAAATAATTGGAGCGGGTGAACGGGTTCGAACCGTCGACCTGTACCTTGGCAAGGTACCGCTCTACCAGCTGAGCTACACCCGCTTCAAGGGAGCGTATTGTAAGGAAAGCGCCCGAAGAGTCAACCAGACATTTCTCTTTTTTGCCATTAATCATTCTAACGCATCATGAACAGTTGGTGCACAATCAAATAAAGGCATGAATACTGGTGCAATAAGTGGGCTAATGGCACAATACCGCCTGTTTTAAAACCAAGAGGCCAAAATGGCAAAAGAAGATGTTATAGAAATGGAAGGCAAGGTACTTGAGACCCTTCCGAATACCCTGTTCAAAGTGGAACTGGAAAATGGTCACGTTGTGACCGCACATATATCCGGACGTATGCGTAAACACTATATTCGCATCCTGACCGGCGACGGCGTGAAAGTAGAATTGACACCCTATGACCTGAGTAAAGGTCGCATTACCTACCGTATGAAATAAATTCCGCTCTACCCCACGCCTATGTAGTAGACGCGGGAAGAGCTTTTTGACCTTTCTGCTTTGGACTGGCTGAAATGCTTAGTCCATCTTCATCAGCAGAAACGTCGACCGAAACTTCACCACCTTCCGTCAAATCACCAAACAATAAGTCATCCGCCAATTGCCGTTTGATTTGTTCCTGAATAACCCGCTTCATCGGCCGAGCACCCATTTGGGGATCAAAGCCTTTCTCTGCCAACCATTCTTTTGCAGAACTGCTCACAGTTAGTCCTACGTCTTTTTGTGCTAACTGAGCTTCGAGTTCCAGAATAAATTTCTCCACAACCAAAAGAACCACATCAAAGACGAGCGGCTTGAACTGAATAACTGCATCAAGCCTGTTTCGAAATTCGGGCGAGAAAGTCTTCTTGATCACTTCCATCGAATCACTGCTGTTGTCCTGCTCTTTGAACCCCATCGAGCGTCGGGCACTATCTCTGGCGCCAGCGTTGGTGGTCATAATCAGGATAACATTGCGGAAATCAGCCTCGCGACCATTGGCGTCCGTTAATTTGCCATGATCCATGATTTGCAACAATACGTTGTATATATCAGGATGCGCTTTTTCAACTTCATCCAATAACAAAACTGCGTGTGGATTACGGGTAACTGCTTCCGTCAGTAACCCTCCCTGATCATGACCGACATAACCTGGAGGTGCGCCAACCAGCCTGGATACAGAATGCGCTTCCATATATTCAGACATATCGAAACGAATCAATTCAATACCCATGGTTAACGATAACTGTCGCGTTACCTCGGTTTTACCAACCCCGGTCGGTCCGGCAAACATGAACGAACCAATGGGATGTTCCTCTTCACCAAGCCCGGATCGTGACATCTTTATCGCAGATGCAAGTGCATCAATTGCATCGTCCTGACCAAAAACAACCAGCTTCAGGTCCCGGTTCAGGGTTCGCAAGGCATCTTTGTCAGAGCGCGACACATGCTTGGATGGAATCCGCGCCATTCCTGCAACTATTTCCTCAATATCATGTTCATCAAGCAGTATTTTGCGTTCTTTCTCGGGCAGAAGCCTTTGCCTTGCCCCGGCCTCGTCAATGACATCAATGGCCTTGTCCGGCAGATGGCGGTCATTAATATGTCTGGCCGCTAGCTCAGCAGCGGCAATTAGTGCTGCATCGGTGTATTCAACATGATGGTGTTTTTCAAACCGATCTTTCAGGCCGCGAAGTATTTCGATGGTTTCGGGCACGGTGGGTTCTGAAATATCAATTTTCTGGAACCGACGGGCCAATGCTCTGTCCTTTTCAAAAACGCCGCGAAATTCCTGAAAAGTAGTTGATCCGATGCAACGAAGGTCATCTGAAGCAAGTACCGGCTTGATCAGGTTTGAGGCATCCATCACACCTCCTGAAGCTGCTCCGGCGCCAATGATGGTGTGAATTTCGTCAATAAACAGTATCGCTCCATCCATGTCTTTCAATTCGGCGAGAACCGCTTTCAAGCGTTTTTCAAAATCGCCACGGTATTTTGTACCAGCCAGTAAGGAGCCCAGGTCCAGAGAAAATATGATCGCATTTTCAAGAACTTCTGGAACTTCAGACTCAACAATTCGTAGTGCAAGACCTTCTGCCATTGCGGTTTTACCCACACCCGCTTCGCCTACTAACAAGGGGTTATTTTTTCGCCTTCGGCACAGAACCTGAATAGTGCGCTCAATTTCCTTTTCGCGTCCAATCAATGGATCAATTAAGCCTTGTCTGGCTCTCTCATTGAGGTTGCTGGCGAAACTTTCCAGCGCACTGGCAGATTGTGCTTCGCCCTCTTCCAGCATGTCTTCCGCGGAAGATTGAGAATTTTCTTGACCTTCATCCCCGAATTTTGAAACCCCGTGGGAAATATAATTAACCACATCAAGACGAGTAATTTCATGCTTGTTCAACATATAGGTCGCGTAAGAGTCTTTTTCACTAAAAATGGCGACCAGCACATTTGATCCAATAACTTCCTGTTTGCCAGCAGATTGCACATGATAAAGCGCGCGTTGCAAGACCCGTTGGAAGCCGATGGTTGGCTGGGTATCACGATTATCTTCGTCTTCCAGCACGGGTACAGTCTCATCCAGCACCTGGCGAATTTCCCGTTCAAGAGACGCGACATCTGCTTTACATGCACTCAAAACCCCCAGCGCGGACGCATTATCCAACAATGCCAATAGCAGGTGCTCGACGGTCAGAAACTCATGCCGCTTGGTTCGGGATTCCTGATAAGCCTGACTGATGGTGACTTCAAGTTCTTTACTGAACATTGTTTAGATTCCTGATCCTGATGCCGATGATATTACTGATCTATGACCTTGTTTTTGTTGCATCGTTTCAAGCCTTTTCCATTGAACACTTGAGTGGATGTTCGTTTTGCCTGGCGAATTCGTTAACCTGCACTACTTTCGTTTCGGCGATTTCGAAAGTATAAACGCCGCAAATACCTTTGCCGCGGGTGTGAACATTCAACATGATCTGAGTAGCCCGGTCGTGATCCATTCCAAAATATACTCTCAGCACTTCCACCACAAAATCCATTGGCGTGAAATCATCGTTGAGTAATACCACCTTGTACATAGGTGGTCTTTTGACTGCAGGGCGAACTTCTTCTAGCGCAAGCCCGCGATCCTGATGTGATTCCAATTCTTTGCTCATAGAGTTGATTCTAATATAGCCACAGAATTACTAATAGCCTTGAGCGTCAAAGCGACTGACCCCATTTATCCTGCATGTCATTAAATGCCGGAAAAATCATGGTGGCCATGTCTGGAGGTGTTGATTCTTCAGTTTCAGCCCTTTTGCTTAAACAGGCCGGTCATGACATTGGCGGCATGTTTATGAAAAATTGGGAAGAAGATGACCGTTTCGGCACCTGCCCGGCCGCGGAAGACGCCGCAGATGCGACAGCAGTGGCAGAGCAATTGGGCATTGCATTGCACACACGTAATTTTGCAGTTGAGTACTGGGATCATGTATTCGAGGAGTTTCTTGCAGAATACCGGTCTGGACGCACTCCCAATCCCGACATTTTGTGTAACCGCGAGATCAAATTCAAAACTTTTCTTGAGCACGCTATTGAACTTGGTGCTGATCGTATTGCAACCGGTCATTATGTGCAGACCGAGGAAAGAGACGGAAAATTCCGTCTTTTGCGCGGTAAAGACAACAACAAAGATCAAAGTTACTTTCTTTATGCGATCTCGCATGAACAATTAGCCAAAACCTTGTTCCCAATTGGAGCCATGGAAAAACCGCAAGTCCGAGAATTAGCTCAAACAAATGGATTCAGAGTGCACGACAAAAAAGACAGCACCGGAATTTGTTTTATCGGAGAGCGGAATTTTCGTGACTTTCTGGGTGAGTACATCCCTGATCAACCCGGTCTGATGAAAACACCCGAAGGCACTGTCCTTGGAGAGCACAGGGGTCTCATGTTTCACACTCTGGGCCAGCGACAGGGACTCGGGATTGGCGGGGTTAAGGGTTTCCCGGACGATCCCTGGTACGTATTGCATAAAGATATGGCTGAAAATATTTTGTATGTCGGTCAAGGTCACAATCACCCCTGGCTTTTCGCCACCGATCTTGAGGCTGACAACCTCACCTGGATTACGCAAGACGCTCCTGCGCAAGGCAGTACATTTAGTGCGAAAATTCGCTACCGTCAGGCAGACCAGCACTGTGTAATTACAAAATTATCTTCCGATCATATGCGGGTCAGTTTTAAACATGCACAAAGAGCAGTCACGCCTGGACAGTCAGTGGTCATTTATAACGGTGATGAGTGCCTGGGTGGCGGTATCATTAAGGCAATGAATTCTGAACCTGGCAATTTAGTGAGTAACATGGCATCCATAAAATGAAACAAAGAACCCTCGCATTGGCAGGAGTTTTTCAGGCCACAGAACTGGTGCGTCAGGCTGCCAATCATGGTACCTGGTCCGGCTATGCCGCCAATACCTGTCTGGATAGTCTGTTCGCAGTAGAATCAGAGACAGTCGAAGGTGTATACGGCGATAACAGCCATATGCGCTTGGGCATTGAGACCCTGATCGCAGTTTTACGCGGTGAAAATCAGCAGTTGGATAGTCTTCGTTACGCTGTCGGCTTGCTTCAGATCGAGCGTAAGTTCCGTAAGAAAAAAGCCATGCAAGAAAAAGTAGGCGACTCCATTGTCGCGTTGGTGAATCTGCATGAAGAACTGGAACTGCATGAAAAGCAGGATCTTCAGGCACAGGCAATTGCCTCACTTTATAGTGAGACGATCAGTTCCCTCTCACCAAGGATTGTCGTCAATGGAAAGCCTCAGTATCTGAACTCGGAGCGAACCGTCAATTGGATCAGAACACTTTTGTTTTCAGGATTGCGCTCAGCTGTATTGTGGAAACAATTGGGTGGCGGGCGCTGGAGCCTGATGTTCGGCCGAAAAGAGATACTTAAAGAGGCCGAAACTCTTTTGAGAAGCTGAAGTTCCTGAGTCTCCGTCATTTGCATATAGGTTTCAAAGCCGCAATCAGCGATAATTACCGCGTAATTTTTGGTCGATCAATTGGAGAACAACATGGGTGATTCCTTTTCCTGCCGCCGGGGCTTGAATGTCAATGGTCTTGAATACCAATACTTCAGCCTTCCTGAGCTCGGTCGGAATTTTGAAATTGATCGCCTACCCTTCTCTCTCAAGATTCTGCTTGAAAACCTGCTGCGAAATGAAAACGGAATTGACGTAACGCAAAGTGATATTGAAGCCCTGTGCAACTGGGAGCCAAAAGCAGAGCCATCTACTGAAATCGCTTTCACGCCTTCACGCGTAGTTCTGCAGGACTTTACCGGCGTGCCTGCCGTTGTTGACCTTGCCGCCATGCGTGATGCCATGGCTGCTTTGGGTGGCGATCCCGGCCTGATCAATCCACTATCGCCTGCCGAGCTTGTGATTGACCATTCGGTTCAGGTTGATCGCTTTGGTTCAGACGACGCGCTGGATTTGAATAATGTCATCGAGTTTCAACGTAACCAGGAGCGCTATAGTTTTCTAAAATGGGGCCAGACTGCGTTCAGTAATTTCAGCGTTGTACCGCCTAATACCGGCATCGTTCATCAGGTGAATCTAGAGCATCTGGCGAGGGTCATTTTTGGCGTTGAGAAAAACGGTGAAATGGTAGCTTATCCGGATACGGTTGTCGGAACAGATTCACACACTACTATGATCAATGGAATCGGAGTACTTGGCTGGGGTGTGGGCGGCATCGAAGCTGAGGCTGCGATGCTGGGTCAGGCCATCACCATGTTAATCCCGCAGGTCGTTGGCTTTCGCTTGACCGGTAAATTACCTGAAGGTGCAACTGCGACTGACCTCGTGCTGACCGTAGTGCAAATGTTGCGCGAGTTAGGCGTGGTAGGGAAATTTGTTGAGTTTTTCGGATCAGGTCTGGCACAACTGCCGCTGGCTGACCGCGCCACCATCGCCAATATGGCACCGGAATATGGTGCAACCTGCGGAATTTTTCCAATTGACGAAGAAAGTCTGCGTTATTTGAGATTGTCCGGTCGTTCTGAAGAGCAAGTGGCACTGGTTGAAGCATATGCCAAGGCACAAGGCATGTTTGCTACGGAGGATTCTCCTGAAGCCCGGTTCAGCGCGACGCTGGAACTGGATATGTCGACGGTTGTGCCAAGTCTCGCCGGTCCAAAACGTCCTCAGGACCGTGTTCTGATGACACAGGCGCGCCAGAATTACCGTGCCAACCATGGCAAGCTTGAAAATGAGACAGACACAGGTGCTTCTACCCTGGTAGATGACGGCGAACAGCAATATCAACTAAAAGACGGCGCAATCGTTATCGCTTCAATTACTTCCTGCACGAATACTTCCAACCCGGCTGTGATGCTCGGTGCCGGCCTGTTGGCCCGCAATGCCGTCGAACGCGGACTAGAGGTAAAACCATGGGTCAAAACATCGCTGGGGCCAGGATCGCGCGTGGTCACGGACTATTTGATCAAGGCCGGTTTGATGGACGACCTGGAAGCCCTGGGCTTTCACGTGGTTGGTTATGGATGCATCACCTGTATTGGAAATTCAGGACCTCTGCCCGAGGCGGTTGGAAATGCTGTGCGTGAAAAGGATCTCACCGTTTGTTCAGTGCTTTCAGGTAACCGAAACTTTGAAGGTCGTATCCACGCTGATATCAAAATGAATTATCTCGCATCCCCTCCCCTGGTTGTTGCTTATGCTCTGGCCGGAAGCATGGATATTGACCTGACCACTCAGCCATTGGGTCAGGATTCAAATGGCGAGGATGTGTATCTGAAAGACATTTGGCCGACCAGTCTTGAGATTCATGATCTTGTTGCCAAAACCGTATCTGCCGATATGTTCCGCAAAAGCTACGCGAGCGTATTTGAAGGCGATGAGCGCTGGAAGAAGATCGATTCACCCAAAGGTGAAATGTTTGACTGGCAGGACGATTCAACCTACATCCAGAACCCGCCTTATTTCGAAGGCATGACCATGGATCCACCGGGGATATCTGATATTCACAGCGCACGCTGCCTGGCACGTTTGGGTGATTCAACCACCACTGATCATATTTCACCGGCCGGTGCGATCAAGGAAGACTCTCCAGCAGGGGCATATTTGAAAGAACAGGGAATCAGCAGAACTGATTTCAACTCTTATGGCTCACGCCGTGGTAACCACCAGGTGATGATGCGTGGCACATTTGCCAATGTCCGCTTGCGGAATCTGTTGGCTCCCGGGACGGAGGGCGGCTGGACCACATTTCAGCCCGGCGGCGAGCAAATGAGTATTTACGATGCCGCCATGCGCTATCGCGACCAGGGAACTCCATTGGTGGTAGTGGCGGGAACGGAATACGGCACAGGCTCATCGAGAGACTGGGCTGCCAAAGGAACGCAACTGTTAGGCGTAAAGGCAGTAATCTGTTGCAGCTTCGAGAGAATACATCGTTCAAACCTGATCGGGATGGGTGTGTTACCGCTAAATTTCGTAGCAGGTGAAACTGCTGAAAGCCTGGGACTGGATGGTAAAGAATCCTATTCCATTACCGGCCTGGGTGATGGAACATCCGATTTTGTCGATGTGGTCGCGCAAAAAGAGGACGGCAGCAGTATTTCTTTCAAGGCAGTTGTCAGATTAGACACCCCCAAGGAAATCGAGTACTACCGCCACGGTGGTATCCTGCATTATGTACTACGCCAGCTTGCAGCAGAGAATACGCCGGAAAACGCCGTCGCAGCTGCCTGAAATTCTAAACCCGGGGTTCATTACTCCGGGGTCCATTACTCCGGGGCTTTTAATTACCGTATCTGCGCCAGGGACGAACTATGGTCAGTAAATCGCGGGACTTTGCGCTCGCTTCTTTGCTGATTCCTTTCAGTTCCTCAACTTCATCTCCGATCATCCGGGCAACCGGCAGGCCATTTTCCAACAGTATTCGATTATTCATCGCGCTCGGAGTGCGTGGCCCGGTAAGTATCCAGCCCCCCAGGTTCAATGGATCGGCAGCGCTGATAACGACAAGGGATGACTCTGAAGCTACATCGCGATTTTGACGTAGTAGACCCACCGCTTCGGGCAAGGCAAACTGTTCACCGGAAAACCCATCAACAAATCTACCGCCTCTGACTTCGCCGCGATCCTCCATACGCCTGAGATAGGCAAGTAACTGGCGCCATGGGGGAAGCAATGTCTCCCTTTGAACCCCGGCTCTAAAGACAACGCCATAGCGGCGTAGTAAGGCCTTGCAGATCGCCGAAAGCTGCTGTTGCCTGAATTCTGAAGGCCGGTGCAGTTCGGTATCATTACTGCTCTCTTCCTGCCTGACCAAACTCCACCTACCCACTGGTAACGCTGGCTGTCGTCGCTTTTCCTGCCGTGCCTTTATTTTTTCGGGTCGTAGTAACCAGCGCAGAGGCGAAAACGCATCGGCGGTGACACTGCCGTTGTAGACCAGTGCCTTTAAGCCCTCTTCAAGGTGCGGCCTGAGAAGACCGGTGCCGTCTTCAATATCACGCGTAAACATCGCACCATGCTTTTCCAACACAGCCCGGACCTGATCAGCATATGCAGAAGAATTTTGAACTTGCTCCAAAGGACCATTTTGCCAATTAAAAATGGCCTCACGCGGAACAATTGCAACCGGCGTTGCATTAACGACCTGACGCAATTGTGGATCACCTCTGGCCGGGCGAAACCAACATAATTCTCCACTCAGAAAGCGTTGATCCAGTTCCTGAGACGAATAATCCCGGCAACGAATGCCCAAAATTGCCTTTTCCCATAAGGGAACCGGTGCAGTCCACCCTTCCAGCTGGGAAAGTGCCTGATCGAGCCCGGATTCAGCCTGTGTTCCCCCATCCTGAACGCCCTGCCCCATACCATGCCACTGCACCAAAAACCGGCCAAATGCTGCAGGTGAAACCGGTTTTACTGCATGACGTCGTTGCGCCCTGCTGTACCGGTGAATACGAGCCAGTAATCGTCGTTCACACCATAGGGTTTCAGCACCCACTATCTGTCCATCTGCCAGCATAGCAATGGCGAAGCCCTGGTTTTGCAGGCTGGCCATGGCTACCTCAACTTGCTTTGATTCCAGCGCGAAGTCCTGCGCCAGAGAAATCAAAGTTACAGGCCCCAAACCCGCCAGACGGTCGCGTAACAATGAAACCAGAGCCTGTTCTTGACTGAGTTCCACCTGTTCAGGAAAATAAGCTGCCGGATCAGGACGTATCTGGCAGTCATTATGAAGTGCCTGCCATTCGTGCAAGCGTTCCGAGGCAAGCCATCTGATGCTTCCATCAACGAGCCGGGCGCTGCATACCCTATTCTCCTGCACAAGAACAGCAAACCAGTCCGGCCAGTAAGTAGCATCCCCGGTTGCACCACTGGATGAATTTCCAGTCTCAATTTCTTGCTGCGTTAGAAACCCGAGTTGTAAAAGACCATCATGGAGTTCATCAGCATTTCTGGGGTTGATCCAGGCCTCGTTTCGAACCTGGTCTGTAGCGGCAATTGAAATAATTCGTAAAGTTGATGCGTGCCCCAGATCATCGGGATCCTGGCTAATCGCGCGCGTGCGTCGATTTTCTGCATCTCCATCGTCAAGAAATGCATATGGGCGCGCATTAATGATCTCCCGTGACAATGGAGACGGCCCTGTGAGGTCAACGCAACTGATGCTGATGCTTTTGTCTTCCAACTCAGCCAGCATGGACTCCAGGCCTTCAATATCCATGCTGTCATACAGGCAATCGTCAATTGTTTGTTGAACCAATGGATGATCAGGTATTTCCCTGGCGCCTCGAATGTTTTCAAGGCAGGCAATTTGGTCAGGGAACACAACCGCGACAAGATCTTCTGCCTGGTTTCGTTGCCATTGTGGAGGTAGGCGCTGGCCGTTGCGCATACGTTGAATGGCCAGGGAAATGGTTGCATTCCAACGCCACCTGACATCGAACATGGGCGCATCCAGCAAGGCCTGGATCAGCACCTGACGCACTGAACCGGACTTCAGGTACGCCGGTACATCACTTAATTCAAAACTATGGGTTTCTCCCAGAGAAAGAATCAGGGAATCCTCAAGTGCTGAAGCCTGTAGTTCGAAATTGAACTGGCGGCAAAATCTCTTGCGAAGCGCCAGTCCCCAGGCACGCATCAGACGTGATCCCAGTGGTGCATGAATGACCAGATGCATGTCACCAGTGTCATCGAAGAAACGCTCAAGAACAAAATGGCCTTTTGTAGGCAATGTCCCAAGGGCTTCCAGGGAGGCATGAAGATAGCTTACTAATTGCTCGGCTGCCGAGTCACATAGCCCCTGTTTCAGTAATTCCTGCGTGGTGGCCAGTGCGCCGATTGTTTCGAGTTTTTCCTGAATACTTTTACGTAAGTTCGAAACGGCATCACTCAGTTCGTCGCTACGCCCGGGCGCATCCCCAAACCAGAACGGGATGGTTGGTGGCAATCCAGCAGCATCTTCTACCAGTACCCTACCCTGTTCAATTTTTAATATGCGATAACTGGTATTGCCCAGCTGAAATATGTCCCCGGGAAGGCTTTCAAAAGCAAAATCTTCGTTCAGGGAGCCAACCCGGTGCCCCTGCGGCAACATTAATACTTCGTAATCAAAATGATCCGGTATAGCGCCACCGTTTTGTAAAGCAGTGAGCCGGGCTGCCGGTCTCGCTTTCAGATTCTTATTGATAGCATCATGGAATAACCAGGCAGACCTGCGGCCTCTGCGGGTGGAATATCCATTTGCGAGCATCTCTATGACAGCATCGAAACTTTCCCTGGCCAGGTCTTTGTAAGGCCAGGCGGAGCGGCACATGGCATAAATTTCATCACTGCCCCAGTCACGCGCACTGATTTCAGCCACCAATTGTTGTGACAGAACGTCCAGTGGTGCGCAGGGAATGCAGATCGCGTCGAGATCGCCATTCTCGACTGCCTGTGTCAATGCGACACATTCAACCAGGTCATCCCGGCTTAAAGGAAACAAACGCCCCTTGGGAGTCTCACCCACTGTATGACCGGAGCGGCCAACCCGCTGCAGAAAACCTGAAATGCTGCCGGGTGATCCTAGCTGGCACACCAGGTCTACATGACCGATATCAATGCCTAACTCTAATGATGCTGTGGCCACCAATGCTTTTAGCTGACCCGATTTCAAGGCCTGTTCGGCCTCAAGCCGGTGTTCCCTTGAAAGGCTTCCATGATGTGCTGTAATCACTTCATCACCTAGACGCTCAGCAAGGTGACGCGTCAGGCGTTCAGCCAGACGCCGGGTGTTCACAAATATCAATGTTGTCGTGTGTTCGTTAACCAGAATTTCGAGACGGTCGTAAACTTCTTCCCAAATTTCATTTGCCAGCACGGCAGACATGGGGGATTGCGGCATTTCCAGTTGCAGGTCCCACTCTCGCTTATGCCCGGTATCGACAATGGCGCAGGGCTTTCCGCCGCAAAGAAAATCGGCGATTCGTTCAATAGGCTTTTGCGTCGCAGACAGCCCAATCCTGGCCGGTGGATTTCCACACAGGGCATCAAGTCGGGCCAGAGAGAGAGACAGGTGGCTTCCACGCTTGTTGCCAGCCACAGCATGGATTTCATCAACGATTACCGTAGCAGTGTCCCGAAGCATATCCCGGCCGGAAACGGATGTGAGCAAAAGATAAAGGGACTCCGGTGTGGTTACCAGAATTTGGGGAGGTTTACGGCGCATCTTCTCCCGATCGCCCTGAGGTGTATCACCGGTTCGCACCAATGCACGTATTCCGCTTGGTGGCAGGGAATCATCAGCCAATAATTGCTCTATTCCCTGTAAGGGCAATTGCAAATTTCGCTCAATATCGTTGGAAAGTGCCTTTAGTGGCGAGATATAGAGCACATAAACCTTATTATCCAGAGATTGTTGCCTGCTTTGATCTACCAGATCGCTTATTGCCCCCAAAAATGCAGCCAGGGTTTTGCCGCTACCTGTTGGTGCAGCGACCAGCACATTTTGCTTTTGTGCGATGGCGCTCCAGGCCTCAATTTGCACCGGCGTGGCTTGTTTGAAAGTGGCATCAAACCAGCGCTGAACAATGGGGTGAAACCCAGGCATTGAGCCTTTGTTAATCATGGGTGGATTGTACTTTATTGATTCTCAGGAATTGAGAATGGTATTAAGGATCGCTGATGGCTTTCCATTGCGCAGACGCCAATAGCCAGTCACCACCACTACGGACCCAGGTTGTCTGGAACTCGTAAAACTGTCCCCTCTCAGGAATAAACCCTCTGCCACCGGTAATCAAACCACTGAAATTTGCTTGCGCAGTATCGGGTCCAGCCGAGTTAACGTGAATCGGGCCAAGTTGGGCATGCAGGCGGCGGTTAATATTCCACTGCAGCACCATAAGGCGGCGAAATTCTTCTTTGTTCAATACGTTCCTTTGCCCACTAAAGTCATCATCGACAAGTTTCATAAATTTCCGGCGCTCCCCGGCTTCGGCCAGAGCCTCAATTTCATTTATGGTTCCGATAATCTGCTGTTCGATTGTTTGTTCCTTACTGCAAGAAAACAGCAGGGGAAAAACGAGGCATATAAAAAAATATTTTATCTTCATTCAGAAGCCAGATATTGTTCCAGCAAATGGGATGAAATCACGATCAGGTCATGTTCAGTTACCAGTCCAACAAGTTTGCCTTTCTCAATCACCGGCAAGCAGGCGAGTTGTGATTCACGCATCAGACGAATGGCATCAACCGAACTTGTTTCGGGACCCACAGTAATCGGATTACTGTTCATGATTTCACGCACCGTTACCTTGTTTTCGCCACCTGCCCGCCCGGTCGCCACCAGTCGTAACAAAGCACGGTGGGAAAGCAATCCAACCAGACAACCATTGTCATCTTCAACCGGTATGTGGCGCACATGACGCCAGTCCATCAAAGAGGCAGCGAAATCGACAATGTCGTCGGGACGCACGGTAAAAAGATCAGTGGCCATAAACTGTGAAACATAGCGATAACTTTCGCGCCAATCCAGTTCTTCGCAAAAATCTGCCAAAACCCAGCGACTAATTGGCTGACCACTGCTTTGTTGATCGACCATACTGCTGACAAGACAGCGCAAACGCTGATCCAGCGTGCCTCGTTCATTCATGTTCTGCATGGATTCCAGAATCCACCGTGAACCCGTACGTCTTAGTGAAACCCGTTCATGAATAACACCCAGATAACGATCAATGTCTTGCTGGTCAATTCCAACCTGCGCCAAACCTTCTCTGGCCAATGGCAGTAATTCATCCAAAATCAATTCCTGGGCGGTTAACTGGCGATCATCCATCCAGTTCATTTGTGCCCGAATTCCGTCTCTGGCAGCATCCAGGAAATTTGCTTTGACATCATCGAAATTAAGGACTTCGCGAATATCAGGATACTTGGCCGCCATGCCGATCATCATTCCAAAAAAGAAAGCGGCATTGGCTATCTCGTCTATCACGGTTGGCCCGGAAGGAACCACACGGTTTTCAATACGCAAATGCGGAATTCCGTTGTGTACGCCGTAACAGGGACGGTTCCAGCGATAAACTGTGCCATTATGCGTACGCAGTGCATTCAGCATTGGCGCAACGCCAGTCGCCACCATTCCAATCGGGTCATCTTCCGTTTCAGTGGTCAGCAATACGCGATAGCGTGCGATATCCTCTTTGAATATTTCAACCACCGACTCATTAAGCCAGCGGTCACCGAAGTGAACCCTCGGTTTAAGGCCGCGCGCCCGGTTCGCTTCCGATCGCGCATCAATGGAATGTTCAAATACCGCGATCCTGCTTTCGTGCCATAGGCGTTTGCCCAGCAATACCGGAGAATTAACCGATGCTGCCATTAAGGGTCCGGTAATGGCCTGTGCAATGTTATACATCTGCACAAATTCTTCCGGCCCGGTCTGAAAATGTATCTGGAAACTGGTATTACACGCTTCCAGCATGACATTTCCATGCTTAACATTGAGCTGGTCAATACCGTCAATCGTGAACTGGAAATCTTCGCCACGCAGACCGATTAAGGCATCATTGAGGGCTTTATACCTGACGGTTGGTACCATTGAGTCCAGCCCGAGATTCTCTCGTGAAAGCGTTGGTAGTATGCCGACCAACGCAATATCACAGCCAACTTCAGCTGCTGACGCCCTGGCAATTTTATAGACGTCCTGAGCCTCTTCCTCCATGAGACGCAGCGCACCACCGGTCAGGGCTTGAACTGACAGATTGGCCTCAAGGTTGAATAATCCGATTTCGTGCGTAAAGCGATCGTCTTCAATCGTTTCCAGAATATCGAGTGCTTTTAAGGCTGGTTTATGAGCACGGTTAATAATGAACATCTCTTGCTCAGCACCAATTCGGCGCTTACCGGATTCGATCATTCCTTTATCCAGCATGCTCTCCAATGCCTGCACTTCATCAAGCAGTGACTTCATAAATGCCTGACGGGTGACTTCATCACTGTTTTGTTTAACGTTTTGTTCGCCCATTTAACCCATCTCTGCACAATCCACCCTGTGATCATAAACAGTGACCAGCAAGCCAGCAATGCCGAAGTTCAGTATTTCTGTCTCAGTCGAATGAATAAACGGATACGCTTGTCAGCACATGAATGCTGTGATGCAATGCAGCGTCGCTTTATTGGAGCAGAAACCAAGGTGCTTTTGCATGTCTGACAAACCCTGGCTTAACAGTTACCCAAAGGGAGTACCTGCCGAGATCGACCTGTCGGAGTATTTTTCGATTGTCGATATGCTTGAACATTGTTGTGGTAAGTATCGCGATAAAGTCGCATTCGTTTGCATGGGCAGTGAAATCACCTTTGCTGAGCTGGATCAATTAAGCCGAAGTTTTGCAGCTCTCTTACAATCACGGGGCCTTAAGCAGGGTGACCGGGTTGCATTGATGATGCCCAATATCCTGCAATATCCGATTGCCCTTTTCGGTGTCCTGCGCGCCGGCCTGACTGTGGTAAATACAAATCCGTTGTACACAGCCCGTGAGTTACGTCATCAGCTGGTCGACTCTGGTGCCAGGGCCATCGTGATCGTCGAAAACTTTGCTCCAGTGCTTGAATCCGTCATGGACGATGTGCCTATTCGGCACATTTTTACCACTCGAATTGGAGACATGCTGGATTTCCCCAAAGGCGCCATTGTCAATTTCGTTTTGAAATACATTAAAAAGAAGATTCCTGCCTGGAAGCTTCCGGGCTCAGGTTCATTTAGCGATGCGCTAACAGAAGGAAAAAAACTGCCATTAATGGCGGTGAGCGTTGGCTCAGAAGACATTGCTTTTCTGCAATACACCGGCGGCACCACCGGCGTCGCTAAGGGTGCCATGCTGACTCACAGGAACCTGGTAGCAAATATGTTGCAGGCCAAAGCGTGGCTTGGCCATTTGACCGCGGGTGAAGAAATAATCATCACAGCATTACCGCTTTATCACATCTTTGCTTTGACCGCTAATTGCCTCACTTTTATGAGTCTTGGGGCGACCAACCTGCTCATTACGGACCCGCGCAACATGAAGGGCTTTGTTAAGGAAATGTCCCGCTACCCTTTCACCTCCATTACCGGTGTGAACACGCTATTTAATGGTCTGCTCAACACTCAAGGATTCAAGGAACTGGACTTTGGTCACTTAAAGCTTGCACTCGGTGGCGGCATGGCTGTGCAGCGCTCAGTGGCAGAGGAGTGGAAACAGGTGACCGGGGTTACGCTGGTTGAGGCCTATGGCTTAACTGAAACTTCACCTGCAGCCTGCATTAACCCGATAGATCTCAAAGAATTCAATGCCTGCATCGGCCTGCCGATTCCGTCCACCGAATGTAAAATCATTGATGATGACGGGCGCACTCTTCCTGTTGGTGAAGCCGGCGAACTTTGCATTCGCGGACCGCAAGTAATGAAAGGCTATTGGCAGCGACCGGATGCAACTGCCGAGGTGTTGTCTGAGGATGGCTGGTTGAAAACCGGTGATATCGCCGTGATGTCTGCTGCGGGATATTTCAAAATAGTTGACCGTAAAAAGGACATGATTCTGGTCTCTGGTTTTAACGTTTACCCCAACGAAATTGAAGATGTCATTGCAACACACCCAAAAGTACTTGAAGTAGCCGCAATTGGAGTGCCGGATGACAAATCCGGCGAAGTGGTGAAAATATGCGTGGTAAAAAAAGATCCCTCATTGACGAAGGAAGAATTACTGGATTACGCCAGGGCCAATCTGACCGGCTACAAACGTCCAAAACACATTGAGTTTTTTGCCAGTCTTCCAAAGAGTAATGTTGGGAAAATCCTGCGAAAAGAATTACGTAAGCCTGGCAATACCTAACACTTCAATTCCCCCTAATTTTGCAGTCCTGTCATTTCTGACAGTATGTATTCTCTTCCGAAGCAACTATATTTCCTTTCAGACAAGAGTTCCCGTTAAACGGGAATAGTGTGACTGAATTCTACCCAGTCACACAAACAGCCAGTTAAGTGGATAGATGCCTGGTTAACCGTTCCAGGGTCTGAAACAGGGGAGAGAAACAATGGCCAAAATATTGATAGTGGATGACTCTGCCTTTGCCAGGAACACACTGCGCATGGTCGTTGAAAAGGGCGGTCACGAAGTCGTAGGGCGTGCAGAAAACGGCTTAAAGGCCATGGAGTTATTCAAGACCCTGCGCCCTGAACTTGTCACATTGGATTACTTGATGACAGGAATGAATGGTGATTTGGTGCTTGATGAAATTTTGGAGCACGATGCTTCAGCCAAAGTGATCATGATCTCCGGATCCGGTGATCACGTAATTGGCGCAAAAGCTTTAAAAGCGGGCGCGAAAGGTTTTTTGGAAAAATCTTTCGTATCAAGGGATATTTTGAAAGTCATTGACCAGGTGATGCTTGCCTGATCTGCCTGCGAGTCGAATGACAGCCAAAATGAATCGAGGGCTTATATCATGATTGCCAACCAGTTTGATTTAAACAAGAAACAGATCAGCTCTTTCGGCCATTTCCTGACTGAAGGGGCTGACGGCACTTTATACGCACTGGAAAACCTTTTTGGACTGGATATCGACAGTTCTGATTCCAGTATTGAGATCACTCCGATTCTCAGTCCCGAATGCCTGCGGAATTTAGGCAATGGAACGCTTTATACCGTATCCAGTGCGATGTTAGGGGAAATTCAGGGAAGTATGCTGCTGCTGTTGCGCGCAGGCGATTTCCAGTATCTGGGTGAGATAATGCGCCCGGTCTTGAACCTGCTATTCCTGTCTGACGATTCCACTGAACTCGCCCGGCTTGAGAACGAAAAACCCGGATGGATGCAAGACGGCGATCTTTGCACAGAAGACGAAGCAGTCTTCCGTGCACAGATGATGGATATGCTTGCTGAAATGGGCAACGTCCTCATCGGGCTTTACACCAAGGCTATCTACGATATTTATGCTCTGAATACACATCACTCGGTCCCCCTGGCGTTTCAGGATGACGAGCAAGAAACCATCCGCAAGTTTCTGGCTGCTGATCAGCCCGATGGTCAAATGCACCTGGTGATCGAGAATGAGTTCACGATCATGGATCAATCCATCAAGCTCTGGTGCTTGATATCCCCATCCGGGGAGTCGTTTCGCAACATTCTGAAATGCATTGAAAGTCGCGAAGAGTGTTCTCACAACTTTACCAGACCTACACATTAAGCAGGACAGGCGCTCATGAAATACATTGTCAGTTTTCTTCTCGTTGCCGTAACAGTATTACTTTGCCTTCACTTCGTGCCTTACGTTTCCAGCTCGACCGACAACCGAAGCAGTATTACCGGCGAAGTAATATGGGTAATGGATGGCGACAGTATCAAGTTTCGAGCAGGGGACCTTGTATATGAACTCGAACTGGTTGGCATAGATGCACCGGAGCTGGAGCAGAGCTTTGGTAACCATGCCGGCACATACCTTACCGACCTGGTTATTAGCCGCCGTGTAACCATTGAAATGCACGCTCCGAATGAATTCGGGACTGCGCAAGGCGAGTTGTTTCTGGATGGTGTTTCTATCAACAAACTATTACTCGAGGACGGCTTTGTCTGGGCCCGTCGGGGACCATTTGAAGATAAAAAATGGATTGGCCTGGAGCAACTGGCGCGCGATCGTGGCTTTGGCCTGTGGCGCAATAGCGACCCCTTGGCGCCCTGGGATTACCGCGCCCAGGCGGGCACCAGCACCGTTAACGGTATTTAAGACGAAACCTTTACTGGTGGGCATTGTACGGATGCGTTAAAGCTGGCCCGGCGCCAGGGTTTCGATGTTCGACATTTCGCTTATTTCAGTATTGTTTGAATAATTATTCGTTAACCAAAAGGGAACAGGTTTGCAATCTAAAGTCAAAATTGTTAACCAGCTGAAAAGCAGTAGAAAATGCGCGAGTCCGCCAGAGCGCAACTACCCGGCCATGCTGTTGACGACTAATCCAAAGACACCAATAAGTTCGGTGAGCGTTAGGTTGCTGTGATGATGCATCAGGATCTTACCCAGGAGCATATTGAGTACAAAACACTCGAGCAAACGCAAGCACACCTGCAAGGTCTCGTTCATTCAGCTGGCGGTATTTTGTGGGAAGCACATGCCGGGACATTCCGTTTTACCTTTGTCAATGATGCGGCGGAACGCATTCTCGGCTACCCCTGCGAGCGCTGGCTGAACGAAAAAAACTTCTGGCGTGACCATATCCATCCCTTTGACCGGGAAATGGTTGTGCGGGAGTACAGCGACGATACACGATGGGATCACTCACACCGGATTGAATATCGGATGATTGCAGCCGATGGCTCCGTTGTGTGGCTGGATGATCAGGTTACCGTGATCTATAAAAATGGCAAGCCGGCGCTGCTGCGCGGCATCATGGTGGAAATCACCAAGCGTAAGAACCTGATGGAAGCGCGGCGTAGCTTGAGTCAGCGCGAGGGTGTGCAGGTAGAGAATGAACGCCGTCGCATCGCGCAGGAACTGCAAGATGATTACAGCCAACGCATGGCGTTTATGGCGCTGTGTCTGCAGACCCTGGGAGAGGGATTACCCAAGGAATCAAGTGCACAACAAAAGGCAGTAGAAGACATTTGGGCGCAGACCAAGTTATTGTCTACCGATATGCACAACCTGGCATATGAACTGGCACCCACCTCACTACGGCAATTGGGCCTGCAAGGCGCCATTTCCAATCTCTGCGACAAATATTTCAAACTGCATGCCCTTCCGGTGGATTTTGTATTTGAGAATCTGCCAGAACATCTGTCGGACAGCAAGGCAATCGCACTGTATCGTATTGTTCAAGAAGCCTTAAACAATGTGCACGAGCATAGCAATGCTGAGGACGCACTAGTTCGCTTATCCGGAGTAAACGGAAATCTTGAATTAGTGGTATCTGACACTGGTGAAGGTTTCGATTCTAGTCAGGATGACCGTATGCAGAATCTCGGCTTGATGGGAATGGAGGAGCGGGCCTATATGGTCGGTGGCAGCTGGTCTATAAGCAGCATTCCCGAACAAGGTACTGAAATCAAAGTGGTCGTCCCATTAGCTGTTACGACAATCAATGAGTAGTTCTTGTAAAGGATGCAACCCTCATGTTGATGACTAAACCCCACCGTGTGTTATTGGCAGATGACCATGCCCTGCTGCTTGACGCTTTTCGCACGCTACTTGAGCCGCATTTTGAAATCGTTGGCACAGCTACTGACGGCAGGGAACTGGTAAAACTTGCCGCGCAACTCAAACCGGAGGTGATTGTTACAGACATTTCAATGCCTCTTTTAAATGGGCTGGACGCAGGGTCCAAAATTAAAAAACTTCAGCCTGAAGTCAAGCTGGTGTTTGTAACTGTTAACGAGGATCCGGATCTGGTTGCCGAGGCGTTCCGCATTGGCGGTAACGGCTACTTGTTGAAAAGTTCGGCAGCATCTGAATTGTTCAAAGCGATCGAAGTGGTTATGGGCGGTGGCAAATACGTCACGCCCCTGATTACGGGAGCAATGATCGGTTCCTTGTTGAAGGATCCATCAGAACGAGACACGCAGCACATACTGA
>JBLHGQ010000047.1:0-20503 GCA_047614505.1 Rhodothermales bacterium | reverse complement strand
CTCGAAGGCGGTGGAACGCGAATGAAGATCATTGACTGCTTCGCCGCAGGCATTCCTGTGATCAGCACGGCAAAGGGAATCGAGGGAATTCCAGCAATCAATGGTGAGCATGCTTTGATAATTGACGACTGGGATGAAATGTCTGCTGCCATTGAAGAACTGATCCGGACGCCGGAAAAGGCAGCTATCCTTGCCGGGGCTGCTTTAAATATGGCTTCAAAACTCGACTGGAAATCAATCGCCGCCGAATACATCAGGGTTTATGAATCACTCTGAGACCAGATACCCGGATCAGGCCATAACGATTTCGGACCAGGTCGATAATTCACAGTGGCCATTGAACTCGCTTTTGGTGTCGAAAAAGCACCGGGTGATTTATACACCAATTGCCAAAAATGCGAATACCACCTTCAAGAGGTTGTTCGTGCTCTTGAGCGGCTACCCAAATCCGGATGAAATTCTGAATGGTGAAGTCCACAGCTACCTGACATCACACCCTACCGGGCTGAGTCTTTGCGATTACACCCATAAGGAAGCTGTGGAAATTCTGCATGATGACAGCTACTTCAGGTTTGTCATTTTGCGTGATCCACTGACCCGAATTACCAGCGCATACCTGGAGAAATTCGTTGTAAACCCATTGCCTGTGGGAAAAAACGGGGAAGCTCCGGGAACAATAGGTTCTGCCATCGACTGGGTTTATCGTAACCGTGACGAGCAGACGGATTATGAGAGGTCTATCACGTTTGAAGAATTCATTAACTATGTCGTGAACAACAATGACCTGCAACTGGACGTTCATTTCAAATCACAAGACGCCTATCTCAAGCAGCAAAGTTTCGACTTCCTTGGTGCTCTGGAAAAGCCGGACAAGATTATTGAATTACTGGAACCCCGGTTTAATCAGAAAATTTCATTGGAGGATACCAACAGTCTTGATCGTAGAAAGCCTTTCTGGCGTCGCCGTGGTCAGGGCAGATTATTGCCTGCCCAACTCCGCGCTCAACGCAAATTACCGCATGACGGTGAACTACTAAGCAAAACAATAGTTATGCAACTGAAAGAACGTTATTTGAAAGATTTTGAGCTGTGGCAAAAGGCTATGGAATAGGAAGAGCATAGGCTATTTAACTTTATTGGCAAGATCAGTCGTTTAAGGTGTCTGTCTATTCAAATTATGCCAGAAAATACCAGCACCTGATTTTCCATATTCGCAATGAATTTGAATGGTACCCAAACTAAAAACTACCAACCTGAGGGAAAACAATTAGGCTGCAACGCTAATCTCCCGCGTGCGAACACTATAGCGTGCATTCAAAACATGACTTTCTTTGAAACCAAACCAATTCATCCTATATAATCCATGGTTACATAATCGCGCTGGTCTGGAGAAAAAAGGTGACACTTAATATTAATAACACCATAAAGTCATTATTCACTGCTTTAATTGTCTTGTTTGCTCCGGCACTGATGGCCCAGACCTTGTACTCTGTAACTTCCGGTGATGACCAGTTGCGTAGGATAAATCCTGCTGATGCAGCGACACTCTCAGTAACCACAATGACTCTGGCGGGACAAACAATAAGCGGGGCCACTGGTGCGGCAACCCATCCTGCAAGCAATCAGCTTTGGGTACTTCTGAAGGCAACCGGTGGTAGTGGTCGTCTTCTCGGCACCGTAAATGTCGGCACAGGTGTGGTGACTGCCATTGGCTACACAGGCGAGAAATTTGCCGGCATCAGCTTCAACGAAGATGGATCGATACTTTATGGTGTGACAGGAGATGGCTCGTCTACCCCTGAGTCCCTGTTCAGTTTAAGCCAGGCAACAGGTGCCGCCGTCTTATTGACAGCCCTTGGTAATGGTGATGATGGTGAGGCCATTGCCGTGTATCCACCGGACGGTTTGATATATCACGCCTCCGGACACGATGGATCAGACGTGATATTCGAAAAGATCAACCCCAACACTTTTGCGATCACCGATATTCCGCTCGCAGGTAACGCACTGGAGGATGAAGAAGCCCAGGCGCTGGTACCAATTGTAGGTGGTTTTTTGTGGAAACAGGACCATGATGACGGTCCGCTTTACTCAGTCACCACTGCTGGCGTACCAACACTTATCGGAATTATGGATCATCAGGCCAAAGGGTTGGCTTATGTGCCGGCAATTTTCGGAGCACAAGAAGAGAATGCCGCTGTTCCTGTTCCGACACTCGGTAAGGTTAGCCTAATAGCGCTGATCCTCTCCATGCTATTGCTCGGCTCATTGGCGGCAGCTCGAATGAAGAAGGCAAGCAGCACAACCTAACAGCTTCATTCGTCAGGTTTAGTGCAAGAAGCTAATTTTCTTTAAAAGAAAGTGCTCCAAATGATTTGCTTAGTAAGGTTTTCCAACTCTCAGGCAGGCTTTTGCGCTACCTTATCGCGCAGATATACGGCCTGAACCTGCTCTGCAGGCAGTGGCGCATGGCGTTCGAGCCAGGCCAAAGCCAAAGGAATCATGGCCTTTGCATCAGGCCATGAATCGGGATAAACAGCAGATAGGTTACGTGAGTATTCTGCAAGTTGTGGATAGCGCTCGAAACCCATTCCAAGGCCGACCCAACCTTCGCATTCAAACTTTGTGACCGCTTCAGGTGCACATACCATTTCCTCACTCACCGGCTGCATCAGTCCTGATGTATCGATCTTAAAAGTACCGCAGTAAACTTCGTTCATGCGTGCATCAAGGGCAACGATTGCAGAGCTCACACCTCTATCGACCACAGCCTGCGCGGTCGATTGCAGGGAGGAAACCGGTACTACCGGTATGTCAGCACCCCAGGCAAGCCCCTGCGTCACGCCAATTCCTATTCTCAAGCTGGTAAAACTGCCCGGCCCACGGCTGAACACCAGCGCATCAAGGCCAGATAGAGCCAATTCACCTTCTGCCAGCAACTCCTCGATCCATGGCAAAAGTAACTCTGCATGCCCGCGGATTTGCATTGATTCGCGAGAGCGGATTTGTCCATCAATCGCCAGCGCGACAGAACAGGATTCAGTGGCGGTTTCAATGGCAAGTAGCTTCAATTTTCAACAACCTCGTAAAACTGCAGCGCTTCGATTCTTTCCCTTGTTTGCCGCATGGGCGGCAGGCTGTCGAGAAACGCAGATCCATAGCCCTTGGTTATAATCCGGGGATCACAAATTACCAATACTCCACGGTCATTGACGTCGCGGATCAACCTCCCGGCACCCTGCTTCAGCGCGATAACCGCTGCCGGTAGATATAACTGCATAAAAGAATTTCCACCTTCCTGCCGCAGGACCTCACTTCGCGCTTCCATTACAGGATCATCCGGTGCTGAAAAAGGAAGCTTGTCAATCACTACCAGTGAAAGCGCACTGCCAATTACATCAACACCACCCCAAAAACTGGAGGTTCCAAGCAAAATTCCATTGCCCGATTCGCGAAACGATTCCAATAACAGACTGCGAGGAGCTTCGCCTTGTACAAACAACGGAAAATCGGCCTTTTGCTTGAGCATTTCAGCACACTCCTGGAGGGCACGATGAGAAGTGAAAAGCAGAAACGCCCTGCCCTTGCTGGCTTCAAGCACTGGAAGAATTTGTTCAAGCAGCAAAGCCAGGTAATTTGGGTCTCGTGGTTCCGGCAGGCCGGCAGGCAGCCACATCAGTGCATTGTTCGGATAGTCAAATGGCGACTCAAGTAAGGTGCAAGAGGCATCTTCCAACCCCATCTGACGGGTGAAATGCCCAAACTCACCATTAACCGACAAGGTTGCAGAGGTAAACACCCAACTGGCATCCAGTTGTTCCCTGAATGCAGTGAACATGGAAGATACGTCCAATGGGGTAATATGCAGCCCGAAACCTTTGCCACGCCGTTCAAACCAGCGAACCTCACCCGCTGCAGAGGACTTATCCAGGCGATCCATTAGGAATTGAAGCTCCGAACGCCTCGCGATACAACCATCCATACCACGACTGCTACCATCAAGTGCTTCCAATGCAGGTGCCAAATCAGCAATGGCCTGATCCAAATCCTGTAATCCTTCGCGGATTTCAGACCGTTCAAGCATTTGTTGCCAGGAACCGCGCTCAGGCAAATGCTCAGCGATGGCCGACTGAAGTACTTTCATTGCCTGTTTGCATGCCCGGATCGGTGCTTCAACCGTGCCGAGTCCACCTGAAACCTTACCGGCTTCAAGAAGTGCATCGCTACATAGTTCATTTACCTGACGTGCAGATAATGAGGTACTAAAAAACTGTGAGGCAATATCAGGTGCCTGATGTGCCTCATCAATAACAAAAACTGATGCACCAGGGAGTACTTCACCAAAACCACTTTGCTTTATCGCCATATCTGCGAACAAAAGATGATGATTAACCACAACAACATCCGCTTCCTGTGCCTTTTTCCGCGCCTTTCCAACAAAACAATCTTCAAAACTGGGGCATTCCGCTCCCAGGCAATTTTCTGCTGTTGAGGTCACAAATGACCATAGCCCACTTTCATCTGTGATCAAGGGTGAAATGGAAAGGTCACCATCGCTTGTACGCCCGGACCATCCGTAGACCGCTTCCAACTCTCTGACCGCCCTTTTAGTCGGCAATTCGCCAGACTCTCTCGCCTGGTTCATTCGATACAAGCACAGGTAGTTTGCCCTGCCCTTCAAAAGAGCCGATTTTAAATCTCCACCAATGGCTGCGGCCACGACCGGCAGATCTCGAAAGAAAAGCTGATCCTGCAATGTTTTGGTGCCTGTTGAAATGATGGTTCGAAGGCCGGACAGAACAACCGGCACAAGATAGGAAAGGGTTTTACCAATACCGGTACCGGCCTCGGCAACCAGCATGCCCTGTGCTGCAATACATTCTTCAATTGCCAGGGCCAGCTCAAGCTGCTCCTTGCGTGGCGCAAAACCCGGTAGGTGAGCCGCTAATGGCCCATCACCACCTAATACTTCCTGTGCGCTGAGCCCGGCAGTTTGCTGTTTAGCGTTCAGAGCCCTACAGGCCGGGTAATCATGCACTGGCCGGCACGTTGTTCCGCCTCCAATGCGCCATCCGGGTCATTGAGGTGCTCTTTTGCAACACCAATTGTGCGCCAGTTTCTGGCACAAATCTCACCCACTCTGGGGCCGGTATCATATGACCGGATTGCGAAACTTAGTGCTTGTTCATATTCTTCTTTTTGTAATTGAATTTCAGCCATTTGCTGCATTAATTCGGGGTTACGTGACTGAATCCGCAATGCCCTTTCAAGGAAAACAGCGGCTTGATCGAGATCACCGGCATGTTCAGCCCTGCGGGCATCTTGCGTAAGTTGGACCACCGCGGGATTCTGTAAAGGAAACACCTGAACACCTTCACTATCCTGGCTGGCAGGAGTGCGAACCCGGGCATCAATCTCACGTTCTTCAACCGGTGCCGGTGTGCTACTTGCACATGCAGTCAGCAATATGGCCATCAAGCCAGCTAAAAAGATCCTAATCTCGTTCAAACCACTTTCTCCAAATAGATTTTCTATCTTTCCTGTCCAGGCGAGCCAGGCAGGCTGATTCCGTTTTTGGATCGGTACCTTCAATAAAAGGTATTTGCTTTGCACCTGGACATGATTCATCACTGCGCGCATTAAGTTGCGGGTCAACCCATGTCCAGTAAGCACCTTCAGGCATATCCATATTCACCGAT
This sequence comes from Rhodothermales bacterium, assembly GCA_047614505.1. Classification (GTDB taxonomy): domain Bacteria; phylum Pseudomonadota; class Gammaproteobacteria; order Xanthomonadales; family SZUA-36; genus JABDJL01. The sequence continues at coordinate 14,804 of JBLHGQ010000047.1, read as the reverse complement.
TTCAATGGCAATGTCCGGAACAATCCTGCCCAAATTTGCATCGCCGCGTTTCCGCCCGTTACTCCTGCTGGTGTGTTGTCATCCTGACCCACCCAGGTGACAGCAAGCCGGTCACGAGTATATCCGACAAACCAACTGTCTCTTCGTTCGTTGGTTGTGCCGGTTTTACCGGCGATTATTGCATCACTTCCGAGCAAACCAGGCAAGCCTTTCGCAGTGCCTCTTTCAACCACCTGAGTCAGGGCATAATTTAAAACTGCTACTGCATCCCTGCGTTCCTGGGGCATCAACCTCAGCGGATATCTGTTGAGCATCTCGCCATTGGCGGTTAATACCGATGTAACTGAGCGTAGTCGAACGGTATATCCACCGGCAGCTATTGACTGGTAAATCTGGGCAACCTCGATTGGAGTGAGCTCAACTGCCCCTAGTAATGTTGATGGCACAGCATCTACAGCAGCACTGATACCGAGTTGTTCCAGTCTTGCGATAAGGTGGTGCACACCGATGTTTAAACCAAGCCGAACCGTAGCCTGGTTATACGAATGGATCAAAGCTTCCAGAAGGCTCAGTTCACCATGAGAAACATGATCGTAATTGGCCGGCGACCACATGCTTCCATTCGGCAGCTTTAATTCAATTGGCTCATCCCTGATACGGGTCATCAGGTTGTAATCTCCATCATGCTCAAGAGCGAGCAGGTAAACCAGGGGCTTGATCACAGAACCTATCTGGCGACGTGCGTTCAATGCGCGATTAAATCCATTTCTGTCTGGTATGCGATCACCTACAACGGCGCGGACTTCTCCGCTGGCTACATCGGTCAACACCATCGCAGTTTGAAGCCCGGCCGGCAGGCCACGCTCCGCCAGCGACTTCATGCCATCGACCACTGCCTTTTCAGCAGCCTCTTGCTCATAAGGTGCGAGGGTGGTGAATATTCTCAGCCCTTCACTGCGCAAATCTTCTTCCTGGTAATCGCTTCTCAACTGGCTGCGTACGAGGTCAATAAATGCGGGGTACCTGCTGCGACCAGTCTGCGCTGTTGGGCTTACGCCAAGTGGCTTGGATTTTGCAGATTCTGCCTGCTTGTCAGAGATAATACCGGTTTGTTTGAAAGTCTCCAGAACCTGATCCCGCCTGGCCAGAGCACGTTCAGGATTGCGCCTTGGGTTATACAATGATGCGCCTTTAACCAGGCCGACCAAAAGCGCAATTTGCTGAGCTTCAAGCTGTTCCAGTGCTTGTCCAAAATAAAACTCACTGGCACGACTAAATCCATGAATGCCGTGACTGCCTTGCTGTCCCAGATGCACCTCGTTCAAATAGGCCTCGAGGATTTCTGCCTTTTCGTAATGAAACTCCAGCAGCAACGCCATGAATGCTTCATTAATTTTTCTGGGCAAAGTTCGCTCATTGCTGAGGTAATAATTCTTAACCAGTTGCTGGGTAAGAGTGCTTCCGCCTTGAATGGTTTTGCCGGCCTTGATGTTTGCAGCTAAAGCCCGGAATATGCCGCGCAAATGAATTCCCGGATGATTTTTGAAATTACGGTCCTCGACAGCCTGCAGCCCGGTTAACAGGAGCTCGGGAGCATCATCTATCGATAGTAGTGTGCGGTCTTCATCATGTAAGGGGAAAATCGAGGCAATTTCAGCAGGATCCATGCGTACCAGATCCAATGATCCGGAATCAGCAGAAAGTGTCTTGAGGGAGCCACTTGAAAAAACCACCCGAAATTTCAAGGCATCCTGTAAGCCATCGTCAAAACGAAATGCGCGACGATAAACCTGGTACTGCCCACTCGAAATGGAATAGGTTCCAGGCATGGCCGCATTGCTGTTTTTCCGGTATCCGGCAATACTGAGTTCTGTTTCAAATGCAGCTTTGGATATCGATAGACCGGGATACAAGCTGAGAGGTCGCGCGTAAACACGGCTGGGCAAATCCCATTTACGACCTTCAAACTCCGTAGTAACGACGTAGTTCAGCCATAGTAACCAAGGCACGAGAACGCCTATAATGATTCCTGAAAACAAGCAAATCAGACGAAAAACCTTAGACCCGCCTTTTTTGCGGGGGCTACGGCGGACGGTCTTTTTGCGAGGACTTGTAGACTTTTTTTTCTTTGGACTCATAAGTTTATATTTCAAGCATTAGCAGCTTGCGGATGACATCATCCCACCCTTTGACGATAATGACCGCCCTTGACCCTCAATTGCCATAAGGCTGTCAGAATACACGCCATGCAAGGACGAAATTCGGACAATTTAGACTCAAATGAACACTGCAGCAAAGCGGTGATCTTTGTGTACCCCGGAGACTCCGGCGAACCCGGCGCACAATGGCTTGAGCAATTGCTCGCGCCGGGTTATCGGGTATTCTCTCATGGCGATTACGCCGGGTGCATAAAAACTCAAAAGTCGTACCTGCAATTTGGTTCATTAATGGCCGAATTGTCTATCGCCGCGCCAGATAGCCCTGTCATTCTAATCAGGTCCGATGTACAGGCTGATGCCCGCTTGATTGAAGACCTGGCAATTGAATTATCGATTGAAGAGCAGATAACAGCTCAAACAGTACTATCCAATGCCGTTCCCACAGTCAATCCTTTCGCAGGATTAAGTGGAAATCAGGCGACTGCCATTGCCCAAATAAGTGGCCTTTTTGAGCTTCTTGGACCAGGCCACTGGCACAACTGTTTTCAATGGCCCGAACATTTTGTGGCACTTTCACCTGCTGCGGTATCCACTCTTGCCGGTCGGGCTATCAATAGTGCGAATGTGCTCGCACATTTTCAACTGGCTGGAGGAAGCCTGGGGCTGTCTGACACCCGGTTTGCCCTGTGTGCCGGCAAATCACTTTTTAATTCTCCTCGACTTGAGCCGCATGAGGAAGTCAGACCACCCGCATGGGGCGATCTGAGTGTTCGATTGCAGGCATGGATGGACGCAGCTTGCCCTGCGATAGGAGAAACCTGGAACCATTCTAAACCGCCGACCTTGCATGTAACTCACAGTTGGGGTGGTGGCGTTGCTTTATGGACCAGCACATTTATCCGCTTTGACCAGAGCTCGAGCCATTTTCAACTACGTTCTGAAGGCGTACAAAGTGGTCACGGGACTGGTCAAAAATTAAGTTTATATGCGGCTAATGAACTTTCCTTCCCAATTGCCAGTTGGTGGTTGCAACCACCCATACAGTCCCTGCATTGCACCAACGATCAATATCGTCAAGTGCTTGATGAAATCTGTCAGCGCTATGGTGTGGGACGAATAATTGTTTCATCGCTGGTGGGGCACAGCCTTGATGTTTTCCTTACCGGCTTGCCTACAGTGCAGGTGTTGCATGATCACTTTCCACTTTGGCCTTTCCTCAGTGCGAACCCCCACAGTTATGCAAATGCAGATGGAACTCCGGATATCAGCACTGCGATGGAAGACCGGGCACTGTTAAAAGAGTTTTCAGATCGAAATGCCGGATCTTGGCAAGAGGTAAGAAACAAATACCTGGATGCAATCACACAAAGCCAAGTCAGAGTTGCCGCACCTGGTCAGTCAGTGATTGACTTGCAAAGATTGTTGGACCCACGTTGGAAAAATGTTGATATTGAGCTTATCCCCCATGGCTTTCCACCTTTTGCAACACAGGCAACTGTGGTACCTGAGCCACGAAAAGACAAAAGGCTTCGCATCGTCATTTTAGGTCGAATCCAGCCCGGGAAAGGACAAAATCTATTGCTTGAAGCCTTACCGCTTTTGCGCGATGACGCGCAAATATATCTGCTTGGCACAGGCAAAAACGGTGAATCTTTTTTTGGCATCAGTGGCGTAAATGTCATCATCGATTACCAACGCGACGAACTGCCTGAACTGCTGAGTGAAATCAGTCCCGATGCCGCTGCACTTTTGTCTATCGTGCCGGAAACTTTCAGTTACACACTTTCTGAGCTTCAGTATTTGGGAATTCCATCGATTGCTACCAATCTGGGAAGTTTTAGCGGACGTATCGAGCAAGGTAAAACCGGCTGGTTGATTGATCCTTCAGCAATAGAACTGGCGAAATTAGTCGGCAGTTTGAGTAAAAACCGATCGGAACTTGAAAAGGTACGCAAAAATCTTTCAAAACATAAAGCAATTGAACCCTCGGAAATGGTCAATGCTTACAACTCATTATGTGGTATTGCGCTTGGCGCAAATAAGAGGTCCGCAACCCGTGCAAATTTAGCTCAGACCCAGGCAGCAGCACTGGCTCATCAGGAGTTGAATGCAAAAGTTGCGCGCAGAAAAGCTGAACAGGAAGCGACTGCCCTACAAAAGGAGTTACGCCAGCGCACCGATTGGGCCCTGGACTCTCAACGGGAACTCTCAGAAGAGCAGAAACGCCGCAAGTACTGGGTAAACCTTTTGAATGAGGAGTCCGAGCACCTAAAAAATGTGATCACATCACAGAACCAGAAAATTGAACTTATAGATGCTGATTTACAGATAAAGGTAGCTGCTCTGCAGATAAAAGATGCTGATTTAAAGAAAAAAGATGCTGATTTAAAGAAAAAAGATGCTGATTTACTGATTGCTCAGCAATTAAGTGATCAGATTCTTGCCAGCACTTCCTGGAAAATCACGCGTCCATTCAGGGTTTTGCGAAGAACCACACAGAATTTCGTCAATAGCCGTGCCTGGAACCCACTTCGGTGGCCAGTCTTGCTTTCCGGCTTGATCCGTAATCTGACCACGGTTGGTTTACGCGGAACTCTGATGAGAATGCAGTTTGGTGGCTATCAGGTTAAGCCCCAGCCTTTTCCTGTTGATGTTGTTAAAAGCATTGGTGACACGAGCGGACCGGATTATGTCCCCTCATCAGATGAACCGCGTATCAGTATTATTATTCCGGCCTACAACAACTGGGTTTATACCGCTGCCTGCCTGAGAAGTATTGCTGATACACATGCTTCTCAAAATATTGAAGTTATTCTGGTGGATGATGAGTCAAGCGATGAAACCCAGCACAAGGCCGGGCAAATTGAGGGCTTGAAATACATCCGCAACACTGCAAACGCGGGTTTCATTGCCAGTTGTAACCGGGGTGCAGAATCGGCCAGGGGTGAATATCTGGTAATGCTTAATAACGACACTCAGGTTTTGGAAGGCTGGCTGGCGGCCTTGCTTGATACTTTTAGACAATATCCCGAGGCAGGGCTGGTTGGCTCAAGACTGGTCTACCCTGATGGAACATTGCAGGAATCTGGTGGCATCATATTCAATGATGGTTCCGGCTGGAATTACGGCCGTAATGACAATCCTGAACGACCTGAGTATCTGCACGTTCGCGAGGTAGATTACTGCTCAGGTGCCAGTTTTATGATTGAAACCACTCTTTTCAGGAAGTTGGGTGGCTTCAGCGCAGATTATTCTCCCGCTTATTACGAAGATACTGATCTGGCATTTCGTGTTCGCGGGAGTGGTCGCAAGGTATTGGTGCAACCAGCCAGCACCGTTATTCATCACGAAGGTATTACTTCCGGAACTGATACCAGTGGCGGCATCAAGAAATTCCAGTTGCTAAACCAGGACAAATTTGTCAGCAACTGGAAAGATGAACTCGCACAGTACCCTTCACGAATTAGTGATCCCACCAATCCAGCCGTCATCAGAACCGCCAGAGATCACCGGCTTAAGGGCCGGATACTGATTATTGATGCAACCACACCGGAGCCGGATCAGGACTCAGGCAGCCTAAGGCTGACTTTTATCATGCGCTGCTTTACCGACCTGGGCTACGGCGTAACCTTTTTTGCCGACAACCATCAACATTCAGGCCGCTACACATTACAATTACAACAATGGGGTATCGAGGCACTTTATGAACCGTGGCTGGAGTCCATACAGTCCTTTTTCCATCAACGCGGTAGTGAGTTTGATCTGGTCATGGTCAGTAGACACTATATAGCGGCCAATTATCCTTCAATAGTGCGGAAATACTGTCCGAATGCGAAGTTTATTTTCGATACAGTGGACTTGCATTATTTACGCGAACAACGTTTGGCCGAACTTGAGAACAGTGTCGCGCTGCGACAAACTGCCAAGCAGACAAAACGTTCTGAACTCGCAGTTATTGAGCAATCGGATGCAGTGCTGGTGGTCAGTGAAACTGAAATTGAGCTTTTGGAGACAGACGCACCGGATGCAATGGTTCACGTGCTTTCCAATATCCACGAAGTACCCGGTCGTAAAAATGGTTTTAAGGACCGCAAAGATCTGTTTTTTATTGGTGGATTCCAGCACCCGCCAAATGTTGATGCAGCTTGCTGGTTCGTTGAAAAAATCTGGCCTTTGATCAAGGCACAATTGCCTGATGCCAACTTTCATCTGATCGGCAGCAAAGCACCGGAAAGTGTCAGCGGCTTAAGCGGTGATGGACTTATTTTTCATGGCTTTGTACAAGACCTGGAACCATACCTTGAAAACTGCAAACTGGCGGTTGCACCGCTTCGTTATGGTGCGGGGGTCAAGGGCAAGGTTAACCTGAGCATGAGTCATGGCCAGCCGGTAGTGGCAACCCCGATGGCCATTGAAGGCATACACGCTGAGCACGGTCGCGAAGTACTGGTGGCAGAATCGGAACAGGATTTTGCCAACGAAGTCGTTCGGCTTTATCAGGATGAAAAGCTTTGGAATGCCCTCTCTGATGCTGCAGTGGAAAACGTTAAATCGCACTTCTCAGTAGAAGCCGCTCGCACCAGCATCCAGAGCCTGATAGCCAGGCTCAAAGATTCCTGAGTTCTCATTCGCAGCGCTCGCTGCCCAGGGTTTCAGGGACAAAAGTTAACGCTGTAGATCGGATTCCACTCGCCATTTTCAAACAGGGTCTCCAAAGCAGCACAGTTATCTTCACCTTTGAGAACCATATCAAACCACAGTAATGAGGCTTCACCGAATTCGCCAAAATTCCCCCCGACAAAATCGCAGGCTGGATTACAGTGAGACCCGCCGATTAATTCGGCTTGAACTCCGCCCATGTCTTCTGAGAGTATGCTGTCGTTGAGTACCGCTGAAAATGAATTCGTGGGAGTCACACCATCATTGGTTCCACCTAACACCAGAATCTGCCCGTTTTGACCGCGTGCCTTAACAAAACTGGGTCCGTATGGGTTCATGGCAACTACGGTTTTGATCAGCTTGCAATTTGCCCCATCAAACACACAATCATTGCCGGCCTTTAAAGCTGCGCCTCCACCCTGGCTATGCCCTGATACACCAATCTGATCGGTATTGACCGCTTCAAAATATTCAGAATTTGAATCGATGTTTTCATCCAGCAACCACTGAAGGCATTGGAGGATATCGGGTGAACGGGCAGACCACTGATTTGCGGCTACGACGATGTAGTCACCGGCTTCAGCCAAGTCAAACAACCCGCCATCATAACCAAGAATTTGGTCAGCGCCATGAACATTCCCCTGGCCCCAGCCATTGGTCCAGCCAATAACGGGGAAAGAAGAGCCTTCCGGACGTAGATCTGTGGCCCACGGTCGGATGATGGTGCAATCCAGACGGTGATTACCTTCTGAGGTTCCAATAATGGGCCCGTTTGGATCCAGTGAAGTTTGAGCAAATACGAAGGAAGGTGCCAAAATGAGCGTCAGTAATGCAGTTGATTTAGCGAAAAAAGACTTCATGAGAATGATCCCCTGATTAAACAATTATTCGAATTGATTCGGCTGGCTGCCTGAAAAAAGAAACAGCGGTGCTGAAATCATTATAAATATAAATTTCGAGAAAATGGAAGTGCCTTTATTTCCCTCAAGAATTCATGCGCTCCCTTTCAGCCTGCGCGACTCAACAACATTTCGAATTCCACCCAGCCGATTAAGCAATTCGCTGAGTTGCTCGTAATTTTTCACTTTAAGCTGCAGACGAATTTCGACCTCATTACTTGCCTCGTCCAGTTTGCTGGAAATATCAGTCACGCTGACTTCGGCAGTGGCAAGTGTCGCAGAAATGTCCTTGATCAACTCCCGCCGGTCATAAGCCCTGATCAGCACCTCAACCAGGTAGCTGGCAGTTGGTTCAGAGCCCCAGTTCACTTCTAACAGACGAGGATTTTCCTCTTGTTGCCACCTGAGCACATTTTTACAATCTGCTCGATGAATCGTGACGCCACGCAGCTTGGTTATATAACCAATCACCGGATCGCCCGGAACTGGTTGGCAGCATTTCGCAATACTTGATAAAAGTTTGCCAACCCCTTCAATAGAAATATCTTCGCCTTTGATCGCAGACTGTTTTCGCTGACGTTTGGAATTGCGGGTAATGAGATCTTCAGCGCTGGGCAATACTTTTTCCGAGCGTAAGCGCTCAGCCGCATGAACGACCTGGCTGACCGTCAGGTCCCCATTGCCCACCGCCACAAACAGGTCATCTATTAAACTCAGGCTAAAGCGTTCCACCACACCCTCAAGATCTCCTGGGGTCAAATCCATTCTCTTTAATTCCGCATCGACCATTTCACGGCCATGGCGCAAATTTTCATCGTGGCTCTCGCGTTTGAACCATTGCCTGACTTTGGATCTGCTGCGGGCGCTGCGAATAAACCCAAGTCGCGGATTCAACCAGTCGCGACTGGGTCTTGGATGCTTTCCAGTAAGAATTTCAACCCGTTCACCGGTACTCACCTGGTATGTCAAAGGAACAATGCGGCCATTAACTTTCGCGCCCTGGCAGCGATGACCGACCATGGTGTGTACGTTGTAGGCAAAATCCAGCACAGTGGAGCCTAATGTCAGGTCAATCACCTGGCCTGCAGGTGTGAGTACGTAAACACGATCTTCAGATGTAGCCGACTGAAAGCTTTCCAACAGGCTTTCGTCATCAAGTTTGTCCTCACCAGCGTCCAGTAACTGGCGCATAACGGCAATCTTATTATCGAATGCCGGGTCGGTCGGCCCACCTTCCTTGTAACGCCAATGTGCGGCGACTCCCAATTCTGAATGCTCATGCATTTCTTCGGTGCGAATCTGAACTTCAACCGCCTTTCCATCAGGCCCGACCACAGCAGTGTGTAATGACTGGTAATGGTTCCCTTTGGGAGTAGTAATGTAATCATCAAATTCACCCGGAACGGGCTGCCATTGCGTGTGCACCAGGCCCAGGACGCTGTAACAGGTTGGTATGTCGTCGACCAGTACACGTACAGCCCTGACGTCGAATAACTCGTGAAAATCCAATCCCTTGCGTTGCATTTTCTTCCAGATGCTATAGATATGCTTGGGCCTTCCCAAAACCTGCCCATCAATACTGGATTGCTCCAATGCACCTTCAAGTTCTGCAATAAAAGACCCGATGAATTGTTCCCGGTCAGCACGCCTTTCAGCCACCAACTTTGCAACTCTTTGATATGCCTCCGGCTCCTGAAATCGAAATGCGAGATCCTCCAACTCCCACTTCAATTGCCAGACGCCTAGTCGGTTGGCCAACGGCGCATGGATTAAAATTGTTTCATGCGCCAGCGTCCGGGCGCGTTCCTCGTTGGCCTTGGCAAACCGCAACTGAACCAATTGCCATGCAAGCGCAATCAGAACCACCCGAACGTCATTAACCAGCGCGAGCAATAATCTTCGCAGGCCCTCCGCACTACGCTCGGTACCGGACGGGAGATTTTCTAGCTCGACCTGTTTGAGCCGCAGCAGTTGTGCAAGCTGGGTCCAGACGGTTACAGGTATTTCTTTCTTCCAAATCTCCAGGTTTTCACCGTGTTGAGAGGCAACAAACAGCAGTGCACAACTCACTGTCCTGGGGTCAGGGGAAAGTGACTCCAATATGCCGAGTAATTCGACCAGTTGATCCTGTCCCAATGCGGTCTTGAGAGATCCATCCAGCAGACGATCCAGCATAGAAGGACAAATTACCGCAGAAGAGCCGACCGAGGCCTCATAACGCGCCATCCAGTCCGTCAGCTTTGCTTTGTTATGTCCTTGTTTTTGAGTGTTTTTATCGTTCATCTTAATAAATGCCTGCAGACCGACAATCTAGTGCTCATCGGTCTGAACTTCAAGTTCCACAAGTCACACAGGACAGGAATCAACTTGCGCCCTATAATCTGCCCTTCAAAATAATACGAGTCAGCCTCAATGACGGTCAATTTCAGAAGTGATAACGAAACTCCGGTTGCACCACGCATTTGGAAAGCACTGGAAGAAGCTAACCAGGGAACCGCCTGGGCTTACGCCGAAGACCAATGGTCAGAGCGCCTGGATGCCGCATTTTCAGAACTGTTTGAAATCGAGACCCGGGTTCTGCCACTGGCGACCGGGACGGTGGCCAATTCAATTGCTCTGGCCAGCGTAAGTCCACCATGGGGTACGGTGTTTTGTCATAGTGCTGCGCACATATCCAGTGATGAATCCGGAGCGCCAGAATTCTTTGGCAACGGCTTAAGACTGGTTCAGGTTGATGGCCCAAACGGCAAAATACGGCCGGACGATTTGGCAACCGCCATTTATGCCACAGAAGGTCATGGCATTCATAGTTATGTGCCAGCCGCACTCAGCATCACGCAAAGTACTGAGTCGGGCTCCTTGTACACGCCGGAAGAGCTTCGCGCGCTAAATCAGATCGCACTTGATAAAGGTATGGCGACTCATATGGATGGCGCCCGCTTTGGAAATGCTGTTGCAGCGCTTAAGTGCTCTCCTGCGGAAAGCAGCTGGAAAACCGGGGTGCAAATGTTGTCTTTCGGCGCCAGCAAGAACGGTTGTATGGCAGCGGAAGCGCTTTTGTTTTTTGGTCAACATGATCGATACGAAATAGCTGAACGTCACCGAAAACGCAGCGGGCACCTGCTGAGCAAAATGCGCTACATATCAGCACAGTTACTGGCCTATATTGAAGGAGGACTTTGGCTGGAACTTGCCGGTCATGCCAATACACAGGCGGCCCGGTTTGCTGCTGCCATTGATGTCCATTCCTCAGCGAATCTTGAATTTCCAGTAGCTGCCAATGAAGTATTCGTTCGCTGGCCTGCCGAAGGCTTTAACCGGCTGGCAGCATCTGGCATCGAGTTCCTTCTTTGGCCTGGACACGATGACCTGGCCCGGTTTGTATTCGGACATTCAACCACTGCGGATGATACTGCGACCTTAATTCGTGCCTTTGAAGGCGAATAGGCCACAATTGAGGTATTGTTGATTTATCATTCCCCGCGCCTGAGCTCATGACGACCGAAACAAACCCGGAAAATTCACTCAAACGTGTCATCGGCAAGCTCGCTTATGGTGCGATTAATATTAATTCTGTCATTGGGGCCGGAATATTCGGCCTACCCGCTGTCATCGCTGCGCGTGCCGGATACTTCAGTCCGTGGGCATTTTTGATCGGTGGCCTTCTGGTTTTTACCATTGTGCTTTCATTTGCCCGGGCGTCCAGTATGTTTCGCACGACCGGAGGAGCGATCGTGTATGCCAGCCATGCATTCGGGCCGTTTGTCGGTTTCCAGACCGGTTGGCTCGCATATCTGGCAAGAGTTGCAGCCATGGGTGCCAATACTAATTTACTGGTGATTTATGCCAGCTGGTTCTGGGCCCCACTCGGTGATGACCCATACCGCTCAATTGCGCTAACGGTATTAATTACCTCCATGACCTGGTTGAATGTTGCCGGTGTAAAAAACAGTGTGGCGATTACTTATGTCTTCACAGTTTTGAAACTGTTGCCATTGTCCTTGTTGATTCTTTTTGGCCTTGGCAAAGTTGACGTCGGCACCTTAATGGGCGCAGATTTTCCACCGCTCGAAGGCTTCGGCGAAACCATTTTGGTTTTGCTCTACGCATATGTTGGATTTGAAGGAACTGTTGTGACCGCCGGTGAAGGTAAGAATCCTCGAAAGGACATGCCTGCTGCGCTAATTAGCACGATCATAATGATTGGTGTCTTTTATTTCCTGATACAAACGGTTTCTGTATTTGCGCTGCCTGAGCTTGCCACTTCTGAACAGGCCCTGGCGGATGTTGCCAATGTATTGTTTGGTACCACGGGTGCGGCCATTTTGATTCTTGGCGCCGTTTTTTCTATCGGCGGTAACTTGTCTGCATCGCTTTTATCAGCACCCAGGATGACTTTTGCATTGGCACGTGATGGCAGCATCCCCAAATGGTTTGCAACGGTACATCCGGTTTACCGGACCCCCCATCACTCAATCTGGTTTTATGGGCTTCTTTGCCTGGCCATGGCGATAAGCGGGAGTTTCATCTGGCTGGCAATCATCAGTACGCTGGTCAGGTTGTTGACCTACATCATTTGTATTGCGGCCCTGCCCCGCCTGGAAAAAACAACTGAGCACTATGAAGGCCAATTCTCGATTCCCGGTGGATATTTGATTCCTGCAATTGCATTCGGGCTGAGCATCTGGTTAATGACCAAAGCCAATCCTGATGCCTGGGGTATGCTGTTCGTATTTATTGCTGCAGGAAGTGTGCTTTACTGGTACTCACGAAAGAAAAACTCAGGCGCGGAAAATACGCTTGATTAGGTTTCATTCCAAAGTGGATTAACAAAGGGAATGAGAGCAAGGATGAGGGTCTGCCGGTAAATACTTTCACGGGTGTAAAGCCCATCGGTTAGTAGGCCATAAGCACCACCGCCCTGCTTGCTGTTGACGGTTGAAAAAACCTGGTCATTTGCGTCCCCGAGTTCAAGCCCCTGTTCCACCAGTTGCTGAACTTTCGGTGGCAGAGGGAGTGATGCACTTCGGGACTGGTTGAATTGGCCACCAGGACCAGCAATCGCCATCCAGGCAAAAGCCATTAATCGACCATCAAACATATCCAGACCACCTTCCAGCCCCACCCAGTAATCCGCATCAGGCACTGATGTTTTGGCATTTTCAACTCTGTTGGTAGCCCCAAGGCGAGTTTCATCATCAGTCATTGGTTGATCACTGACGCCCGATGGAACAGCGATCGGAATCAGTTCCAGTTGCTTGCCGGGAAACAAAGTGGCAAATGCTTCCCCCACTGCTGAGATTTTTACCGGATTATGTGATGCGACTACAATCTTCATGTTTTCTGAGTTTTCTCCTATAATTTCAGTATGAAAAATCACTATATAAAAATTACCACCCTTTTGTTGTTTTTAGTTTCATCAACTGTGTTTGCCATTGATCCACCCTCGGATGAAGAGTTGGATAATGCCGAAACTCAGGAGCTCGATGTTGGCGAAGAGCAACCATATGAACTCGATGACATGACCGTTACCGGCGTGCAGTTCACGTTTGAACAGGAGACTGCTTTAAGACTTGTCCGCCAGGCTTTGAAACGCCCTAAAAGTCTGAAACGAGAAGACTGGAATACGTGGGCATGCTGGTATAGAAAGCCAGGTGGTACCCATCGAACTCATCTGGAGTGTGCCAGAAATGGTGATCTTGCGGCATTGAAACCGGATTTAGCCGGATTAACGGCCGCTTCAATCAGGGGCGGCATTAATCCAGCCGGCGAGCGTGGTGGCGGTAATTGGGGCACGATCATGCGTAGCAACCGGCCTGTCAATAAGAAACAATTTGAAGCCATGCTCGACGATCTACCTGGGTCAGATGACTTTGATCAGGAATTTGTCGGCCTGGCACTGGCAGGTCAAAACCCGCCCCGTGATATTCCCTCAGATGCCGAACTGGATAGTTTTACACAAGCCTACAAAAATTTGGGCGTACTGGAGAAAGTCGGCGGTAGTGAAGATCAGATGATCAAAGCGATTGAAGACGAAAGCCTAACAGTTAATCGATACAACCGTCTGGTGGACCTCCTGGAAACCTACCAGAGTATTGAAAATGAGGTGGCTTACCGCCTGGGTACGCTCGAGCGGCCCGACGAGTAAAAATTTAAGCAATCAAATTGTTGAGTGCAATTGTTTCGCGACCTGGTTGCCGGTCGCGCACGCCAGGGTCCAGCCCAGCATGCCGTGGCCGGTGTTCAGAAACACACCCTTAACCGGTGTAGAGCCTACCAGAGGCCTACTATCCGGCGTCATCGGACGATAACCGCCCCAACCATGGTCCGGTTTTGCATTGAAATCTGCGACCTCTGGTGCGAGTGAATGAGCAATCTCCACCAATTGCTTCAAACGCTGTGGGTCGTGCTTTGAGTTAAAGCCTACGATATCCGCCATGCCTGCTATACGGATTTGATCGCCAAGCCGGCTGAAAACAATTTTGTTTCCAAGGTCTGTCACGCTGGTCTCTATGGGTGCAGCACCAAGAGGCAGTGTCACACTGTAGCCTCTAATCGGATAGATATTGGCCCTAATCCCGAGAGGCTCAAGCATTTCGGCACTGCAAGCACCAAGACACACCACAACAGCATCAGGCTGGATGCCGCCACTAGAAGTGATGATCTCCACCAACTTGCCATTGTTCGTTTCAATCGACTTGATGGACTCATTTAGACGCACTTCAACGCTGCGATTTTCCTGCAACCATTGGCTCAGAGCCTGGCAAAACATCTTTGGACAGCCTACTTCATCGTGTTCGGACCAGACTGCACCGAGATAATCATGTTTGAAACTGCGCAGCCCCGGCTCAATTTCGCATGCTTCAGAAAGGCTCAGAATTTTCGTTTCGCAGCCCTGTTCTTTTTTCATCAAACGTGAATTTCTGGCTGACACAAGGCTACTTTGACTGTCGATCATGACCAGTTTCCCAGCCTGTCGGAATGAAAAATTGATTGGGATTTTTTTGCGAATATTGTGGAGTAATTTTGAAGACTCCAGGGCAAGCTTTAGCACTGCTACCGTATTTAGTCTCGATCTTTCACTTGT
>JBLHGQ010000046.1:0-20719 GCA_047614505.1 Rhodothermales bacterium | reverse complement strand
TAATGCTGGACCCGGGTTTCGCGCTTCAGTCTGAAAAACTTAATATTTTTGCAACCGGCAACATCAATCTGGCAAGCGAAAACGTCGATGTCAATTTCCGCACCCAGACCCGCAGCGCTGCAAAGCTTTCAGCCAGTGAGTTGATCTCTCCATACGTAAAGCTATCCGGCACATTGGCCAATCCCTCCATTGCGCTTGATGCCAAAGGTACACTGATCAGTGGTGGTGCTGCCTTCTTGTCCGGTGGCTTGTCAATTCTGGCGAAAAAAGCGTTGGATCAAATTGGTGGCACAAGCAATCCTTGCGAGGGCATGGTCGTAATTCCTGACTGACCTCAATTCTTTTTTTGCTAGCCAGTTTGGGATCTATTGTATGCTTTCCTGTCCTGACTCGGCTCTGGCCTCTCATTAACTACCAACAAACTGGGTTTTGCGCCTTGAGAATTCGTACATTTGTGCTGGTAATATCGATGATCACAGTGACAACTGTGAACGGCCAGTATTTTGATAAGTCAATTGATGCCATTGTGGCCTCGAAGCCCCCTGTAATAGACGGCAGCCTCGACGACCATGTCTGGAAAACAGCCGCTGTCATCACTGATTTGCACCAGCTAGAGCCTGAAGAGTATGGCAGCCCGACAGAGTCCACCGAATATCGCGTGCTTTATGACACGGAAAATCTCTATGTTTCAGCGCGATTACACTATTCAGACATAAGCATGCTTACTGCCAACGTCATGACACCGAGGCAGCGTGTCTTTCTGGAAGACCGCATTGTGATCATGCTCGACCCGTTTATGAGTCGACGAAATGGTTACCTGTTTGAATCAAATGCATACGGCATTCAGGGAGACGCCCTGCTGGAAAACAACAGCCAAAGAATCAATGAGTGGACCGGTGTTTTTGAAGTAGCCACTTCCATTGATGATGACGGCTGGAGCATAGAGTTCAGGATTCCCTTCTCCACCATTTCCTTTGACCCGCAACGAGAAGATTGGGGTTTTAATGTTTATCGCGACCTTAAGCGAACCCAGGAAAGACTCGCATGGTCATCGAAAGGTCGACAGGAATTAACAGAAGCACCTGCGGCCGCCGGTACATTACGCGGATTGAAGGGTCTGAAGCCGGGCCTTGGGCTTGACCTGGTGCCTTCTGTTTCATTGAAAAGCCAAAAAGACTTCGGAACGGGCCTGGATAACAGCAGTTTCGAGCCTTCGCTTGATGTGACTTATCGAATGACGCCTTCTTTGACCGCAAAGCTCACATTAAATACCGATTTCTCCGCGACCGAGGTAGATGACCTACAGGTTAACCTCACACGGTTTTCGCTTTTCTTTCCTGAAAAACGGGATTTCTTTCTACAGGATGCCGGCATATTCGAGTTTGCCAAGCTACAGGGCAATGGACGGCCTTTCTTTTCTCGAAACATTGGCCTGAGTCCCGATGGTGACCCCCTAAACCTGAACGCCGGCCTGAAGATGACCGGCCGGATTGGGGATTGGAATATTGGATTCCTTGGAACCGAACAAGAAGCCAGCGCAACATTGGGACCTCGAAAACTGTTTGTCGGTCGCGCTGTTGCTAATGTATTCAATGAGTCCAGTGTTGGTTTGATGGTGACCGATGGCGACGCACAGAATAACCGCGACGCACAAACGCTGGGGTTGGATTTTCGTTATCGCAATAGTAAATTTCTTGGCAACAGGATTTTTCAGGGAGAGCTCTGGTACCAGCAAACCAACAATCAGCCAATCCCGGGAACAGTTGCATCAAGCACCGGTTCTGATGAGAGCGCCTGGGGGGTTCACGCACTGTTACCCAACGACCATCATCGATTTGATGCCTGGTATTACCAGTTTGGTAAAAACTTTGACCCGGCACTGGGATTTGTCAATCGCCCGGGGATCAAGGATCTCTATTTCAACTACCGTCACCGGAAAAGACAAGTGGAGACAGCATGGCAGTGGCATGACCAGCAATTTGCGTTTCGCCAAATCAAGTCGACATACAATAGCGAATTGACTGAAACGATGGATCTGGTGCCGTGGAAAGCCCAAACTCGCAAATCAGACCTGTTTCAAGTTTATGTAAAACGTGAACGAGAGGTTTTGGAGGAGGGGTTCTCCCTGTTTGACCGAATACCTGTTCAACCCGGGAGTTATGAATACACCCGCTATGGTGCCTATGCCGAAACAGCGCGCTATCGAGTGCTGCAGGCCGGGATTTCGGCCGAGTTTGGAGACTTTCTGGATGGAACCCGTGAAAAGTTTGGCGTGGAGTTACGATGGAAACCATCAGCCCGTTTCAATTTTTCACTGGGCTATGAAACCAACAAGATTCAGTTGCCATCGGGGAAATTTACTGCCCGGGTGATGTCATTGAAGTCGGAAATTGCATTTAACACAAAATGGTCTTTCACCCCTTTGTTTCAGTTTGACAATGTCTCTGAAGAATTGGGTACTAACCTGAGGCTGAGGTATCACCCGATGCGGGGCAGCGATTTCTTTTTTGTGTGGAGTCGAAGCATGCTGCGCGACATTAATGATCGCTTCCAAAGTACGTTTCAGGAGTCTGTTGTGAAAGGGACTTACACTTTCAGGTTTTAGGGGTTTTGGGCTTAATTCCTATGGCTTGATAGAGCTTCTGCGAATCGAAATAGCGGTCACCCTTAAATACCAGCTTTGTACCGCGCACCGCACTGATATCCTCGAGCGGGTTTTCGGACAGCAAAACCATGTCAGCTCTCTTCCCGGGACTGATTGACCCACTCTGGTCCGAGACGCCCATCACCTCCGAGGCACCGAGCGTGGCGATTCTCAATACCTTTGGTGCCGGAATTCCGGCCTGCTGGTAGAGTTCCAGTTCACGATGCAAGCCAAAGCCCGGCAGAGAATCAGTGCCGGCAACAATCGTAACCCCTTGATCGTGGAGCTTTTTTACCATTAATAACATGGCGTCAGCACTACGTGCATACTGCGCCGCATTTTCGTCGTTCACATCCATTCGACCTGCCAGCATGCCTCTTTTTTCAGAGGGCGGCAGGCGCTCGGCGATCATCGCAAAGCTGGGACTTAGTTCGCCGGAGCGGTGGGTAAACATATTGACGTAAATTGAGACGGTAGGATCAACAACAACCTGTTTGTCGGCCAATAGCTTTACAAAGCGTTCAACTTGTTCACTTTGTAGATCGAAACTCCCTGACTGCTCAGCAACCATTGAAAATCTCAAAGGTGTGCGGGTGTCATCCTGCGGGCTGGCCAGAAAATTCAGAAACAGAAAGTTGATGTGCTGAAGTTCGTCATATCCCGCCTCAACAGCCGCAGTAGCACTCATAAACGCAGGCACATGCCCTGAAACCCGCATTCCCCGTTCATGCGCCTGTTTTGTCACAGGCTTGACCCAATCCGGATCCAGTGAAGAATAAATTTTAATTTGCGGGTATCCCATATCCGCATACTCATTAACCAGGTTGACGGCTTGCTGGGCGGATTCCGCCAGCTTCTTAATGGGTGCGGAAAAGGGGCTTTTCCCTTCTACAATTCCAGCTGCGAAACTGCGCGGCCCAATAACTTTGCCGCTATCAAACCCTTCGCGCACCATGAAATAGTTATCAGGGTTGTTGCCCAGATCCCGAACCGTAGTAACACCTGCTGCAACGTGCAAAACACCCTGTTCGAGGCTTGTATGGGTGTGCATATCCCAAAGTCCGGGCATAAGATAGCCGCCATTGCCGTCGATGAGCTGTATGTCTTCCGTTTCAGGTAAGGATTCAGATACCGAGACAATAAGCCCTTGTCTGACAAGCACATTGTGGTTTCTCAATACTTCGGCAGCTTGAACGTCAACCACATGAACATTGGTTATCGCATATTCGTCCGGCAAAATATTTGTTAATGGACCGGATCGTGCCCGTAGATATTCAAGCTCTGCTTTGTCCTGGCTCGCTTTCATCAACCCAGCGGCATTTTCATTGCCGGACGGCACTAATGCATTAGATCCCGAGGATAAGCCATATAAGTTCTGGCTCTCATCCAGCCAGACGAAGCGCGGATCAAATCCCAAACCATTTATGGCATAGAGTTGGGCGCCGGGGATTCGGGCCAATAAAGTAATGCTTGCCCTGCCCGAGGGTAGCAGGTCAATTTCTCCATCCGGCGTGGCCAGCAATGCCTTCGCCAGCATCGCGCTTTGATGAGGAGAGCCATCGTTTGCCAGGTAAAACTGAATTCCCGGCACATCCGAACGGCCCTGCTCAATGGTGCTGTGCCAATTTGAGCCATCACAGGTTCTAATAAAGTTTTCATCAACTAAAGCACCCATATATGAGTGCCCGGATACGATTAACTCCGTGACAAGTCCGTTTTCATTAATGTGGATGTCTTCTCGAATTGAAGGGCCGCGGCCACGATCTTTAAATTCAAAGCCGGTGCTGATTTTCCCATTATCGTGGCTTGTGACAATCAGGTTTCCGGATTTGACCCCATTGCTCAGCCAGTCGTAATGCTGTGTTTCTTTTGCCCATAAAACCGGCGAACAAATCAATAGCGTCAGAGCTATGGCGAGGCGCGAAGAAGGTATCATCAGGAGATGGAAGTTTGCGCTTTAGCGCATATGTTTTTGCAGGTTTTTGAGCGCTTCACTACCCGGGTTGAGAACTTCAAACTCTGTATGCGTCAATGGCTTTATTGCAGTTTCGGAAATGGCGTGCATTTCGGGCAAGCTTTCATCAATGAACATTAAGCCGGTCACTACTTCACCACGCGAGCTATGCGTTTCAAGGTATTTCATCGCCGCACTCCGGTTGGAGGGGTCATAACCTTCGTCCGCTTTTCTTAAAACCAGCGTAGATCCATCGTGCAAGGTGATTGACATGGCCTCACCTTCTTCGTATTTCGCTTTGATTTCTTTCGCCGGTGGTACGAAATCAGTTTGAATGGCAGGATGATAATTTTCCCGGGTATGTGCATAACTTTTGGTAGAGCCGACATGATCATTAAAGGTGACACAAGGCGAGACCACATCCAGTACCGCACAGCCAGGGTGAGTGATGCCGGCCTTTATCAGTGGAACCAGTTGGTCGCGATCGCCTGAAAAACTCCGCGCAACAAAACTGCCACCCAGGGCAATGGCCATGGCCACCGGATCAATGGCTTTCATACGGTTAACTTCACCTTTCTTGGTTTTGCTACCAGGGTCAGCAGAGGCCGAGAACTGCCCTTTGGTTAAGCCATAGACACCATTGTTTTCAATGATATACAGCATGTTCACATTGCGCCTGACGACATGTCCAAACTGGCCAAAGCCAATGGAAAGAGAGTCACCATCGCCGGAAATCGCAATACAAATAAGGTCCCGGTTGGCTGCCAGCGCGCCTGTGGCGACAGAGGGCATCCTGCCATGCACCGAGTTAAAACCATGTGCTCCGGAAATAAAATAGGCTGGTGTCTTTGAAGAGCAGCCAATGCCTGACAGCTTGATTACGTTCTTTGGTGGAACCGACATCTCCCAAAAAGCCTGCACGATGGCGGCTGTAATTGAATCGTGCCCACAGCCAGCACATAACGTGGACAAGACGCCTTCATAGTCCTTTCGTTTTATTCCCACTTCGTTCACTGCATCGCTGGGCAGATCAATCCTGGGCTTTTTGATATAGCTCATGCCGCCACCTCCGCTTTGATGTGCTCAAGAACTGCATCAATTACGAAACTGGCAGGAATCGGCATGCCGCCGTAGTGCAGTACCTTGATCAGGTTTTCATCATCGGCTGGTGTTTCGATGATCAGCAGGGAGCGAAGTTGGGCATCGCGGTTTTGTTCCACCACAAATATAGTGTCATGAGAGGCGAGAAATTCCAGCACTTCATCACTGAAAGGAAAGGCCCGGATTCGTAGGTAATCCGCATGGAAATTCTGTTCTGCCAAACGATCCAGGGCTTCGTTGACCGCACCATCAGAGCTGCCATATGCGATAACACCAAAGCGCGTTTCCTGTGTGGCTTTTCGAATAACCGGTTTCGGTACCATACCGCGAGCTGTTTCCCATTTAACCAGCAGGCGGTCGACCACATCCTGGTATTCATCTGAATCTTCGGTGTATCCGCCATAACGGTTATGCCCGGATCCGCGTACGAAATAAGCACCCTTGTGAGTCGTGCCCGGATAACTGCGGTACGGAATTCCGTCGCCGTCTGTATCGAGATAGCGATAAAACTTTTCCATTTTCCGAAGCTCTTCAGCTCCCAGTATTTTTCCCCGGTCCGGGCGGAAACTGTCATCCCAGGTCAGTTCCGGGATCATCCAGTCATTCATTCCGATATCAATATCGGACATAACAAATATCGGTGTTTGTAGCCTTTCGCTGAGATCAAAAGCAGTAACTGCCATTTCAAAACACTCGCTGGGGTCAGATGGAAACAGAAGTGGATGTCGGGTATCGCCGTGGGATGCAAATGCACACATCATCACATCGCACTGCTGGGTACGTGTCGGCATGCCGGTAGATGGTCCTACACGTTGAATATCAAAAAAGACCGAGGGAATCTCCGCATAATAAGCAAAGCCAATAAACTCACTCATCAAGGAAATGCCCGGGCCGGAAGTGGGTGTAAATGCCCTGGCGCCAACCCAGTTTGCACCCAAAACCATACCGGCCGCGGCCAGCTCATCTTCCGCCTGGATAATACAAAAGCGGTTTTCCCCAGTTTCGGGGTCTACACGAAACTGATTACAAAAACCCTGAAACGCGTCCATCAGAGAGGTGGACGGCGTGATTGGATACCATGCGCCAACCGTAGCGCCGGCATAAACACAGCCCAAAGCAGCAGCGGAGTTACCGTCGATCAGGATATGCCCGCTGTTATCACCCATGACTTCAGCGCGCACCGGCAAAGGGCAGGTGAAGTTGGCCATTGCATAGTCATAGCCGATGTTAATCGCCTTAAGGTTGCCATCGACCAGTTTGGGTTTGGCGGCAAAAGTCTCTTCCAGCAAGGTGCGCAATACTTCCCGATCTATACCCATCAGTGCCGATAGCACGCCCACATAAGCAACGTTCTTCATCAGGATGCGAATTCTGGCAACGCTAAAGTTTTCGTTGCACAAAGCAGCCAGCGGCACACCCAGAACGGTAATATCATCACGGCTCATGGTCTCTCCGCGAGGCCAGGTCGAGTCGTAAATCAAAAAACCACCGGGGCTGACCTCGGCAAGGTCTTTCTGATATGTCTGAGCATTCATCGCCACCATCACATCAACCCGGCCGGAGCGGGACATGTATCCGTTGTGGTTAGCACGCACTTCATACCAGGTCGGAAGGCCCTGGATATTGGAGGGAAACATGTTTTTACCGGTCACTGGCACGCCCATACGAAACAGCGCCTTCATCAACAATCCATTGGCACTGGCAGAGCCCGTGCCATTGACTGTGGCTATTTTCAGCACAAAATCATTGATTCGCTCAGTCATGTATCTGCCATCTGGTTTTGTTCCTTGGCATTGTCACCAGCCCGTGGGAAGTTCAGCAAAGACTTTTGCATGTCCCAGGCAGCAGTGGGACAGCGCTCGGAACACAGGCCGCAATGAATGCAGAGGTTTTCGTCTTTCACCATTACGCGAGCCGTTTGCTTGAGCTCTCCTGACACAAACATCGGCTGGTCCGCTTCCAGCCTGGGCGCCTTTAATCGCGAGAAAATGTCTTCTTCTTCACCACCTGCAGTGATGGTCAAACAATCTGTCGGACAAATATCCAGGCAGGCATCGCACTCAATACACAGGTCATCAGTGAATACGGTTTGAATATCACAATTCAGACAACGCTCAACTTCCTTTTGAGCCTGTTCCCAGGTGAACCCCAGTTCGACCTCAGTGGTGAGGTCACCAAAGCGTTCCTTAAGTGACACGTGTTCCATTTTGCGCCGGGCAGCAGGGTCGAAGTCATTGGAATAACTCCATTCGTGCATACCCATTTTGCGACTGCCCAAATTCATGGTCACAGGTAGTCGTTCTGTCAGGGGCTTGGCCTGGCAATGTTGATGAATCGATATAGCAGCCTGATGGCCGTGCTCAACTGCCCAAATGATATTCTCAGGTCCAAAAGCTGCATCACCACCAAAAAATACGCCAGCCAGACTTGATTCAAATGTAGTGCGGTCCACGACCGGTACATCCCATTGGTCAAACTCAATTCCAATATCCCGCTCTACCCATGGGAAAGAGTTTTCCTGTCCAATTGCCAATACCACGTCATCACAAGCAATGAACACTTCTTCAAGCACGCGTTGGTCTTTGATACGACCGTTTTCGATGTCGTATTCGATAACATCGAATTTCATGCCCGTAAGATTGCCGTTTTCAACCACAAACTCTTTAGGGGAGTGGTTAATAACGATTTCAACGTTTTCTTCTTCGGCATCTTCAAGTTCCCAGTCCGATGCTTTGAAGAAGTCCCGTGGTTTGCGCGCCATCACTTTGACTTCGTCTGCACCCATGCGCAGGGAGGTACGGCAGCAATCCATGGCGGTATTGCCCACCCCTATGATGAGCACTTTTTTGCCAATGCTTTTAATGTGATCAAAAGCCACAGATTCCAGCCAGGATATTCCGATGTGGATGTTATCGCCGCCTTCATCTCGACCCGGCAGGCTGAGCTCTTTGCCTTTTGGTGCACCGGTACCAACAAAAACCGCGTCAAAACCATCGTTTAACAGTGCTTTCATGCTGTTAACCGGGCTGTTAAGGCGTAAATCCACACCCATGTTCACGATTTGATTGATTTCGTCATCCAAAACCACGGCTGGAAGTCGAAATGCAGGGATATTGGATCGCATCAGGCCACCGGGAACCGGTAAAGCTTCGAAAACTGTACATTCATAGCCCAAAGGCATCAGATCGTTTGCAACTGAGAGTGATGCGCAGCCGGCGCCTATCAGAGCTATTTTCTTACCTATTTTTTGTTCCGGAATGATGGGCAACAGGTCAGTAATGTCATCGCGATTGTCTGACGCCACCCGTTTTAAGCGGCAAATGGCGACCGGTGTTTCATTGGTCCGCCCGCGCCGGCAGGCCGGTTCACAGGGGCGATCGCACACTCGACCCAAAATCCCGGGGAAAATATTACTTTCCCGGTTGGTCATGTACGCGTCGGTAAAGTTGCCCTGGGCGATCTGGCGAATGTACTCAGGCACATCTGTGTGTGCCGGACACCCCCATTGGCAATCAACGACCTTATGAAAATAATCCGGATTCGAAGTATCCGTACGTTTCATTCCTGGTGTTTTCCTCTCCGCCTTTTCGGCAGCCCTTAATAGTCGCTTGATGAAGGATAACTGTTTTTGACGGGGCTCTGAATAGTTATTTCGCAATAGATCGCTTTTATTTGAAAAACTCACGCCGATGTACATTGAAAGCGAGCCATTGCGATCAAAATGTCACTGGCCTATGGTAAGGCCTCGCCTCTTTTATGGATTTCCTTGATGCGCCGAATAATTTGTTTCTTTGTTCTTGTCATTTATTGTGTTTCGGTTGTTTCCGGGGCCCCTGAGCCAACAAACCACATCCGTGATTGGCGAGTGGAAAACGAACAATTGATTGTTGACCGCTTTGTCAGCCTTCTGAGCATACCCAATGTCGCCCTTGATACTGAAAACATCCGCCGCAATGCCGGCCACATCATGGATATGCTGGATCAGGCTGGAATGCATACCGAATTACTGGAACTTGATGGTGCTAATCCGGCGATTTATGCAGAACGTCTGGTGGAGGGTGCAGATAAGACCGTATTAATTTATATCCATTATGACGGCCAGCCCGTAAACCCGAATGATTGGGCGTCAGACCCGTGGTCCCCGGTAATGCGTGATGACATGGTCGAAAATAATGGTAAAGAGGTTCCGATAAAGGCGCCTTTTAACCCTGAATGGCGACTCTTTGGCCGCTCAGCAGGCGATGACAAGGCGCCAATAGTCGCGCTTCAGTCTGCTTTGATGGCAATGGATGCTGCTGGAATTGCACTAACCGTGAATCTCAAGGTTTTCCTTGAGGGAGAAGAGGAGGCGGGCTCGCCAAACCTTCGGGCAATGCTGGAAAAACATAAAGACCGGCTTGGAGCAGACCTTTGGTTATTCTGCGACGGTCCTGCTCATCAGAGCCGCAGATGGCAACTGGTATACGGTGTGCGGGGAACCTATGGTTTCAATCTGACGGTCTATGGCCCCAACCGTCCGCTTCATAGTGGACACTATGGGAACTGGGCGCCAAACCCGATTGCCCTGTTAACAGATCTGATCGGCAGCATGCGCGACACCAACGGTAATGTTTATGTTGATGGCTTTTATGATCAGTTCAGACCATTGAGCGAGGCGGAGCAGGCTGCTATCGCCAATACCCCCTACATGGACGACAAGCTGATGGCTGAAATGGGCATTGGACGCCCTGAAACTGAAGACCGCCTGGAAATTGCAATCTCCCGGCCAGCCATGAATTTGCGGGGTATTTCAGGTGGAAATGTGGGCGGCCTGGCGCGAAATGCCATTCAACCGTCTGCTTCAGCTTCTATTGGTTTACGGTTGGTTCCTGATTTAACGCCGGAACATTTGCGCACCGTAATTGAAGCTCACATTCGTGATCAGGGTTACTTTATAAGCGAAGATGAGCCTACCGCTGAAGAGCGTGCAGAACATGGTCGGGTTGCCAAACTGGAGTGGTCGTCTTCAGGTGGCTACCCGGCGTATCGTGCCTCTTTTGATGAACCAATGGCACTGAAAATTTCCGCAATTCTGAATGAGTTATCTGGTGGCACTTTGATCCAGACACCCACCATGGGCGGCAGTTTGCCTATTTATATTGTGGGTGAGGTGCTGGATACGCCGGTGCTGATTCTGCCAATTGCCAACCACGATAATAATCAACACGGTGCCAATGAAAACCTGCGCCTGCAGAACCTGTGGGATGCAATTGAAATCTATGCTGCGGTATTAACTGGTCTATAGTCCATGGGTTGTATTCTCTTGGTGCCTAGAAAACACCGTCGAGCGTTTCGATCAAGCGGCTAACTTCAGCCTCTGAGGTGTAATGCACCAACGAGGTTCTTACCACGCCGTCATCAAGATCAATTCCCAATGCCTCGATCAGGCGATAGGCGTAGCAGTGCCCTACCCCAACGCCGATGTTTTGTGCGCCAAGTTTAGATGCGATATCAATTGAAGACTGTCCTTCAACGGTGAATGAAACCGTTGGCGCACGATTCTCAACCGTACTTTTGCCGACTATCCTGACTTTTGGATGGTTGGACAGATAATTCAGCAGTGGTTTAACCAGCTCACGTTCTCTGTTCTGAAATAGCTCGTGAACGCGGCGGCCTTTTTCTATGGTCGTGCCCCCTGTCCCTTCGGTTTGAGGGTCGGCAAAAAGATGATCGCCAAAATGATGATCATGAATGGTTTCCATGTAATCGATCACGCCATTGACCGAGGCAATCTGCGCGTGATCCGGACCGGCAGGGGTAAACCTGGCTCCCGATAATGACTCATTGAAAAAGTGTCCCTGGTTCGGCAGCGCTTCATTCACATGTCTGCGTATCACCATGGCCCCCAGGTGTGGACCATAGACTTTGTATAGGGAAAACTTGTAGATATCTGCGCCCAGATCATCAATGTCCATCAAACCATGAGGCGCAAATGCAACCGCATCTACAAATGCTAATGCGCCTGCAGCATGAATTTTTTCGCATATCTCTTTTGCAGGATTGATGGATCCGATGATATTGGAACATTGTGTAAACGCGACGACTTTGGTTTTTTCGTTTAACAAATTATCCAGATCAGAAAGGTTAAGCTCGGCAGTTTCCGGATTGACCTGCCACTCCCGAATCACGACCCCGGAAGCTTCAAGCCTGCGCCAGGAACCAATATTCGCCTCGTGATCCTGGTTGGTGACGATGAGCTCATCGCCGGGTTCTAAATGCTGACGCAAAGCTTGCGCCACCACATAGGTGTTTTGCGAAGTGGAGGGCCCAAAATGCAGCTCATCCGAAGCAACATTCAACCAGGCAGCCATCCTGTCCCGGGCAGAATCCATCAACTCCCCGGCGTCGCGGGACGGTCCGAAATCGTAATAAGGTTGCAACTTGGTTGTTCGATAGTAGTCGTGAAGCCGGTCCACAACCTGGCGACAGGCATAAGACCCTCCGGCATTTTCGAAATGCACGAAGCCCTCCAGTGAGGGCTCGGAAAAAGCCGGAAATTGAGATCTTACAAAGTCTGTGTCAAATTTTGTCATTATTTTTTTCCAGATTACAGTGCTCGCCGAATGTTCATTCGCGATGGCTAAAAAGCTTCGCGATGGCTAAAAAGCTTCGCGATGGCTAAAAAGCTTCGCGATGGCAATTGCTCCGCAATCGCACCATCGCTCCTACGTTATTTTTCACGCCGGTGCTAACCGAAGCAATTCGCGATGTGGTCATCGCTCCTACAAAAGGCACCATCGCTCCTACGTTATTTTTCACGCCGGTGCTAACCGAAGCAATTCGCGATGTGGTCATCGCTCCTACAAAAGGCAAAATCAGCTATTTAAGCCCGCCATGGTGATGTACTTGATTTCGACAAATTCCTCAATGCCGTACTTGGAGCCTTCACGACCAGAACCGGATTCTTTCATACCACCAAAGGGCGCAACCTCGGTTGAAAGAATGCCGTCATTAATGCACACCATGCCGTACTCCAACCCTTCGGCCACACGCCATACACGGCCCAGATCACGGGCATAAAAATACGATGCCAGACCAAATTCGGTGGCATTAGCCAGGTCAATGACCTCTTTTTCCTCTGAAAAACGGAATATCGGTGCAACCGGACCAAAAATTTCTTCAGTGGCAAATGCCATATCCGCTGTAACATCGCGCACCACAGTTGGCTCGTAAAACTGACCGCCCAGTGCATGGCGTTTACCTCCGGTCGCAACTGAAGCTCCCTTGGCAATGGCATCGCCCAATAGCTCTTCAACTTTTTCAATTGCGCTGGCCGAAATCATTGGGCCAATATTCACACCAGCCTCATCGCCACGACCAACCATCAACGCCTGCGTGGCAATTATGAATTTCTCAACGAATTCATCGTAAACCGCATCCTGAACGTAAATCCTGTTTGCACATACACAAGTTTGGCCTGCATTGCGGTATTTCGAAATAATCGCACCCGTTACCGCTGCATCGACATCTGCATCATCGAAAACAATAAATGGCGCATTGCCACCCAGCTCCATGGAAACTTTTTTGACCGTGGATGCGCACTGTTTGATTAATTGCTTTCCGACACCTGTTGAGCCGGTAAAGGAAAATTTCCGCACCAGGGGGCTTTGGGTCAACTCTTTACCAACATCACGGGAGTTGGTGGTGGTCACAATATTGAACACACCGGCCGGTATTCCGGCCTGTTCGGCCAGTTCTGCCAATGCGAGCGCCGACAACGGTGTTTCTGAGGCCGGCTTAATCACGATGGGACAGCCCGCGGCCAGAGCAGGTCCGGCTTTGCGGGTAATCATGGCAGTCGGGAAGTTCCAGGGAGTGATGCAGGCCACAACTCCAACAGACTGCTTAATCACAATAATTCTGCGGTCCGTCATATGCGTGGGAATCACATCGCCGTAAATTCTTTTGCCTTCCTCAGCAAACCACTCGATAAAGGAGGCGCCATACATAATCTCGCCAGCTGACTCAGCAACCGGTTTACCCTGCTCTGCTGTCATCAATATTGCCAGATCATCTTTGTTTTCCAGTATCAGGTTGTACCAGCAACGTAAAATAGCGGCACGGTCTTTCGCTGTTCTTGCGCTCCACGCGGGCCAGGCAGCATTTGCTGCTTCAATGGCGCGGCGGGTTTCATCTACACCCTGATTTGGCACTTCGGTCAGCTTGCTGCCATCTGCCGGGTTGGTGACCGGGAAAGTGTCGCCGCTGTCTGCGCCCACCCACTCACCGTTGATGTAGGCCTGATTCCTGAACAGCGCCTGATTGCTTAATTTAACCATCTGTTGTGCCTTTCGTTTGGTGTTTCATTGATTCCAATTTGAAGATAATGGACGGGCTTCTCATTCGCTTGTAGACCAAAGTCAATCGCGGCTTATTCCAGTGCAGCATAGCCGTGTGGTCTTGAAGACCTCATTATATGCGCGAAAATGCCTGTTGTAAGGCTTACTGAATTGTAAACATTCGGTATTCAGCATGCTGGTGGTTGTCAACTGCCATCTCAACCACTCCTGGTGGAAGTGATGAACGATCACGCATATTTCAACTTCCGATCATGTGAGTTATTGGTTTGTCCGGCGTCCAATTATCGAAATTTGCCTTTCAAGATAAAACGGGACGAATATTTTGCCTTTCAAGATTAACCGGGACGTACATATTATGTTCTAATCATCAATTCTGACACGATTTACAATTAACCTTAATAAATTTGAGGACGATCTGATGTTCACCAGCAATCCTTTCGCAGAACTTTCCTCATGGATTTCACCTTTTGTGATGCAAACTTATCTCATTGTCATGGTTGCCCTGGTCGTGCTGGGCACTGTGTACGACGTGCTTCACAAAAAAAGTGCCACATACTTTTTCAACAACTGGCAGAAAGCAAAGACCCAGGGCACGAGGCCGGTCGGCGGTGCAGAAGTTGCTTCACTGGCCATCCAGACTGCAGTTGTCGATGTCCTGACATCCGGTGAGTTTTGTAATTTGCGGCGTAGAATTGCTCACCTCCTGACCATGTACGGCTTCGTGATGTTTGCAGTCACGACCGTCATTATGGTGTTCTGGTATCCAACACCCGCCACTCCGACGCCAGAGTTATTGCCGCAAATATGGGCTATCGGCGCCCTGATGGTCTGCGTCGGTGGTTATTGGTTCTGGTTTTTTATTCGGGTCGATGTCGTCGCTGAGGGCGGTTCACCATTTCGCATCATGCGCGCTGATCTGTTCGTCCTTTCCCTGCTTGCCAGTGCAAGCTGGGCATTGGTTTGGGCTTGTCTTCTGGCCAGCGGCAATTGGTTGGCAAACCTGGCGTTCGGCTTGTTTTTGATCGCCACCACTGTGCTTTTTGGGGCCGTTCCCTGGTCAAAGTTCGCGCATATGTTTTTCAAACCTGCGGCCGCTTTAGAGAGGCGAATTTCAGAAGCAAACGGGTCGAGGAATAATTTGCCAGCCCCTGCCAACAAACCCAAAAAATTTGGCACCACAAACCAACAAACTAAAAACTATTAATCAGCCCCTAATTGCTCTTTGCTAGCAAAGGAACGATATATTATGCCAACATTTGTTTATATGACGAGTTGCGACGGTTGCGGTCATTGTGTTGATATCTGCCCGTCAGACATCATGCACATTGATGAAACCTACCGCCGTGCCGTCAACATCGAGCCCAATTTCTGTTGGGAGTGCTATTCCTGTGTAAAAGCATGTCCCCAAAACGCTATTGATGTAAGGGGCTATGCCGATTTCGCCCCCCTGGGCCACAGTGTCCGGGTGCTTCGAGAAGTGGAAAAGGGCACGATTTCCTGGAAGGTCAAGTTCAGGGACGGCAGAGAAAAGAATTTCGAATCTCCTATCCGGACCACGCCCTGGGGCTCGATAAAAGGGCCGGCAGAATACGACGCACCGAGCGAGGCTGACTTCAAAACCCAAGAGCTCGCACACGAACCGGAAGCGCTCAATATTGAAAAATTGCCCACCCTGGCTCGAGATCAACTAACCACAGGAATCGTCAGATGAGTCTGTTCTCCCGCAAAAAAACAGTTTTTGTGGATTCCGATGTTCTTATTATCGGTGGGGGCATGGCTGGCTGTGGGGCCACCTACGAAGCCAGGCATTGGGGACGCGACCTCAATATTGTCTGTGTAGAAAAAGCGAATATCGAACGAAGCGGTGCTGTAGCGCAGGGCTTGTATGCAATCAATTGCTACATGGGTATGCAGTGGGATGAGAATCAGCCTGAGGACCATGTCCGCTATGCCCGCAACGACCTCATGGGCCTGGTGCGCGAGGATCTTGGCTATGACATCGCCCGGCATGTCGACTCCACGGTGCATAAATTCGAGGAGTGGGGCCTGCCGATAATGCGAGACCCGGATACCGGCCGGTATCAGCGTGAAGGCAAATGGCAGATCATGATTCATGGTGAAAGCTACAAGCCGATCGTCGCCGAGGCTGCGCGCAAGGCCGCCACCAAAGTCTACAACCGGATCATGGTGACCCACCTGTTGATGGACAAGACCAAACCCAACCGGATCGCAGGTGCGGTTGGTTTCAACGTCCGTACCGGCGATTTTTACGTGTTCCGCGCCAAAGCAGTCATCGTGGCCGCTGGTGGTGCTTCGCATATTTACAAGCCCCGCTCGGTTGGCGAAGGCATGGGGCGGACCTGGTATGCGCCCTGGAGCAGTGGCTCCGCCTATGCTTTGCCGATTCTGGTCGGTGCCAAGATGACACAAATGGAAAACCGGATCGTCCTTACCCGGTTCAAAGATGGCTATGGGCCGGTTGGTGCCTATTTTCTGCACCTGAAAACAACTACCGAAAATGCCTATGGCAAGGAATACGAGTCAACCTGGTACGAGAACACCAAGGAACTGGTGGGGGATTACATTGATCGTCATCCGGTACCAACCTGCCTGAGAAATCATGCATTTCTGGAAGAGGTCAAGGCCGGTCGCGGACCTATCCGGATGGTAACGAAGGAGGCTTTTAAGGACCCGCACCTGGAAACGATTGGCTGGGAAAACTTTCTGGGAATGACCATTGGTCAAGCGGTCGTTTGGGCATCACAGAACATTGACCCAAAACATACCAACCCTGAGTTGACGACATCTGAGCCCTACGTTATGGGTTCTCACGCTACCTGTTCTGGCGCGTGGGCAAGTGGGCCAGAGGACCTTGCCCCTGACGAGTATCAGTGGGGCTATAACCGTATGATGACTGTCGATGGGCTTTTCGGTGCCGGTGACACCATTGGCGGAACTGCTCACAAGTTTTCTTCAGGGTCCTTCGCTGAAGGCCGGATCGCTGCGAAAGCGGCGGTAAATTACATCAAAGACATGGGCAAGGACCATCCTCAAGTCAGTGAGGAGGAATACGAAAACCTTAAAAAGGTGGTCTTCCAACCGCTGGAAAACTACGAAATCGGCCGCAACGAAATTGTTGGTGGCACTGTTTCGCCCAGCTATTTGTTACCTCTGCATGGCTTGCAGCGTCTTGAGAAGATTATGGATGAGTATGTTGGTGGCATCGGTTCTCATTACACGACCAACGAGCCCATGCTCACCCGGGGCCTGGAGTTGCTGAAAATGCTCAAGGAAGACCTCGACTTTCTCGGCGCTGAAGACAATCATCAGCTTATGCGGGCATGGGAGTTGCATCATCGTGTGCTGGCTTCAGAATCTGTGACACATCACACGATGTTCCGGACGGAAACACGCTGGCCCGGGTATTATTATCGGGGTGATCATATGAAGCTGAATGATGACGATTGGCATTGTTTCACGCTGTCCAGATACGACCGTGAATCGGATAAGTGGGAAATGGAAAAGGCGCCCGTTTATCACATCGTCGATTAAGAAAATCATATGAGTGACCCGAATGACCCTTGTCTGTTTTGTGGACCGCGTGAAGTCGTCAGGTGTAATGAGTTAGCTTATTGCACCCGCGACACCTATCCCGTCAACCCGGGTCACGCTTTGATCATGCCGTACCGGCATTGCGCCAGTTTTTTTGATCTCACACCTGAAGAGGTGACAGCCTGCATGGCGCTGGTTATGGAGGAGAAAAAGGTTTTGGATCAGGAGTTTAGCCCTAACGGTTACAACGTCGGCGTAAACGTTAATACGGCTGGCGGACAAAGTATTTTCCATGTCCATATCCATCTAATCCCACGTTATACGGGCGATTCTTTGCGCCCCCAGGGCGGCGTTCGACAGGTTATTCCCGAAAGAGCTGCTTACCAGCGACCTTAAGCTGGTTCCCAATAGCGCCAATCTTTGTTCGTCTCAGTTCAGTTATCAGCATCGTGTTTGAGTAAAGTGGCGAGCTCCATATTGAATGGTGTTTTTAAATAGCTCACACCATTACGATCTGTGGCCGGTGCTTCACCGCCCCGAATGTTGACCTGTATGGATGCGAAAATCAGCCTGGGTAGTGAAAGCTGCGCGTCGCGGGTAGTGCGCATTTCTACGTAACTTTCTCGGCTGGTTCCGGCGCGAGCATGGATGTTTTGTGCCAGTGATTCTGCAACTGTAACCACACTTCTTGGAGTTGCTTCTTTGCTTGGGTAGTCATGGCACAGATGCAGCCTGGTCTGCGCGGGTAAGGCATGTATTCGTGCGATTGAATCAAATAGCAGTGCCGCATCGCCGCCAGGAAAATCACAGCGCGCGGTGCCATAGTCAGGCGCAAACAATGTGTCACCGATAAAGGCCACATCACCACACACATAGGTCATGCTGTCGTTGGTGTGTCCGGGGGTCTCCATGACTCTGACGTCCAGACTGCCCAGTGTTATCACATCACCGTTAAATAGCAGGCGATCGAACTGGCTGCCGTCTGTCGGTACATTGTCAAGATTGAATATCTTTACAAAAGTTTTCTGTACTTCATGAACCCCGTGCCCAATCGCCAACTTTGCACCGGTTGCGTTTCTGATATAACCGGCGGATGAAAGGTGGTCAGCGTGAGTATGTGTTTCCAGTATCCACTCAAGAACCATGCCGTTATCTTCCACAACCTTTAAAATTTCATCTGTATGGGCCGTATTCGCCATTCCGCTGACCGGGTCATAAACCCAAACCGGGTCGATAATCGCGGCTTTGCCGCTGGAACGGTCTGCCAACAGGTAAGTCCAGGTGAATGACTCAGGTTCGTAAAAAGCGGTAATTTCCATATTCATAATTCAAAAGTCCTGATTCAGGAATCATATCCGCACTTTGCGCCCTGAGTGAATATAGGCTAATTGTAATAAAGAGAAATAGTCAAATTTTTGCGCCTTCAGATAATTGAATTCGACCAACTTTTTTGCTGTCATTTCAGTCTTACATTGAGGCGGTATAAAGGCTTTTTGGGGTAGACTGCAACTATGGTGCGAAGGTTTGAAAAAAATCAGGAACGGCTGCAGGCCTTGAACTTGTTGGGCAAAGACCTTGCACGTCGGGCACGTAGCAAATGCGAGCTATGTGAGGCTGCCGGCGTCAAGTTCTCCTGTCGTGAGATTGAGCCAGTGCCAATCGAGCCTGATCTGGAGCACTGCCTGTTGTTATGTGAGCAGTGTAAGCAACATATGGACCGAAAAGGGGTTCCTGACGAAAAGTATTGGCGCTGCCTTGAAACAGCAGCCTGGAAAGAACTGCCGGTTGTCCAGGTTGCCGCAGTTAGGATTTTAAGGGCTATTGATGTGACCTGGTCTGAGCAATTGCTCGATCAACTCTATTTATGGCCCGACACCGAGGTTTGGCTGGAATCATATGACTGAATATCGAGTGATCGGCGCACGATAGTTTTGTGCCAACTTGAATACCTACGGCCTGACTTTGCCCGCTAGTTTTACGGCGCTTTACCCAAACGGATCCTAAACAGCCCAATGAACGTCATTCTCAGCAACTGCAAACCGTCCCGGAACCGGGATATGTTAGTCGAACCATAGGTTCGGGCGCCATAAGGAATAGGCACATCAATTACGCCAAGTGACAATTCTGAAACAGAAAACAACATTTCAAAATCTCCAAACGGATCGAAATCACCGAAGTCTTTGCGCCATGCCACTATCCGGCTATAGTCATGCCTTGGAAATAACTTAGTGCCACAAAGTGCGTCACCAATTTTCAGCCCCAGCACATGCTTGAGCGACTTGGCAAAAAACACATTGCCCAGCGTATTAAGAAACCGCATCGCCTCACCTTCCATTCTGTAAACGAGTCGATTCCCGTTCACAAAGTCACCCAAACCATCGCAGTAACCCCGGTAAAACAACTCCAGGCGTTCCGGCGGCACTGTAAGGTCGGCATCGAGTATGGTTACCAGGTCGCAACTGGCTTTGCTAAAACCCAGCCGCACTGCATCATTTTTGCCTTTGCCCGTCTGGCGATAGGCCGACAATTGAAACCGGTCCCGGTAAAGGGGTAGCACCCGCTGAATCTCCTCCCAAGTGCCATCAATTGAATGTCCCTCGACGAAGACCACCTCTGTCCTGGCACCATCCAGGCCCGGGATTCTCCGTAGGGCATCTTCAATATTGCCCCTTTCGTTGCGCGCGGGAATTACAATGGTGAGCGATGGTTTGGCACTTTCCGGAATAACCGGGCGTAAAATCACGATGCAAGCGTATCCAATCCACCTTAATATTGGCACGACCGGCATAATTCGATTGATTAATGTTCCTAAACCTAAAATTCGAAAGGGAAAATATCCAACGAGGCGTAACCGCACAACCTCAAAACCGGATAGTTTACAAAGATTGTCCAGGTCAGTGGTGCTAAGAAAAATCTTGGGTAATTCAGCCTTGCGAACCCGCATAAAATTCGCCAGCCTGTACAACCATGATAGATATGGATTATAAGCCACGACCGCCAGTCGCGAGGTCCGGGATAGCTTGGGTTTCAATTCCGCGAGTAATTCCTGAAGGTTCGATGAATAATTGAAATTGCCATTGAGCAACAACATTGAGCGCTTGCTGAGGTCCTGGCTGAAATCGGGTAAAT
>JBLHGQ010000045.1:0-20763 GCA_047614505.1 Rhodothermales bacterium | reverse complement strand
CCTGCTGATAAACACGTGCAGGTGGAATTTGTTCATTAGTGCATAGGCAATATCCAGGCTATAACTGCTTTCATCGCTCTTTAGTAATCCCAACACGGATTGGTCGTAGTCATTTTTAGAGCTGAAGTAGCTGAGACTGGCACTGACTTTGTCAGTTGGTGAGAAATCCACCTCTATGACAGCTTTGTCCTGTGAGCGCCCGGCGAGATTAAATTTTCGCATTAGTACATTTTCAGTTAGCCCTGTATCACTCACCTGCAGGTATGGAGAAATCTCGCGCTCGGTACTCTCAAGCCGCACACGCATCTGCGCAGTTGCCCATTGAGCTATGTTGATTTCACCCCAGAAAGTGCTGTCTTCGGTTTTTCGAACGGATTGCAGGCTACGCTTGTAATCCTTTCTCTTAACGCCGGCGAGAAAACTGACCGCAGCAGGTGGCCGGTAATTGAGCTCAGCAGAATACTGACTCCGTTCGAATGAATAAGGCCGATTATATGTTTCGGGCCTTAGCACCAGGTCTGTGATTACCGGCGTAAATGCGATTGAAGGCGTGCGATTGTCTCTTTCGTCTTTTTTAAATCGGGCCGTCAAACTCAATGCAGATGAAAACCGGGCCACCAGTCTACTGGTGAAATTGAACGTGCTCGAGTCGATTTTCTGGTTAAGAGATGCCTGCGGCAGTGACAGATCTTCGAAGTCCGGATTCGAGGAATAGGGCAGGAAAGCATCGTCCTGTTTGATTCTGCCAAGGGCGGCAGAAGTTGAGACTCTCACTTTTGGACCTAGTAGATAAACACCAGTGAAATTGAATTGCTCAAATTCGCTGTCCGGCTCAAGCGCCGCCCGTAATAACTGAGTATTTCCAATAGGGCTGAAGGGGTTCTCCCAACTTACCGACTGGCTGCCGTTGTTAAACCATGAGCCACTAAGGCCGAATCGTAGCCGCGCGTGTGTTCCGGAATATTCCAACCCCATATCAATCCGGTTTGTATTGAAGTCAACCGGGACCGGAAATATGCTGGATTGAATGGTAAATACACCGGCGCCAAATGGACGGGTGCCATTTTTTTCGCTATGCCGATAATCAACTTGATAATGCCAGTTGCCGGACAATTTTAAGCTTAAGCCGACATCGAAGTTTTTTCTCTGCGTTTGTAAACCGGTAGCAGCAAGCGCGTCACTCAATGTGCTCATTCCTGCGGTACTCGGAGAACCGACCCAATCAACTGGTAGCCCCAGCTGACTTGTTCCGACGTTCAGGAATGGAGTTGTTGCTCCTAAGCCCCTGTAGGTCGGGATTTCCTTATAGGCCAGTCGAAATTCGTATTTGCCGTTTTTACCGCCGCGCATTTCAAGTTGCCTGGCGCTGGTACCCAGGTCGCGGGCGTAGAGGTCGAAATACGAACCCTCCAGATCGCGGTAATGCGAATTCCCATAAAACGACAAGAAGGCGCCTTGTTCATCCAGCCCCCTGTAATTGGCAAACTTCAAATTCGATTCACTGACATAGCCTGCGCCAAAATCAAAAGAACCAAACCATCCGGTTGCATAGCCACAAAAATCGCACCTCCACGCAGTGGTGTCTACCACAAAATCAATTTCAGCGGCTCGTGACTTGAAAGGAAACAACAAAAATATAGAGGCGATCAACAGCACATTTAGTTGCTTGTCGCAGCCATCTTTCATTAGCGATGCAGCGTTGAGCCTGAAGGGTGATTGGAGCCGTGAACCTGAGAATGACAGTTTAAA
The DNA here is from genome assembly GCA_047614505.1 of Rhodothermales bacterium. Classification (GTDB taxonomy): domain Bacteria; phylum Pseudomonadota; class Gammaproteobacteria; order Xanthomonadales; family SZUA-36; genus JABDJL01. Next base: position 19,014 of record JBLHGQ010000045.1, on the reverse strand, counting down.
CAGCCTCTTGCGAGCATAAACCGGTTCGAAAAATCGTCTTCTAATTGTTCCCCGGTATAAGCAAGGCTTGGATGCCCGGCAGGCGAATGACATTGCTGACACAGTAGAGGTGCACGTTTTTTAAGTAATGCGGTATGGTTGCTGCCATGAGGTTGGTGACACAAAGTGCAGTCCTCGGATGCCGGCGCATGCTCCCACAAAAATGGCCCCTGTTTTTCACTATGACAGGTGTAACAGGTTTCATTTACTGTTGAACGTTGGAGCAGAAAATCATTATCGCCATTGTGAGGGTCATGACAGTCGCTGCAGGCCATGTTTCCAAACCTTAAAGGGTGGCTGCTGGCTTTGAGTGTGTCAGCTCTGCGTTTAGGGTGGCAGTCGAAACACACCTCTTGCTGTTCCAGTGAGTCAAATACTCTGTCGCGTGGCTTGTGAATCTGGTGGCAGGAAGCACAGGCCACATCGGCTGTCTCATGCCGGCTTCCAAACCAGGCCAGCCGCCCGTGAGTTTCATGGCATTCAAGGCAGACCTTGTTTTGTTCAGCGGCCGGTGTGACAGCATTGCTACCAAAGGTGTGTACCGGCAATACATTATTTCCTCTTTGTTGGGCGTAAACGTGATCTTCAGCAGGCCCATGGCAGGTCTCACATTGGAGATTGGCAAATGGTGCATTTGGGTCGGTACGCGAGGCATGTTTGGTGAAGAAAATATCAGTGGCCGGCATTGGGGTGCCTTCTGCGTGACAGGACAGGCAGGAATCAGCACCCAGAGCGCTAAATTCTTGCGCTCCTATTCCGCTAGAGGAAACCGTTGCCATTCCCAGCAAAACAGGGATGAGCACGATTTTGAAGGCTTTTTTACTCATTTCAGGTCATATTCCTGCAGAGGCTACCTTAAGTCCACTAGTTAGTACGATTCATCCATAGGAATAGAACGGCGTGCTGAAAGTGGGCTTTCATAATAAGTGCAACAATAAGTCACTTCTTAACCACATGAGCAGGAAGTTGGAAAATGCAGGAAAAAGTCACATTCACAAATTCACGACAGGAACAACTCGCCGGCCTTGGTGAGAGCGAAGGAGAATTTGCTGACACACATTTTTCCAGCAATGTTCAGGATTTAATCGACGCGGCGGGATTCATGGCGCAAACCTATAAGGAGAGGCGAAAGTCAGTCTTGCCGGGCGCCCGTTCAGTATTCGCGCTGATTTCGTCGAAGATGTGCGTTCTCAGTCAGTTCGAGATGGCATCAAATCCTTGCGTAAAGCCTTGCTGGTGATGCACTCGCCTGTGGATGAGTTGGTTCCAATCTCCGAGGCCGCAAATATTTACTCGATGGCATTGCATCCGAAAAGTTTCGTCAGTCTTGATAGTGCTGATCATCTTCTAAGCAAGGATCGTGACTCCAAATATGCCGGTCAGGTATTGTCCGCATGGGCATCAAGATACCTGAAAAATGAAATACCTGAGGCACCCAGGGTGGCAACACAAAGCGATGCGGTTGTGGTGGCAAGCCGCACAAAAGACATGTTTCTCAGCACCGTCAATGCCCACGGTCGTCTCATGCTGGCAGATGAGCCGCAATCACATGGTGGAACAGACCGAGGTACAACGCCTTATGGGTTTCTGTCTGCGGCATTGGGCACTTGTACAGCAATGACCCTGAATATGTATGCACGGCATAAGACGCTGCCATTGGATCAGGTTGAAGTGGTGGTCAAGCATGATCGAATTCATGCTGAAGATTGCGTGGATTGTGAAACAGAAACCGGAAAGGTTGACCAGCTTAGTCTTGAAATCAAGCTCAGTGGGGAGTTAGATGAAACACAAAGAAGTCGACTGCTGGAGATAGCTGAACGATGCCCGGTACACCGCACTTTGAAATCCGAGATCAGGATTGAAAGCACACTGAAATAGCGTTTCCCTGTACGTTGCATTTTCCCGTATTCCATTTATAGTGAGCATCCGTTGCCAACAGACACAAGGTTCTTTTTATGCCGCTTAGAACACCACTTTACGAAGCCCATCTTGAAGCTGGAGCCAGGATGGTCGATTTTGGTGGCTGGGATATGCCAATCAATTATGGTTCCCAGATTGAGGAACACCATCAGATTCGTCAGGCAGCGGGAATGTTTGATGTTTCACACATGACGGTTGTTGATCTTGAAGGCGGGCAAACTCGAGAGTTTCTAAGTTATTTGTTGGCAAATGACATTGCCAGGCTGCAACAACCCGGAAAGGCCTTCTATAGCTGCATGTTGCGCGAAGATGGAGGGGTAATAGATGATTTGATCACCTATTACCTTAATGAGAGTTTTTTTCGGGTTGTGGTTAACGCCTCTACCAGGGAAAAAGATCTTGCATGGATACGAAAACAGGCTGGTGATTTTTCTGTTCATGTAGCAGAGCGGCCAGAACTGGCAATGATTGCTGTTCAAGGCCCGCAAGCAAGGGAAGCAGTTATTGGGCTAGTTGCAAAAAATCACGCAGATGCGGTGAGAGATCTTGGTCCTTTTTTTGCCGGTCAATTTGATAAGTTATTTATCGCCAGAACCGGCTATACAGGGGAAGACGGCTTTGAAATATCACTGCCTGGCGAGGCTGCGGTTTTGCTTTGGCAGCAGCTTCTCGATGCCGGTGTGAAGCCTTGTGGACTTGGTGCCCGCGATACACTGAGGCTTGAAGCAGGCATGAATCTGTATGGTCAGGACATGGATGAAACCGTGAGCCCTTTGGAATCGGGTCTCGCATGGACAGTGGCATTGAAAAACGATCGAGTTTTCATCGGCCGAAATGCGCTGGAAGCCCAGCAGACAAACGGCGTACATAGAAAATTGGTAGGGCTTGTGCTGCAGGGCAAAGGGGTTCTAAGGCACGGGCAAAAAGTTGTCACAGATGAGGGCGATGGTGAACTGACCAGTGGCAGTTTCTCACCCACATTACAGCGCTCAATCGGCCTGGCAAGAATTCCCTCCGGTGCAAACGGCATTTGTCAGGTAGAAATTCGGGATCGATTACTGGATGCGAAAATCGTCAAACCACCATTTGCCCGTGCAGGCAATGTATGTAATGGCATCATCGGTTAAAAAACAACTTCCGAAGATTTATTTTGCAGTGCTAAAATTCAAAACATATCAGGAGTGAGGCAAACTAATGAGCAGTGTTCCAAGTGAATTGAAATATACACAATCACATGAATGGATCGGTGTTGAGCCCGATGGTAGCGTTAGAATCGGAATAACTGATCATGCACAGGAAGAACTGGGTGATCTGGTATTTGTTGAATTACCCGAAGTGGGAGAGGTGATCAATCAGGGTGATCCATGTGCGGTTGTAGAGTCGGTCAAGGCGGCCAGTGACATTTATGCGCCGGTGACCGGTGAAATTATCGCGATCAATGAAGATCTGGATGAAGATCCTGGTGCAATTAACTCAGATCCTTATGGCGATGGCTGGTTGTTCCAGATTAGTCTGAGTGATGTTGAAGAGCTTGGTGGGCTTCTTACTCCTGAAGTTTATGAAGAATCACTTGAAGATTGATATCTGAATAATGATAAAAAAGGCCCGCTATTGCGGGCTTTTTTATGTCTGAATCAATCTGGCAACTTCACTACGGGGCCGCAAGCATTTCGCACAGAGCAACATTATCATTCACTACACGATGCAGCGTCATCTGACCGGATAAACCGACTGATGGGAAGTTGTATGTGAGGATTGCCTCATTACAACTAATAAACTTCACAGTGATCGTGCCATAACCGGTTTCCTGAGTTGCCAAAGGATCGGAGGCGTTGAAAATTCCGCCTGAGGTTAACTCAACATTTACGGTTACAGAGTCCCCTACAAAATTTCCGCCACCGGTTACCCAGCGCTGGTCAGCAGCACCAAAAGTTGCCGTTGCCCCTGAACCAGGAGCAACAGAGTCAAAGGTAAACCAGGAAAGAAAGAAAAATTCAAGGTCTTCAAATACGGTGAAGAACAAACCCTGGAATGGTGCATCGTCACTTACCCATGCATCGTTCAGACCTGCATTGATATTAAATGCGGCTGCGGCTTCTTCAACAACAATGATACCTGTCATAAATGAATGAACAGTGCAGAAATAAGAAAAACTACCAGCTGTATTGAACGTGACTTCAAAAGTAAAACTGCTGGCAGTTGCAGAGGCCGCAAATGCGCCATTACCAGACGTTACATCATGTGGGTTACCCCCGGACGCGTTGATCCATCGCACCGTATCACCAACTTGAATAGTGGTAGAGGTATTGCCATTGGCATCCTGGTAAAAATTATCACCAACCGTGATTTCATGAATCGCTGCAACTCCAGACAATGGTAGGAGCAAGGCTGCAAGAATTAAAAAACCGGAGAAATGCCGTCTGAGTAATAAAAATTTCATTTTCATAATCCCTTTTGAATGCTGTGCTACGAAATGTGCAGTAGTTGTTTAATTATAGACCCACCACCATCATTTAATCTTACATTGTCTGCCCTGGAAGAAACTAAATGCGAATGCCAAGCGAGCGATAGATAAATGCCATCAACCATGCCGGGCCAATCAGCAGGAATTGCAGGTCCTTAAAAAATGACGGTCGCTTGCCCTCAATGGCATGCCCGATGAACTGCAATAACCATGCACCGACAAACACCAGCAAAGCAATTTGCCACAATGGCCAACTACTTAGTTGAGGCAATAGAACGATGAACTGAATCAGCATGGTGTTAAGCAATAACATTCCCAGCCCCAACGAAAGTGACAGTCGAAACCAGTAAACCTGGGCTAAGGCTAAAAGAATAGTGGCCCAATTTAGCGGGAATGATTCGATTCCGGTCTCAAAAGGAAAAGGAATCGACCACAAAAGTGCAATGATGGCCCACAGGATCAATGGAACTGCAATCCAGTGAATTGTTTTGTTGGTCAGATTCCGGTGGCTTTCACTGTATTCATCCAGAAGGCTGTTGATATTTCGCATTTGACGCTCCGCTTTTTGATTTCAACCGATAAGGCGTTCACAGACTTCGCGGTATTTGTCACTGGTCACTTTAATAACTTCTTCCGGAACCCTGGGGCCGGGTGCCTGTTTGTTCCAATCCAGGGTTTCCAGGTAGTCCCGAATAAACTGCTTGTCATAACTAGGAGGACTGCTGCCTGACTGGTAAAGGTCAGCCGGCCAAAAACGTGAAGAGTCCGGGGTCAGCACTTCGTCCATCAGATACAACACTCCATCATCATCAAGACCAAATTCAAACTTGGTGTCGGCAATAATAATGCCGCGCTCCAATGCATATTCACCCGCTTTGCTGAAAATCTTCAGGCTGACATCCCTGACACGATCAGCCATTTCGCGGCCAATTTTATCTACAACCACTGAGAACGACACATTCTCATCGTGCTCTCCCAAAGCAGCCTTGGTTGAAGGCGTAAATAAGACTTCCGGTAAACGTTCTGCCTGCTTCAAGCCCGGTGGCAGGGGGATGCCGCATACCTCTCCGGTTCTTAGATACTCTTTCCAGCCCGACCCAATGATATAACCCCTGACAATCGCCTCAATTGGCAGGCCGTTCAGTTTTTTTACCACCACCCCACGCGGTGCAATCATGGCAGCTAATTCAGGATCACTGATCACGTCCTCAACTTCGATATTTGCAAGGTGATTCGGGATCAGGTCTGAAGTCATATCAAACCAGAAGTTTGAAATCTGTGTGAGAAGTGCTCCCTTATTTGTAATTGGATCAGGCAAAACGACATCAAAGGCTGATAGCCGGTCGGAGGCAATGATGAGCATGTGCTTGTCATCGACCGCAAAGCAGTCCCTCACTTTTCCCTGATAGATTAATGGCAACTCAGTAATTAGTTCAGCATTGTAAATACCGGTCATTCCTGTTCCTCTCCTAATTTTTTATGCATCGTTAGCAAGGCAATTATATACTTGGAACCCCAGTCACCGAACCAGCAATCTTTGAGCTTCAGGCAATAATTCATGAGTAACGGCAATCCCGGCATTCCCTCACACTGGTGGGGCAAAATAATAGGAGCTTTTCTCGGCCTTATGAGGGGAGGGCTTTCCGGTGCAATCCTGGGGGCGTTCATTGGCCATATGGCAGACCGGTTTTTTTCTGGCCTGTCAGGAGGTAACGGTACCCGACAGGTGTTTTTCAAAGCCTTGTTTTCCACCCTGGGACATATCAACAAGGCCGATGGAAGAGTTACACCGGCCGAGATTGCTGCGGCTCAAGAATTGATGCTCCGCTTGCAATTAAATGCTGAGGAGAAAAAGCGTGCCATTGCCTACTTTGAACTGGGCAAGTCGGTGAGTTTCCAACTTGAGCAGGCCTTAAGACCGTTTGCCCAGCACACCATGTTGCGCCACGACCTGCGCCAGATGTTTATCGAGATTCTGCTTGACGGTGCCTCGGCTGACGGCACGATTAGCGCTGTTGAGCAGGCAGTGCTGGCAAGGGTCTGTTCAACTCTTCACATTCCGGCAGAGTTGTTTTCTGCCATGTTGAATGCACGAAGGTCGGACAACGGGGGCTATTCCCGTCAACAATCACCTAACCGGAAGCTGCCAATTCAGCAGGCTTATGCGACACTGGGTATCAAAGGATCCGCGACTGATGCCGAAGTCAAAAAAGCGTATCGTAAGCTGGTAAGTCAGTACCATCCGGACAAGCTTGTTTCCAGAGGCCTGCCTGATGAAATGATGGAAAAAGCCAAAACACGAGTTCGCGAGATCAACGGTGCTTATGATCAGATCAAACAAACCCGCGGATTTAAATAAATCGGAGAACGAACAATGAAACAAGCAGGAGTCATTGCTCCTTCAATATTATCTGCTGACTTTGCACGTCTGGGTGAAGACACTCAGGCAGTGCTGGATGCCGGTGCAGACTGGGTGCATTTCGATGTTATGGATAATCACTTTGTACCAAACTTGACTATTGGACCAATGGTTTGCAAGGCATTGCGTGATTACGGCATCACAGCACCGATCGATGTGCACCTGATGGTGGAGCCAGTTGATGATCTGGTCGTTCAATTCGCGCAAGCCGGTGCGACGCTGATCAGTTTTCATCCGGAAGCTTCCACCCACCTCGACCGTACCATCCACCTCATAAAGGAAAGTGGTTGCCAGGCAGGCCTGGTACTAAATCCCGCAACACCCTTGGAAACCCTGCGATGGGTTCTGGATGAGCTTGACCTGGTATTACTGATGTCAGTTAACCCCGGATTTGGTGGACAGTCATTCATTGAATACGTAGTGCAAAAAGTTGAGCAGGTTCGCAGGATGATTGATGTCTCGGAGCGGTGCGTGCGGCTGGAAGTCGATGGCGGCGTGAAAGTGGATAATATCGGCAGAATTTATCAGGCAGGTGCAGACACTTTTGTGGCTGGTTCTGCAATTTTCGGTAGCGATGATTACGCCGAAACCATCAGCCTGATGCGTTCGCAGATTGGCGGTTAATTTGATGAGTGACTCTTTAACATTAGAAGGCGGCTGTGCCTGCGGGGTCGTACGATATCGTCTTTTGCGCCAACCGATGACTGTGCATTGCTGCCATTGTCGCTGGTGTCAACGTGAAACCGGATCTGCGTTTGTAATCAACGCAATGATTGAGTCCGATCAGCTCGAAACTCTCGATGGCGACCCGGAGTTGATTGAAACACCTTCTGAAAGTGGCCACGGACAAAAAGTTGTGCGCTGTCCCGAGTGTAAAGTTGCCTTGTGGAGCCATTATGCAGGCGCAGGCGAGAGCATTTCCTTCCTGCGTGTTGGCACCCTGGATGAACCGGACAATTTTCCACCGGAAATTCATGTTTTTGTTTCCAGCAAGCAAGCATGGTTGGAATTAAACGACGGTAAACCCGCCTTTGATGAGTTTTACAGCCTGAAAGAGGTCTGGCCGGCGGAGAGCCTGGCTCGCATTAAAGCGGTGAAGGGCTAATAAGCTTAGTTTTCAATATTCCACGCAGTTATAGATAAGGAAACACCATGGCCCAACAACAACTAAAACGAATACTGGGCAAAGGTTTCTCCATTGCTGCCTGCATGGGAACAATCATTGGCCTGGGCATCCTTCGTACACCAGGTGAAATTGCTGCCACGGTACAGGACCCGGTAATCTATATGGCACTGTGGATTGGCGGCGGCGTGATGGTTCTTTTAAGCCTGGCGGTAGCTGCAGAGTTGCTGGCAACCACACCGCGATCCGGCGGCATGTATGCCTTGATAGCGCACGCATATGGACCTTACCCGGGCTTTTTGATTGGCTGGACCGACTGGATCGCAAACGGTGCTTCGGGCGCGCTCAAATCCGTTGTTTTGATGGAATATCTAGCGCTGATAAACCCAGAGTTTCGCCCATACATTACCGAGGGCGCCGTATTGATCAGCACCTGTTTCGCGGCCCTGCAATTGGGTGGTGTGAGACTGGGTGGCGGCGTCTATCAGGTGGCGGCGGCGGGAGTCGGAGTCATCATACTGGTGATTGTAGGCGCCATTTTCTATGCTGGTCCCGCCGCAGGATTAAGCGATGCAATCGTCAGTCCAACAGCAGATCCGGTCGGTATCGCTGCATATGGCATGGTCGTCGCATCCATTGTTTTCACTTACGACGGCTGGATGGGTGCGAGTTATTTTGGCGGCGAAATCCGTGGCGGCGGTAGAGTGGCGGCGTTGGGAAGTATCCGAGGGGTTCTCATAGTGATCTTCCTGTATGTCATCCTGAATCTGGCCCTGGTACTGAATCTGCCTTTGAGCAGTTTAGGCGGTCATGACCTCGCCCTGGCAGGTGCTCTGGAGATTTTGTTTGGGCCGGTCGCGGGATTGATGATTGTCTGGTTTGCGGTATTTATATTGTTGGCTCATCACAATGTTCAATATATGTTGGGTACCCGCATTCTTTATGCTCTGTCGGTCGATGATCTTGGAACCGGCCGTGCCACAACTGTCAGTGAAAAAGGAACGCCGACAGGCTCTTTGTTGTTTAACTGGATACTGATGATCGCCTTAATTCTGGTGGGTGGATTTGGTTTTCTGCTGAATATGGCGACGCTTTTATTCATCGTAATGTATGTTGCAGTGATGGTGGGCGTCTTTCGTTTGCGTCGCCAGGAGCCTGATATCGAGCGCCCTTATGAGGCCTGGGGATTCCCGGTGACCGGTGTCATTTGTGCCGTATTCTGGACTGCCATTGCTCTGTTTATAGCATTGACAGATCTGCGTTCTAGCGCTTACAGCCTTGGACTTGTCGCTATATCAATACCAGCGTTCCTGTGGCTTAAATTCAGCCGCCATCTTGGGGAGTCAGTTGCGAAAGAAGACTGACGCTATGGCAAAAGCACCGCTTACATTCCTTATTGTGATGGGTGCCTTATTGCTGGCACTTAGTTGGCTTGGCTGGCTGTTGTTGGCGCAGGATCACTCTCTTCGACTGGAAAAAACCCGCAACCGGGTCGAGGCGGCAGCCGAAGGCTTGTCCGGCGCACTCCAACTGAGGGTTCAAGAAGAACTTGCGAACCTGGAAAATCTGGCCAAAACTCTGGAATCAGAGACCTCTTCTGAAACAGGATCTATGTTGCAGCCTGAATCAGCACGGGGATTGACGGTTCATTTCGCCAGAAATTCGATGATCGTCGTACCGGAAAACAGTTTGCGCTATGTGCCTATGCAAGCCACAAACCTATCGACTTCAGAGGCATTTAAATCCGCTGACCATCTGGAATTCCGGCAGGGCGGCGTAGCCGAAGCGATCAAACTGCTGGAGGCATTGGCAAGGTCACCCGAGCGGGCAATCCAGGCTGGCGCGCGGCTACGCCTGGGCAGAATATTCAATCGCTCTGGAGATATTGATCGCGCCATTGAGGAGTTAGGCCTACTGTCTGGATTTAATGATCTATTGCTGGAGAATGTACCGGCTCAATGGCTCGCTCTTTATGCACGCTGCAAAATATTCGCCGAAAACGACCAGACTTCATTTGCTTTGGAGCTCAAAACTTTGGCCGATCTATTGGGCAACGAGGGCAGGCAGGTCTCAAAGGCAACCTACCGCTTTTACGCGGAGGCAGTAAATGGCTGGCTATCTGAGACTCCAACCGTGACGGGTACCTTGCCTCTGCCAACTTCCCATAGCTTGTCAGATGCCGTAAGCGAACTACATTACATCTGGACAGAACGAATACAGGGAAGGGGAGATGTTAACGGCATGCTCATTTCCAGGCCGGTGGATGATAGTTTGATCCTGATGTGGAGTTCATATGATTCGCAAATGCTCGGCAGGGTGCTCAATCTAGGCGAGTTACACCAGTCCGGTCTTATGCGTGAAACGAAGAATCTGGAAGGCGAAGGCTTAGGCTGGTCAATCGGTACTACGAACGGCTGGATGTTATTGAACTCTTCTGAATCTCCGGTTGCTGCGGCATCAGTTGTCACCCTGACAATCGGTGATTTGCCATTGACTGTGCAGGCGTTTGAAACGGCTGGACTCGTGCCCATGCCTGAAGATGTCCAGCGCCGCCAATTGTTGCTGGCAGGACTAGCAGTGGTTTTGATCGTAATTTTATCCAGCACATATTTCATTTTGCGTGCACTCCGGCGTGAGGCACAGATTGCCGAACTACAGTCTGATTTTGTTGCAGCCGTTTCGCATGAGTTTCGGACTCCCTTAACGTCCATTCGGCAGTTGATTGAACTGCTGGCCTCCGGCCGGGTCCGGGAACAGGAAAAAATCGACGATTATTATCGTATCCTTGATAAAGAATCAGCCAGATTACAACGCATGGTCGAAGAACTTCTGGACTTTAGGCTAATGGAAGCGAATGCAAAGCCCTATCGGCCTGAAAAGTTGAATATGGGAGATTTGCTGGAGGAGATCATCGCAACATTCAGAGAAGAATATAGACTGGAGGAATCAGCCTTGAAGCTGGAAGTCACCGGAGATCAATATGTCATGATGGATCGTGAATCTTTGGTCAGAGCGGTGTGGAACCTGCTTGATAACGCAGCGAAGTATTCCGATGCCCAGCCACAAATATCGGTCAGCAATGGTTCAAAAAACGGAACGTCAGTGACCGTTATTTCGGATTGCGGTATTGGAATTAGTAAGGAAGATCAATCACGGGTTTTTAGAAAATTCGTTCGGGGAGATGCTGCAAAAGTCACAAACGCAAAAGGCACGGGAATGGGGCTGGCCATGGTCCGGAAAATCCTAGAAGATCAGGGCGCAATGATCGGTCTTGAAAGCGAACCAGGCCTTGGATCGACATTTACCATTGAGATTGAAATGGAAGGTGAGGCATGAGTTTCAGAATTTTGGTAGTGGAAGATGATCCCGCCATTGCAATCGGGCTCAAAGATGACCTTGAGCTTGAGGGTTATCAATTGGATGTTTCCGGCAATGGACTCGAGGCAGTGCAGCTGGCGCTGAGTGAGGCTTATGACCTGATGATCCTGGATGTGATGTTGCCGGGCAAAGATGGTTATGACGTTTGCCGTGAAGTTCGCCAGCAAAAACCGAATCTGCCGATCATTATGTTGACTTCCCGGTCTCATGAGGCTGAAAAAGTTCTGGGTCTGGAACTGGGTGCCGATGACTATGTAACCAAGCCATTCAGCCCCCTTGAGCTGCGCGCAAGGATTAAGGCCCTGCTGAGAAGGTCGACAGCATCTGAAAGTGTTCACTACCGGTTTAGCAATTTTGTCCTCGACCTTGAACGCGTGGAACTCAAAGAGGGTGAGCGAATCATCGAGCTGACCGCGCTGGAGTTCAAGTTGCTGGGTGCATTGATACGAAATGCCGGTCGTGTATTGAACCGTAATCAGATCCTTGACCTGGTCTGGGGCAGCAATGCGGTGCTTACAGACCGAGTGATCGACACGCATATCGCCAATCTACGCAAAAAGCTGGAGCCGAATGGTTCCAGTCATATTTCCAGTATTCGCGGCATGGGCTACCGGTTCGATTCTTGAATTGTCAGGAAAACCTGACACAAACTGCACTAAATCTAATCAGTCACGCGGTTCCACCTAAACAGTGACGGCTTATTCTTTCGGCTACATGATTTATTGACGCTGGAGAAGACCGATGAAAACAACTTCACATTCATTGACAGTTCTGATTGCGATGCTATTTTGCGCTGCAGATGTAAGCGCACAAAGCAGAGTAGATGCGCCGATGGTGCTGGAAAAAGCATCTCACGCTCGTATGGTGGAAGGTGACCTTAGCCAGGCAATATCCCTCTACAGGCAGGTTGCCATGTCAGCTACCGCTAGCCGGCAACATGTTGCCCGGGCACTGGTTGAACTGGGGAGTGCCTACGAACTTCAGGGCTCCCCTGAAGCTGTTCCTGCTTATGAGCGGGTTGTTTCGGAATTCTCAGACCAGCCGACGTCATTTATGGTGGCCAATTCGAAATTAAACGCCTTATCCGCATCTACAAGTGCAGCGCCTGAAGCGGGCGCACGAGTATCAGGTGCCAATTACACCGTGGTATCGGAACAAATGTTTAATACGCACCTGGACACTGTTCGCAGTTACGACTTTTCCCCGGATGGGACAAAGCTTATCAACGTTCTCAAAGCCACCGACGGGCGCAAAAGACTCTTCCCGAACCTACGCTCAGAAGCCTATTTGCGCGATACCAATGGATCAGTCGGGCAACCCCTGATCAAGGATGCTGCAGATTGGGAATATATCAACCATGCCCGGTGGTCACCGAACGGCAAGTATGTTCTTTATAGCCAAAGCAAACATATGAGCAAGCAGGACGGCGTGCAACAGTTTATGTTGCTCAACACTGAAACGCAGGAGTCCCGACAATTTAGTGGTGATTTTTTGAACTTTAACATGCGATACCGAGGGGCTGAGTGGATGCCAGACAGTAACGGCGTGATATTTCAAGCCCAGGATGGTTTCCGTATTGTGAGTCTCGATGGAGTGGTGAAGAAAGAGTTCCTGAGCAATGTTGATCACATGACTGCGCTTGGTCAGGTTTCCCCGGATGGTCGATTCATGCTGTATCACAGAGTGACTGAAGATAAAGAAGATCACAGTGAAATGGATATTTGGCAGCTGAATTTGGAGAGCGGTGAAACCACCCGACTAACTCAAGATGATGGTTACGAGGGTTGGCCTGTGTGGAGTGCAGATGGAACCCAGATCTATTATGTTTCAGGCCCTGAGGTGGCGCGTAATGTGTACCGCCGAAAACATGGATCTGATGAATCCCCGGTGCAAATAACGACCTTCAGCAATGCGTCAGCCTTTTATCCCCGTATTTCACGACATGGTGGTCAACTAAGTTTTGCTTTGATCACGGACAATCACCGGGTCTTTGCGGCCGCCAGCAATAATATGGAAGCAGCCCACGCGGTGGTGCGCGGTTCTGGCCCCATGCTGTCCCCCGATGGACAATCAGTTTATTACTTAGACAGGCAACCGGGCCGGGTAGGCCTGTGGAAAGTAGGGGCCAATGGAGATAATCCAAGAAAGCTGGTCCCGGGAAAAATATTAACCAGTTATGGTCCAAATAAGCTCCTGTCACCGGATGGTTCGAAAATTGCGTACGCACAATACACGGGTGACACAACAACACTTTTCGTGATGCCCTCAGGTGGAGGTAAGGCCATCAGCCTGTATTCCGCAGATGGTGTTCGCCACCTGATTCCCTCCTGGTCTCCTGATGGTCATGAAGTCGCATTTACTATCGATGGCGACCTGATGGTAATACCGGCAAACGGGGGAGATGCAATGGTTCTGGCTGCTGTAAAGAACTGGGAATCCTGGAGCCTGGAGTGGTCGCCGGATGGTAAGTTTATCGCTGGATTTGCCTATCTTGAAGGTGAAGAAAGTAATCACATCATGAAAGTGGACCGGGCACTAAAAGAAGTCACCAGAGTCACGCCGCCTGAAGAGGACCAATACAAAGAAATACTCGCATGGCATCCGGATGGGGATCGTATTAGCTACATGTACTACAACACCATTGATAATAATGGCTCACGTATTGTGAATCTAAAGACCTCCCGGATTTCTGATCTCGCTAATATGCCGGATCCGTATTGGGACTACATTGGCATTTGGGGGCCGGACAAACGCTACTATTTTCTTAGTGGGCCGAGGGGGTATGGCAACAGCGGTTTGTACGCCGTTGAAGAAGGTAGCCAGGACTACCAGGTAATCCGCAAGACCCCTTTGGGTAATGGAGCCTTACCATCATGGAGTGCTGACGGTAGCCTGATGGTTTGGTCCGAAAAAGAGCCGGTCCGACAAATCTGGATGATGACCGATTACGAATAAGCAGTATTTTTGTAATCCCGCCCGGCACACAGCCGGGCGTTCAGCTAACTTGAATTGCAGTGACCACGTAGCGTAAAGATCCGCCGGCTGAGGGGGAATCAAAGGGGTAGCAGGTTGTTAAGGTAAGGCGGGACACGTCGGGTTCCAGAACCAGTTCCTGCACATCGCTATCGATGACTTCCAGCCAGCTTATCCGATACTCCAATGCACCATGTACGGTGGTGACCCTAAGAATCTCACCGATTTTTACTGATTCAAGGAAGCGGAAGTGTGTGTCGCGGTGACCGCTGAGAATTTTGTCATTTTCTTCAGGGGGGCTGTGCAATGTTGGACCAAAAGCCAGGTTTCTGCCTGAAGTACCGGAAAGCACAATAAGCCGGATCCCAAGGGTCGCAACTTCCAGCACTCCGACCGGGCTGGTATCCGCCCAGGGCCAGGGTTTTGCACCTATTTCACCAGCCAGTGTTCTTTGCCAGGCATTTTCCAGTAAAAACTGGGCCACTTTCGCCTTTACCGGAATCCATAACGCGTTGGCCAAAAAAAATGCGGCGGTGACAAGCACCGCCGCGAACAGCCATTGGTATTTCTGCTTCAACATTTTCAGGAGGGTCAGCGTGTGGCGCTTGTTGAAGCTCCCAATGGCAGGCGAGAACCGGCGGCCCAATACATCCATCCAGAAATAAACAGGGTAAGCAGTGAAAGCAAAAGCTGTGTTCTCCAGCCGGTTGCAGTTTGCGCGAAACCAATGGACTGGCCACTGCCTGCAGGTAGCAAGCTGGGAATATGTTCGGTGTTCAATTTTTCGCTACTCAGACGGGCGGGTGTCTTATCTACCGCCACCAGGCTTGTTTGCGAAGTTAACAGGCCGTAGTCCAGCGCAACTTGAGTGATTTGCGCCCGGGTTGACTCCTGATCAGCACCAAACACAATACTTTCCTCAAGTGCTTCGACCTTCTTTCGTGCCCAGAGAGTGGCAATGGTATTGGAGCCTTTTGTTTCAAATGGTTGGCTGATATTTTCCCAGCTCTGCCCGTTCAACAAACCGCAAACACTTATCTGACCGGGTAATAGTGACAGCCGGGCCACTACCCATAATGGCTCGCCGGCATAAAGGTCTGGAATGATCTCCGGGAAGTACTCTGCATCGGTACCCCAATCTACACAGATGTCTGAAAGTGCAGGCAGGCGGATATTCGTCCACAATTTGGACATTCGAAGTTCAACTTCATCAAGCTTTCCGATATGGGTATGACTTCCACGGCCTATTTCGGCGGCTTTGCGCATAAACCAGGTGTTAGGTGCCGAGCCAATGCCGACTGTAAACAGGCGGCTGTCGCCGAGGTCTTCGGCTATGTCGGAAAGCAATGCTTTTTCATTTCCAACGCTTCCATCGGTCACGAAAATGACCTGTCGCAGCAGTCCGAATTGCACAGGTAAGGAAAAGGCTGCATCTAGCGCGGGAGCCATCACCGTGCCACCGTTGGCGCTCAAACCATCGATGTAATGTCTGGCGAGATTGAGGTTTTCCTCAATGGCGGGTAAGGATTCGTTAAACAATACTGCAGTATCGGAACTAAACCGGATCAGGTTGAATCGATCATCTGGCTGAAGCTCTTCCAATCCTTTGATCAGGGCGGAACTGGCTTGCCTCAAGGAGTCACCCTCCATAGAACCGGAAGTATCGATAATAAATACCACCTCTCGAGACTGTCGACTGATTGATCCGGATAAGGGCGGCAGCATCATTAGCTGTGCATAGATTGCATCGCCACCATCCCATGTCATCAGAGTGGTTTGGGGGACCGTTTGCAGGTCGGGATACCAGGCCAGCTCAAAATCACGGTCTGCGACTTCAGCCTCATCGAGTAATTTGACCAGATAGCCATCGTTTGTAGGGGCAATATCAACGTCATGGTAGCGACTTTCAATCGCAGCAAAACCAATACTGGTCCTGATCAGGAATTCAAGGTTCAGACGGTGACCTATACCTGAGTCCTGCGAGAGAAGTGGTTGCGGAACCAGGGGCTCAAGCGCCGACATAGCCCGGACTCCGGCGACTGGCGCATTCCATCGCGGTGCGAATGTTGTTGGCAGGCGCAGGCTGAATCCACCTTCCTCGTATTTCACATTAAGCAGGAAACCAATAGTGACCTGAATTTCCTCTCCGGGGCCTATGTTTGCCAGTCGTGTTTCAAATTGATTCGCTTTATGTTGCTCCACCAGTGATGCTGTGAACCCCTCTGTCAACGCTTGCTGGTAGACATGCCTTGCAGATTCTCTTTCCTGAATCTCGCCTTCAATGATCTTCTCACCTACGTGAATTTGCATTCGATCTACAGCGGCACCATCAGGCAACGGGAAGCGGTAGATGCCTTCGGCCCATTCATTACCGGGGTTGGAGAAAATTTGTGTGATTTCGGCTCTGGCGATCAAGCCACTAACCTCAACCCTGATATCGGTGTTAATTGCCATCTGGGTTGTACGGCTGTTAGCTGTATTTAATTCCAACCCCCAGACCTCTTCACCGGTATTGGTATTGGTATTGGCATTTGCATCTGCACCGGCAGTTTCAATTCTCAGCAGCACAAGGCTTAGAAGAATGATGCCAATAATCAAAAGCGTCCGGTCCTGCCAGCGAAGAGACTTCTGCTTGCCCGTTTGGGTTTGGCGGCGATGGGCCATTTTTAAAGCGAGAGAAGGGTGGCAGCGCCAGGCTTCCTTTTCCAGTGAGTTTCGAATCGAGTGGTCAGAGTAGTTCATTGCGTTTGGGCCTGATAAGTTCGGGTTCAGGCAGTATTTGGCACTCAAGTAATGACCGGCAGGTGGCTTGCTAGGGCAAGCTATGGGCCAAATTAAGGCAATCAGGTGGCATCGGCCATTTATTTGTAATGAGATTGTGCTTTATGCAGGCTGCGGTCTTATGATTAGGCCTCAGCGAGGAATACTTATGCAGCGCCAAATTGCGATTGTCGAAGACGAAGCCATTATTCGTCACAACTATGAAGATGCTTTTCGCCGCTACGGCTATCACGTTAATGGATACAGTGAGCGTCACAGTGCGCTGGAAGCATTTAAACGCCGCTTGCCGGAACTGGTGATTATTGATGTTGGTCTGGGAGATGACATTGAGGGTGGGTTCGAGTTGTGCCGCGAACTGCGATCACTTTCACGTAGTCTTCCCATAATTTTCCTAACCGCCCGGGATTCAGATATGGACGTGATTTCTGGTCTGAGATTAGGTGCTGATGATTACCTGACCAAAGACATCAGCCTTCCCCATCTCGTTGCACGAGTTGTGGCTTTGTTCCGTCGCATTGAGGCCCTGGCAGGTGACCGTAGTGAAGAAAAGAAGTTACAGCGTGGTTCTTTGGAATTGTCGGTTGAACGAATGGAGGTTCACTGGCTTGGTGAGCAGGTACCCTTGACCGTCACTGAGTTCTGGTTGGTTCATTCGCTGGTCCGTCATCCGGGGCATGTCCGTACCCGACAGCAATTAATGGATGACGCAAATGTTCTGGTTGATGACCAGACAATCACCAGCCACGTTAAGCGTATTCGTAAGAAGTTTAAGGAAGTAAGTGAAGAATTTGATCACCTGGATACGGTTTATGGGGCAGGTTACCGTTGGAAACCAGAGACACAATAGCTCCGGATGAAGTTACGAAACCAGTTATTAACCCTTTCTCTGGCCACACTTTTGGTTCCCTGGTTTGGCTGGAAACTGATGCAGGAACTCGAGCGTTTTCTGCGTGCCGGCCAGGAAAGCGCTTTGCTTGCTTCCGCCCGAACAGTTGCCCGGGCATTGCCGGCAGAACACCAGTCAAATCTGATTTTCGGTCGCGAGCGGATATTGCCCTTGAGAGAAATGGTCGTGTTGCCACATCTCGATGGATACGCTGACGATTGGCCTGAGGCTGACAAAACCACCGTTTTCAAATCCAAAATCAGCGGACAAGAACTCAGGGTGGCAGCGGGGCGATTCGGAAACCATCTGTATCTGCTGTGTACGGTTGTCGACAAAAGCCCGGTTCGTCAGTCGCTTCCTTCGAACGAGGAGGCTGAAGTTGTTACGTCCGATGGATTAAGCCTGTTTCTTCGAAGCGCCCGCGGCCTGATTAATTTCCGGATTCACACGGCGGCACCTGGCCCTCTTAACCTGACCAGCCTTACAGAAGGTGGCGGACAACTACAGGGTTATTGGCTGGATCGACCGGACGGATACGTCGTTGAGCTGTCCCTGCCGCTCAGTTCAGAACTGGTGGACCTGAGTATTGGCTCCATCGATGTGCAAAATCGGAGCGGTACTCAATCTTCAGTTTCCTCGATTGGAACCGTTGAAAACAATGTACCGGGAAGTTGGCTTTCTCTGGTCGATCAGTCTGAGGAGTTAAATTCCTGGCTTTCAGGGGTGATACCTGAAGGATCACGCGCATGGATCATTGATGCAGGTTCCTGGGTGATGGCAGATTCAGGTTCAACTCCAACTCCTGCAGGAAGGGAGTTAAGTTTTGCTGAACGGCTGCTTTATCGTGCTGTTGCCGGTTCGAGAACAGAGATTCTGGCTGCTCGGGAAGATCAAATGATCAAACTGGATGAAGAAATAGCGAAGTCAGCATTGGCCGGGATTAATGCAAGACACTGGAGTCAGGATGCAGAAGATGCCCTGGTCAGGAACACGGTTTCGGTGCCTATTGAACTGGCGGGAAGAATAAGGGG